>JBGTGK010000077.1:0-31581 GCA_041746795.1 Phormidesmis sp.
ATCATCAACGATGGTCTACTTTGTGCTGCGAGTGTTACCCTAAATTGGCCTTTTTTGAACCGTGCCTTGGCGAAGCCTCTCCCTTAGTGAATCGTCAGAAGGCCGCTTGATTTTGTCCCGTACACCAGATTTGACTATATCTCGGTGACCTAAATTCAAATTCTTTAGGTAAGTGCCTTCTGTGCTTTCTTCTCTTCTTTATCATAATTTGCTCTATGAGCACAGCTACTTACTAATTACGCTTACATAATAGTAAGCTGGGGCTAAGTCCATTATGTCTTTAGATTTGACTAGCAAAGATGGTTAGCCTAGAACCTATAGCTCGACTAAAAGCTTCATCCAACGTACTGCTAAAAAGTATTATACTTATCCGCTTAGAAAACGGCCAGTTTCTTCACTTTGCGCTTTTTGCCTAATTTTAGCCTAATTGAGCGTGAGGAAACTCATTCAGAAATCAAAATAAGGTTCAGTGGTCAGTTCTAAGTTTCCTAATTAGGCTGAACCCGTGGACTGATAAACGAACGATCTCCTTGGTTCAAATGTATGCGTAGCTTGCATTGCTTCTCAATTATCTAAGACGATGCGATCTCAACCTATAATACTCGGCTGTACTCCCCTACCCTTCCGGGTCTTTACTCTACAATGGATGAGTCATTGAATCTTTCGATATGAGCCATCTGCACTATGCCTGAAGTTATTGAGGTTCCTGTTGAACTAGCTCAATTTCAGCTACCCCAAGCGGTTCAAGCACGCCTACACAGGTTTCTTGATCGCCAAGATGAGGGCCAAGAGCTAACTCAGGCAGAGCGGCAGGAAGCTGAAGAACTTGTCGAACTATCAGAATTTCTATCCCTGCTCCGCTTGCGCTCTACTCGGGTGATGAAGCAGGGATAAATGAGTGCGATTCCATCGTCGCTTCGCCGACGAGTGATTCAAAGAGCGAATAGTCGTTGCGAATACTGCGGCATATTACAAGCTGGCCAAGTTGCAACCTTTCATATCGATCATATTGTTCCTTTAGTAGCCAGAGGTGCAACAAATGCTGACAACTTGGCATTAGCTTGTGTCTTCTGCTCTTTGCGCAAGGGCTCTCGCCAAATAATTGCAGATCTGGAGACAGGGAAAGAGATTAAAGTGTTCCATCCTCGCCAACAGACTTGGAAAGAACACTTTAGTTGGAGTGGAGTACAAATTGTTGGGCTAACAGCAACCGGCAGGGCTACAGTGAATGCGCTTGATTTGAATCAGCTAACGATGTTGGCGATTGGAGCAGAAGAGGAATTGCTAGGCCGTCATCCATCACCTTAAGTTAGTCTATGGCTCCGATTCGGCAAAATTAAGCCAGTCGAGTCTAAGCTAGGAGTCTAAATAGCCTTCACACAGTCTTGGTGCGAACCTGAGGAAACAGTGCTTTGGCTTAGGTGTGATGCTCATCTCGCGGGTCAAATAGAAAAGCGGTATGCAGCTACGGCGTAGCATACTGTGTAGTTACGCTGTCAGACACATATATGCCCTCTTTTTCCCTCGCCGCGATCGCCACAACCCCAGCAGGACTGCGCTGCCTCGCCCCCCTTTGTGAAGAAGTCGCCCAGCTATGGATTGCGCCTAAACTTCGGCCTGAAGCGATCGCGCTAAATCTCAACCCTCGCATCTACGACACCTCGCTAGCAACATTTCTGCAAGCCCACTGGCATGAGTACGAAGGATTTATTTTTTGTTTAGCTAGCGGTGCGGTCGTACGCCTCATTGCGCCGCTATTAACAGACAAAGCAAGCGATCCGGCTGTAGTAGTCGTTGATCCGGCGGGTAAGTTTGCGGTGAGTTTATGCGGCGGGCATCAGGGTGGGGGCGATCGCCTCACCCATCGCATCGGTCAACTTCTAAACGCACAGCCTGTTTTAACGGGGGCGTCTAACTCACTGGATTTGCCAGGGATAGATACTTTGGGAAATCCGTTTGGCTGGGTGAAAGGCAGCGGTGACTGGACGGGGGTGAGCAGTGCGATCGCCCGCCAGTCCCCCGTGCAAGTTCTGCAAGAAGCTGGATCTGAGCTGTGGCAAAAGCATCTACCAGCAGGCCATTCTTTTCAGTTTGGTTTTCCAGAATTTGAGGACAGAAATAGCCAGGCCAAGCCACGGGCGAGAGTTTGGATTAGCCCGATTAAAAGAACGTTTGCCTCAGAGTCAGATTTGCCCAAAGTTCAGTGGCACCCGCGTGTGCTGTGGCTGGGCATTGGCTGCGAGCGCGACACGGATAAGGCGCTGATTGCTCTTGCCATAGAAACTACCTGTCGTCAGCATCATTTAGCCTTAGAAGCTGTTGCTGGGATTGCCACTTTGGATCTGAAAGCGGATGAAGTCGGTTTATTGGAATATGCGCGAGAAAAGAACTGGCCCTTTTGCTGCTTCAGCGCCGAGATTTTATCGACTGTTGAGGTACCTAGTCCGTCTGATGTCGTCAAAAGTGCGGTGGGTACGCCGAGCGTTGCTGAGGCGGCGGCAACTATCGCAGCAGGGGGAAGTAGTGCTGCCTTACGGGTGAAAAAGCAGGTGGTGAAGCAAGCCGGTTTTAAGGGGGCGGTGACGGTTGCGATCGCCCAATCCATCCAAGAATACATAGGCCGCACGGGCAAACTTCACCTTGTCGGCACTGGCCCTGGCAGCCTCAACCAAATTACGCCCGCTGCTAAAGCCGCCATCACCAACGCGGATGTCGTCATTGGTTACATCCTTTACATCGATCTGATTCGCCCCTTGCTGCGACCGGGTCAAATCGTCGAAGGTTTGCCAATTACGCAAGAAAAGCAGCGAGCCGAGCGAGCGATTGAGCTGGCAAATCGCGGGATGACCGTCGCGGTCATTTCTTCGGGTGACTGCGGCATCTATGGCATGGCAGGGCTGGTGCTTGAGCAGCTAAGGGCTCAGGCCTGGGACGGCAAAACGCCCGAAGTACAGATATTTCCGGGCGTCAGCGCCTTGCAATCAGCGGCATCACGAGTAGGGGCTCCGCTAATGCACGACTTTTGCGCCATCAGCCTCAGTAATTTACTGACGCCGTGGGAAGTCATTCAGTTGCGACTGCGCTCAGCTGCCGAGGGTGATTTTATTGTGGCGCTGTACAATCCAAAATCTAAGACCCGCACCGACCAAATTGTTTTTGCCCGCGACACATTTTTGCAGCACCGTAGTCCCGACACGCCAGTAGCCCTAGCCCGTTCCCTGTATCGGCCCGATGAGCAAATCACGCTCACCAGCTTAGGAGAAATGCTAGAACATCCCATCGATATGCTCACAACCGTCATTATCGGCAATCGCAGCAGCCGCAATTACGAAGGTTGGTTCATTACCCCCCGAGGATATCTAGGCGGTCTAACCCATTGAGCCCCGCCTGAAGCGGCCTCTTCTCGCAGGGGCCGGGGCTGGGTTTCCGGTGACTGGTTCAGGGGGGATTCTCGCTGCGGATTCTTACTGCGGATTACTAGCGCTCTGCGTAGAACTACCAGGTAGACGTCCTCCCTGTAAATTCCCCAAATCCGGTGCTGCGGTTCCCTCCATAGGACAAGTCTTCCGGAACCGATCAAACTCGGCGTCCTGCCATGAGAAGGCAAAGTGACTTACCGTATTGATTTGGGGGGCGCTGCGCTGCAAGGCATCCATCTGCGCTTCTAGCGAAGGGCGATCGCGCTGAGTAGACCCCCATATACCAGCAATGGCAGGCTTCACCGCCGCTGGATTGCGCCATACTTTTAGCACCTCTTGTACTTCATCTACGATGCAGCTCGTGTTGCCGCAAAGTGCATAGGCCATTGGATGAGCATCTAGCGACTGAGGAAAGCGATTCCAGTGCTGCAAGCGAGCGTCGTAGCCGCTGCCTATGGCCCGGTTACCGCCTGGGAAAAACACGGCTCCGGCAGAAATTTCAGCCTGCTGAGCGGGCGCTGAGGCTATCTGTAAAAAGTCCACAACGCCTTGAATAGCGTGGGCTACGCTCAGCCGCCATAGCTCGTCCTGGAGGCCGGGTCTGCGCTCAGAGGCAGGCGCTAAGTCTTTAGCTGCCACCGTGGGTGGATTGCGGCCCTGCCAGAGCGACTCGCCCTCGTTGGGGTATAGGCCATCGACCTGGGCTACGTCAGTATCGGTGATGTAGCCGTTTTGCAAAAACCGCTGAATTAGGGCTCGGCCTTTGTTATTGGTACCGCGCTGGATGAGTGCTTGGCTAGCCGCTGGGCCATAAATCCAAAGATCGCTCACCTTGCTAACGACTGAGGCCGCTCCCGTTAGTTTGGGATATCTTACGTAGTCATACAGCGCGCCATCTGGCTTGCGAGCGATGACAGCTTGCACCATCTGTAAATAGTCAGCTCGCGCCGTGGGGTTGTAAGGGTCAATAAAGGCTTCTTCCGAGGTGCCGCTGGTGCCGTTGTCGGCATAGTCGCGCGTGTCCTCTCCTGCTCGGTTGCGGGCCAGTCCCTGTCGCCGGTCGGCCCTTTGTCCGTACGAGTAGCCAAAGTTGAGGGTAAACATCCAGGCGTAGGCTTTGATGTCTCGGTCGTGGGCAGCGGCGATCGCCTCAGCGAGCAAATCGCGATCGGCATCCGCGTTCGACTGCACAACGCTCGGCCAAACGGTTGGATTCTTGTTCTTAGGCAGCAGCACCTGACCATTTGAAAACGCCTCGATATAAACCTGGTTGTAGCCCATGTTTACAATTCGATCCATCACCTCGTCTAGCCTACCGGGCTGCAAGTCGCAGGGGTACAGCCGCAGCCAAATTGCCTGATTTTGGGGCCAGGTCTTTTGGCGGCAGCCTTTCACCTCGTCGCTGTGCTGTCGTCTGAGTTGTTCATACTGCTGTTGGGCGGTGCGATCGCCCTGTTGACCCGCCACCCGCAGCGATTCTTTGCTCTCGACATCCGCCTGTGATAGCTGGCAAAACCGATTGACTTCGGCTTGTGCAGGCATCGAGCTAATTCCCTGTGCTAGCACAGCTAGTAGACCTGGCAGTACAGCCTTTTGAACGACCTTATTCCAGCGCTTGCGGTTGCTTTTATAGTGAACTCTAGAGACCATATACCTAATCTTTAATTTGCCTATCTGATCTGCCTATCTTTGAGGACAAGATCTGCGTAGAATTTTTTGGTAGATTCTAGGCGATCCTACGGCGTTTTAACCCATCTTTCCCAAGCAGCTGTGCCAGCGAGAGTATTGATCTTTTTCAGCCTCAGCGGGCTGCGAACAGTCAAAGAACTAAAAATCTTTACTCAGCTTTGGGGCTGTTTGGGCGATCGCTGCTCTCTTCCGCGTCTTCTGCGTCCGCTTTAAAGTGTTCTAGCAGCGCGGTTATTTTCATCCGCCTAATATAGGGCCAACCGCCCTCCTGTTCCATATCTTTGAGCAGTCGATAAAGGCGCTGACGATTGTCAGGCAGCGCCTCCCGAAAAAGCGTGTCTCGAATTTCGGAGTGCAGCTCATCAAGTATCCTCAGCAGCTTCAGCAGGGCTAAGCAGTCGCCCTCTCTACTTTTCGCAGCCGCCTCAGCGACCTGCATAAGCTGTAACAAATCGGCAGGGGTGTCTTTCAAATTGGCGGCTGATCTCTGAACTGGGTTCTGGGAGGGGAACGAAGGGTCGGAATTACTCACCGTTTTTAGCTTTATGTAACTTTACTTATTTTTTCTAATCGCGTCACAACCTGTCAGAGCCTACGCTAACAGCTGACAGTGGTGCAAGCTGTTAGCCGCTAATCATCTGTCGGTCAGAGGTAAACCCATTAAAACCGGGCGATTGCGTTGTAAAATGATGATCTAAAATCCTTTGCCCTTTTAATATTCATTCAGTCTTGAGGTAGACCATGAGGTATCGCGCCCTGCTTGCTGCGTTCTTTGCCCTTTGCTTAAGCGTCTTAACGGCCTGTAGCGAAGCTCCCAGCGCTACTAGCAATATTCCAATGACCTACGACGAAATTCGCAACACTGGCTTGGCCAACAGCTGCCCCCAGGTAGACGAAACTCGCCGTGGCCAAATTCCGCTAGAGTCAGGCGTTTCTTACCGTCTGATAGAGCTTTGCATGGAGCCCACCAGCTTCTTTGTCAAGCAAAAGTCTGCTAGCAAGCGAAAAGAGGCGGAATATGTCGCTGGCAAGTCGCTCACTCGCTACACCACTTCCTTAGAGCAGGTTAGCGGTGACATTATTCCCCAGCCCGACGGCAGCCTAGTTTTTGATGAAAAGCTAGGGATGGACTTCCAGGCCATTACCGTTTTGCTTCCGGGTGGCGATCAGGTTCCTTTCCTGTTTACAGTTAAGGGGCTAAAAGCTCAAACTCAGCCTGGGCTGAATGCCATCACCACCTCTACTGACTTTGTCGGCGACTTCCGAGTGCCTTCGTATCGAACTGCCAACTTTTTAGATCCTAAGGCGCGTGGCTTAACAACCGGCTACGACAACGCGGTTGCACTGCCTGGTCGCGCTGACTCCATTGACCTTAGTCGAGAGAATGTCAAAGCGTTCGACGTAGGCTCGGGCACTATTTCCCTACAGATTTCTAAGGTCGACAGCAATACCGGCGAAGTCGGCGGTACGTTCATCTCTGAGCAGCCTTCTGATACAGATATGGGAACCGCTGCTTCTGACGATGTCCGCCTGCAAGGCGTGTTTTACGGTCGGATTGAATCTAATGCAGATGCATAAAGCTCGCTGATAGGCTTGCCTAAGAGAGAGAGTGTGTAATCGCACTTAACAGATAGCTGCTGAAACCAGCGTTTATCAACGCTAAATATTTGGAAAGAGGACATTGTTGAGATGTCCTCTTTTTTGTTTTAAGCCTGATACAGCAGATGTCCTGATGCGTTAGGACATCTGCTAGTCGAGTTGCCTGTTGGTTTCCAGCGGTTTTCAAGCCGACAAAAGTGTCCTAAGCAGCTCGACAGAGGCTATAGAAGAGCCAGCACAGCTATCTCTTAATCAAGCGCTGGTCACATTCTAGGAGCGCCAGTTCCGTGAAAACCCAATTGCTTGGCGAAAAAACGTTAACTAGGCTGGATGGGTCAGCTCAGTGCCTTCCGCCTCAGTTTTGCTTGGGCTTCGGCATTTCATCCCATCTGCCAGGAGGTCTGCTGATAACCACAGACCCTTCTTAACCTATGCATTCTGCGTCAAATCAGGCCATCAAGAGCCAGTCACTCGAAATTTTAACCACCTATCAAAGAACGCGTTCCCGCCAGCTACGCAACCGATTGGTACAAATGAATATCGGCTTGGTTCGGCGTGAGGCCCATCGCTGGCTGCACAGCTCCGGAGAAAGCTTTGATGATTTGATGCAGGTCGGCAGTTTGGGCCTGATTCGCGCTATTGAGCGGTTTGACATGCAAAAGGGCTTTGCCTTTAGCTCTTTTGCAATTCCATATATTCGCGGCGAAATTCAGCACTACTTACGGGACAAGGGCGCGGTAGTTCGTATCCCCCGGCGCTGGCAAACCCTGCAAAACCAGTCGGCTAAGGCTATTCGAAATCTGCAAGAAAATCTCAACCGCAGGCCCAGTGACCAGGAAGTCGCTGATGAGTTAGAAATTACGGTGGAAGAGTGGCAGCAGGTCAGAATTGCCAGCAGTAATCGCAGTTTGCTGAGCCTGGATGCGCCGGTCAAGGAAAGCGATAGTGGCGCTTCGTCTCTAGGTGATTTGCTGCCCGACTCTCGCTATCGTAGCTTTCAGCTGGCTCAGGAAGATCAGATCCGGCTACAGCAGGCGCTACCGCAGTTAGAGAAGCGCACTCGCGAAGTGGTGGAATTTGTGTTTTTGCATGATTTGACCCAAAAGGAAACGGCTGAACGCTTGGGCATTAGCTCAGTAACCGTGTCTCGCAGGGTGAAGAAAGGACTTAAGCATTTGCAGGTGATTATGCGGACTGCTGGAGAAGCCTAAATTCACCGAACGTTTCAACCTAATTTGCTAGATTTTTAGATCAGGCGTTAGTTTTTGAGGGCGTTTTGGCTACTCTAAGCAAGCAACGACCTATTGCTGTTTGATTATCTAGCGTTTCGATAGGGCGCGTTTGCTTTCCTTTTGCTCAACCAGTCCTGGGAGGGATCACCACATGCGGCGTCTGCTGCTTATTTTATTGGCAACCATTCCACTGACCGGCTGCCAGTTTTTCAACCGCGATGGCAAAACTGTCGTTGATATCGTGGAGTCTGTAGAATCTGGTGAGGCTTTGGAAGGCGTTGGTGTTCCTAAGCTAGGTGATAAAGAGGTTGCTGCTAAGGACAAAGCGGAATTTGAGAATCCGACGATAGCGTCGAAGTCAGGGGCTGGAGCATCGGCTGATTTGATCCGCTCAACCAATCCAGACGCGCGGGCGCGGGCGGTGAGCCGTAGTCGAGTGGATCCTTTTGCAAGCCTGCCAATTCCACCTACGCCCGATCCGATTGTGGTGTCTCCGGTAGCAGCGGCTGGCAACCGGGTTTCTAATTCCGGGGGCAGTGCGGCGGGTGGTGGCACATCTTCTAGTAGTGCTAGTAGTAGATCGAGCGGCGGATCTGGCGGCGGATTTGGCGGTAGATCGAGGGGCAGTGCGACAGCCAATGCCAGACGCGCACCGACGCCACCGCCTGTCCGCGTACAGCCGTCTAATCGGCCCTTGGTAATGCCTTCTCCCATCGCAGCGTTGCCGACTATTCCACAGCCTGTGATTGCGCTCGGGGTGTCGGTGTCGGGTGTAGTTCAGCTGGGCAATGAACCCTATGCAATTGTGCGCTCGGGCAGTGAGCCTGAGCGGTATGTCAAGGTGGGCGATCGCATTGCGGGCGGCAGAGTTAGAGTCAAGCGGATTGAAACCCTGGCCTTTGAGCCTCGGGTGGTTTTAGAAGAAAATGGCATTGAAGTTTTCAGGCCTATCACTAGCGATTCTAGTAGCAGCGCTAGTGAACCTGCTGCTTCTGAGCCTTCATCTAAGCCTTTAGCGGTTCCCGCAGCTACAATACCAGGTCGCCGGCCGATATTACCCACGCTTTCGGCTATTCCAGGTTCTTTACCAGCGCCTAGCCGATGAGTTCGCTGCCCGCCTTTGGCAGTATTTCTGGCTCGTTGTTGTTGTCGCCTGCTGAGGTATCCTCTCAGGCGGTACTGCCTAACTTCTATGTGCCCGTGCCTAGCATTGCGTAGCTATTGAGCCTCCGATCAGATTGAGCGCACTTAAGCAATTGAAAAGCCGCAGAAGGGATTCTGTGGCTTTTTAGTTTGTATAACAGCAATAAAACTTAAATAGCAAAAGTGACAGTTCTCCCCAGCAGAGTAGTAATCTTAATAGCGAGTGGCTTCTTTAAGCTGCGACTGCTTTATCTAACATTTTAAGAGGGTTAGTATTCATGGTTCAGCGTGGTTCTAAGGTTAGAATTCTTCGCCCCGAGTCCTACTGGTATCGGGAAGTTGGCTCCGTTGCTTCAATCGATCAAAGTGGGATTAAGTATCCTGTTGTGGTGCGCTTTACCAAGGTTAACTACGCTGGTATTAACACCAACAACTTTGCAGAGGCAGAGCTAGTAGAAGTAGAAGCGCCCGCAAAGAAAGCTGCGAAGAAGGGCTAGGTTTTATTTTCTGTAGGAACACAGAAATCTGCTGTTTCCTACAGAAAATTATCGCTAAAGGTTGGTATTTATGGTTCAGCGCGGCTCTAAGGTCAGGATTCTTCGTCCTGAGTCTTATTGGTATCGAGAGGTGGGTTCTGTCGCCTCGGTAGATCAAAGCGGAATTAAGTATCCGGTGGTCGTTCGCTTTAGCAAGGTGAATTATTCTGGCATTAATACCAATAATTTTGCTGAGTCAGAGCTGGTAGAGGTGGAAGCGCCTGCCAAAGTATCTGGCCAAAAAAATAGCCAGAAAAATAGCCAGAAAAATAGTCAAAGAAATGGTCAGAAAGCCAGTCAGGAAATTAGTAAGAGAGCAGCTGACAACGGGTTTGTTGCCAAACGCTCAGCCGTAGGTGATTCGGTTTCTGGCGGCAGCGCTAGTGCAAACAATGCCCAAAGCGTCATGGCTGAGCCGACAGCGAAAAAAAACTACAGAAACCCAGCACCTAAGGCGAAGAGTAAGCGGCCTGCTGCTGAAGTTTCTATAAGCGATCGCAGTGCCTGAGCTACCTGAAGTAGAAACCGTTCGCAGAGGTCTCAACCGGGTCTCGCTTAATCAGCCAGTTCGAGGAGGAGAGGTACGCCTAGCGCGGACAATTGCCTACCCTGAGTTAGCTGATGATTTTTTGGCGGGGGTGGAAGGCACTCATCTGGCGAGCTGGCATCGGCGGGGCAAGTATCTGCTAGGCGAATTGCAACGTGCTTCTGGCCACTCTTCTGGCCCTTCTAACGACCTTATTGAGGAGAGTGCTGAGCCTGCTGGCTGGCTGGGTGTGCATTTGCGGATGACGGGTCAGCTGCTGTGGGTGGCACAAGATGAGAGGCTGCAAACACACTGCCGGGTACGGCTATTTTTTGATGGCAATCGAGAGCTGCGCTACGTAGATCAGCGAACATTTGGCAGGCTATGGTGGGTGCCGCCAGACAGGCGGGCTGAATCGGTTATCACAGGGCTACAGAAGCTCGGCCCTGAGCCCTTTTCGGATGAGTTTTCGGTGACGTATTTAGCGGCGGCACTGAAAAAAAGCCACAGGCCGATTAAGAATGCTTTGCTCGATCAGCGACTGGTGGCAGGGATTGGCAATATTTATGCGGATGAGGCGCTTTTTATCAGCGGTATTCGGCCCAGGCAGGTGTGCGATCGCCTCACCAAAAAGCAGATTGCTTGTCTCCATGAAGCCATTATTCAAGTGCTAAAGACCAGTATTGAGTCGGGGGGGACGACCTTTAGCGATTTTCGCGACGTTCATGGTACCAACGGCAATTACGGTGGTGTGGCCTGGGTGTATGGTCGCGAAGGAGAACCCTGTCGAAGCTGCGCTAGCGAGGTTGTGCGAGTACAGCTCGCTGGGCGTTCTGCTCACTACTGTCCCCAATGTCAAAAATAGTGTCAAAAATAGGGGCTATAAAGCAGGCGTCAGAATATAGAAGCCCGAATATAGAAATCTAAAAATAGGTGCTAGCGGTAAGCTGGGGCGATACAATAAGCACTAGAAATTACACACAAACAAAGCTATGCCCGTAAAGAAAGGGGATTCCGTTCGGCTGGTGCGAGATAAGTTTGAGAATAGCCTGGAGGCCAAGGCGAGTGACCGACGCCTCTCTAGCTATTTGTTTGAGACGAAGGGCGAGATTTTGGACACCCGCGATGACTATGCGCTGGTGAAGTTTGGCCGAGTGCCTACGCCCAATGCGTGGCTGAAGCTAGATCAGCTGGAAAAGTTCGAATAATAATCCTAGCTGGCTTCGACTACGCTCAGCCAGCTAGTCGAGTCTACGCTCAGCTAGCCGGTTGGTGAACACGTCAATCGTTATTGAGCAAGGGCTTGCTTCATCAAAATTTCTTGTGTGCTGCGCGCGGGCTCGTCTTCCGAGGGGAGGCGCTCTATGTAAGTGCCATCGGGCTGCATTTCCCAGGCCTGACGGTTGTCCTCTAAACAAATTTCTAGAAGGCCGTCGAGTTCTTTGCGGATGGCGGGATCTTCGATGGGAACCATCGCTTCTACGCGGCGATCGAGGTTGCGGGGCATCCAGTCGGCAGAGCCAATGTAATAGCGATCGCTGCCGTCATTGTGAAAGTAAAAGACGCGCGAATGCTCCAAAAAGCAGCCAATGATGCTGGTGACTCGAATATTTTCGCTGATGCCCTGAATGCCTGGGCGCAGGCAGCAGATACCTCTGATAATCAGATCTATCTCTACCCCAGCCTGCGAGGCTTTGTACAGCTCTTGAATGATTGGCGCGTCTACCAGGGCGTTCATTTTAACGATAATGCGGCCCTGCTTGCCGTCTTTAGCCAGTTTGGCTTCCTTTCGGATAAAGTCGGTCATTCGGCTGCGCAGGCTAACGGGGGCAATCAGCAGCTTTTGGTAATCCTGCTGTCGGGAGTAGCCTGTAAGGTAGTTGAACAAGTCGGTGAGGTCAGCGCCTAGCTCGGGGCGGCAGCTCAGCAGCCCCAGATCGGTATATAGCTTGGCTGTCTTAGGGTTGTAGTTGCCGGTACCGATATGCACATAGCGGCGAATCATGTCTTTTTCGCGGCGAACGACCAGGGCTACTTTGGTATGAGTTTTAAGATTCATCAGGCCGTACACCACATGTACGCCTGAGCGCTCTAGCGCACGAGCCCAGTTGATGTTGTTTTCTTCATCAAAGCGGGCCTTAAGCTCTACTAGGGCGACGACCTGCTTGCCATTTTCGGCAGCTTTGATCAGGGCGTTGACAATGGGAGAATCGCCAGAGGTGCGATATAACGTCATTTTGATGGCCAGGACTTTGGGGTCGCTAGCTGCCTGGGTAATGAATTCCTGGACGGTGCCTGAAAAGGCGTGATAGGGATGGTGGACGAGGCGATCGCGCCGTCTGATTAGGGAAAATACGCTTTCGCCCTCGGCATGGGCAACTGCTTTCCAGGAACCAGGCGTCACTGGCGACCAGCGCGGATCTTTGAGCTTGGATAGGGGCAAGCTCATGAAGCTCATCAGATCGGTCAGGCCAATCGGCCCTTCGATTTCGTAGAGGTCTTCTTCTTGAATGTTAAGCTCGTTCATTAGGGTGGCACGCATGGTTGTGGTCATGCCTGCTTCTAGCTCCATCCTGACAACAGAGCCGCCGAGCCTGCGCTTACGCAATTCATGCTCAATGGCCAGCATCAGATCGTCGGCTTCGTCTTCTTCTACAGATAGGTCGGCGTTGCGGGTGATGCGGAAGGTGTAGCAGTTGTTGACCTGCATACCGGGGAAAAGTGCGGCAATATTATGGGCGATGATTTGCTCCATAGGCACGCCCAGCCAGCGACAAATCGGTACACCTGTCGGGTCATTTTGTTCGGCGCTTTCGCTGAGGCTCGCAGCGGCCAAGCTCTCTGGTAGCTGTACGAATCGGGGGAGAACTTTGGGAACTTTTACCCGTGCAAAGTGAGGATCGACCGATGCTTGATCTTGAACTTCAACCGCTAGATTGAGGCTGAGATTGGAAATATAAGGGAAAGGGTGGCCAGAATCTACGGCTAGCGGTGTGAGTACTGGGAACACCTGCTCATTAAAATATTTATCAAGATAGGCGCTTTGCTCGGGAGTGAGATCCGCATAGCTGAGTAGGCAAATACCCTTCTCTAGCATTCTCGGTCGCAGCTTCTTTTGAAAAAAGCTGTGCGTTTGCGTAATCATTGGGCGCAGCCGCTGGCTGATGTCTCTGAGCTGGTCGGTGGGCGTGCGACCGTCGGGCGTGCGCTTTGTGACGTCGGCCTCAATTTGCTGCTTGATGACCGCCACGCGCACCATAAAGTATTCGTCTAGGTTGGAGCTAAATATCGCTAGGAATTTGAGGCGCTCTAGCAGGGGCGTGCGCTCGTCTAAGGCTTCGTGGAGAACGCGGCGGTTGAACTCTAGCCAGCTTAGCTCGCGGCTGAGATACCATTGGCGATCGCTCAAAGAAAAGTCGCCGGGAATGTTTTCAGCGGTTCTCTCAGCGGTCTTCTCGACCATCTTCTCCGTGCCCTTCCCCGTGCCTTTCTCGGAGGCTTTCTCGACCGTCTTCTCGGCAGTTGCTTCGGGCTTGTCGGTAGCTTTCAAATTCACCTTGGCGCTTTGCTTTGGGGTAGATTTAGGTTCGGATTTTGAAGCAGTCTGACTGTTATCTTTCCGGCTGGTGGTGCCCTTGCTCATTTGCTTTCCTATATTTAGAAGACTGGTAAAAGAAGACTGGTGGAAGGAGACTGGTAGAAGACAAACTTAGAAGACGTCGTTTTCTTGATCTACCCACCACTAACCTAGCTTCATGAGTTCGGTATGTAGTTCAGCTAGCTGGCTGTTAAATTCTTCGGTGCTCATTTCACTGCGACGCTCTTTGAGCTTGGCAAGCCGCAGCTGAATTAATAGCCACGGCTTGCTGATACCGTCAGTGGCTTCTATATATCTGGCGAGTTCGTGGCTTGTCATAGCTGCTTACTAGCTACCTGGGCGCTTTTAGCAGGCACGGGCTAAAGGAGGGTGTTTTAGTGCTTATTGTATAGCAAGTGCCCAACATGAAAAGCGCCACCGAGGGAGTAAATCCTTCGGTGGCGTGCTTTTGTAGCTACTTTGTATTCTTAGATACTAGGCATCTCAAATGCCAGGTAGTTTTAGATACTAGCGCTTAAGTTCGCTGAGCCATTCTTGCAGCTGCTTGCCAGCTACGTCCCGACCACCGAGACCAAAGGCGATCGCGATCGCACTCGAAACCGCACCCAACAGCAAACCAAAGGCCAGGTTCACAATATTAGGTGCAACGCCCATTTGCGAAAGCGCCAGTGCCCCCACAAACGCCAGGATAACCACTCTAGCCGCCTGAGCTAACGTCCCTGAAGTTCCGCTGCTTCTAATCAAGCGATAAGCCAAATTAGCGATATACAGGCCAATCGCAAAAATTACAACGCCCACTAGCACCTGCGCAGCGATGCCCAGCACAGCGCGAACAATGGAAGTTAGCTGAGCTAGCTGAAGAATTTCAGTGGCCGTTACCAGCCCGAAGAGCACAATGCCCACTAGCGTGATCAGCCCAACAATCTCCGAAGGCGATTTTGCACCGCTTGACGGGGTGGGTGGCTGGATCATCGTAGAGCCCGACTGAATCCCTGTTTGGACGCCGGTGCCCCCCACGTTTGGATCGTATGCCGATATCGGCGGCGTAGAAGGACTAGACGTAGGCGGTGCGATATCAGGTAGGCCCAAAATATCGAGTACGCTATCAAATCCAGCGCTCTGAAGCAAGCTCGTGACCAGCTCGCCAACAAACTTACCGATGAAGTAGAACACGGTTAGAACAACGCCTGCTGCTAGCAACAGGGGAACGAAGTTCAGAATTTGATTAAGCATACTGATCGCAGGCACGGAAATTGCCTGAATATCAAGCTCGTTGAGCGCGGCAATGGCAAACGGAATCAGAATGAAAACGTAAACAATCGTTCCGGCTAGGCTAGACAGAGATACGCCTGTGCTCGGAGCCGTACTGCCAGAGAGTCCTAAACGCCGACCCAGGTTGTCAACACCGGATGCTGATAGCAGATTGGTAACGAGGCCACGGGCAATTTTGGCCAGGATCCAGCCTGCTGCAAACACCAATAGCGCTGTTAGGATTTGGGGAATGGCCGATAGGAACTGGTTAAGTAGGCCTTGGACAGGTAAGAGCAGACCATTCAGCGCTAGGGCGTTGAGAATGGGGGGCAAAAACAGCAGAAAAATGAACCAGTAAAGGGCGTTAGCCAGGGTTTCATGAATCTGTACGGAGCTTTCTCTAGGATCAACGCCAGTATTTTCTGCAAGGCGATCGTCCAAGTGAAGCCCTTGTAGAGCCCGGTTCACAACAGTTTTGACAACGGTAGCCACCGCCCATGCCACTGCCAGTAAAATGCCTGCACTGAAGATCCGAGGAATGTATTGGAGAACCGTATCGAGTAGGTTGCTCAGTGGGCCAGAAACCACCGTTAGATTCAGCGCATTGAGGAATCCAATGACAGCGAGTAGCGCAATGATCCAGAAGACAATATCGCTGATCCACTTAGCTAGATTAATGTCGCTGGTTGGCGAGCCAGTAACCGCATGACCAATGCGTTCGTCAATGGTGGTTCTTTTGAGCAGGTTTTTGATGGCCCAAGCAATGACATAAGCCAAAATCAGGCCGATGACCAGGAAAATAATTGCGCCTATTAAAGTAGGCAGAAAAGCCAGGAAGCTGCCGAGAAAATCTCGAGCGCTGAAGGCTGGAGTCGCGGTAGTCGTGCGGGTGGCAGCTTGCGCAAGGACTGAGGTAAGGTCAAACCCGACTAAGCTACTGCCTGTTTCCAGGGGCGGCATTAGGTGAAGCATATTTTAGGAGTAGTGAAGGTAACTGGCATTAAATATCAACCAACTTCAGTTGATAATTAGCATTAGGGTACAGCTTTAATGCATTCTTCAGCGAAAAACTCCTGGCATTATCGAATCTTCGTAACAAAGCTACCACCGTAGAGCTACCGTGTAACGCCCAGAGCTGTAAAGACTATTCCTAAAGACATACGTAAAGAGCTGCGGGCATTTGTTGAGACAAACTTGATCACGCAGCTCCTTTTACGGCTTTTCTGGCACTTTTTATGAAGTCTCGCCGCTGGCGTCTCCGGCCAAGTCTGCCGGATCGGTTTCCAAATCGAGCGTCAAATCGCTGATGGCTAGAGCGTTGTCTTCCAGCTCTTCTAGCGCTGTGACGACTTGAGTCTCGGCGACAATTTCGGCGACCGTCTCGGCGGCTTCTTCTGAGGGCAGATCGTCTTCTTCCTCTTCTAGGTGGGGAACCAGGGCGACAGCGGCGATCTCATCATCACTATCGAGCCTTTGCAGCTGTACGCCGGTTGCCATGCGCGACTGAATAGAAATAGCGCCAATGGCCTGCCTCATAATGATGCCGCGCTGGCTGACAATCATCAGCTCGTCGTCAGCGCTGGCAATTCGCAGCGCTACTAACTCGTCGTCGTTCTTGCGGAACTTCATCGCCACGAGGCCCATGCCTGCTCGATTTTGCAGGCGGAAGTTAGAGAAGGGCACACGCTTGCCTAGCCCACCTGCCGAAACCACTAAAACCCATGGCCCGTTGTCGGCCTCAGCTGCCTCAGCGGCTAAAACTTCATAACTCTCGTCATCGCCAGCTTCGCTAGCGGCGGCTTCGATCGCGGCGACAATTTGAGAGGAGAGAATGTCCATGCTAATTAGGCGATCGCCCTCTCGCAGCGTCATCGCCCGCACGCCTTTGGTCGGCCTACCCAAGGGCCGCAGCTGAGCGTGGTCTGTTTTAAAGTGAATGGTCATGCCCCGCTGAGAGCCGATCAAAATGCTGTCTTCGGTGCGGGCACGGCGAACCCACCGCAGCTCGTCACCTTCTTCTAAGGAGATGGCGATCAGTCCGTTGGTGCGAATTCGGCTGAAGGCTGAGAGCGCCGTCTTTTTCACGAAGCCGCCCTGAGTAAGCATGACCAGATATTCGTCTTCGCTGAATTCGTTGACGCCCACAACCGAGGTGACTTTTTCCGTTTTGGGAATGGGCAATAGCTGCACGAGTGGGTAGCCTTTGGCCGTGCGTGAGCTTTCAGGGATCTGGTAGGCCCGCAGCGAGTAGGATACGCCTCGGTCGGTAAAGAAGACAACATGGTCGTGAGAGCAGCAGGTAATAAAGTGCTCAATGCCGTCGTCGTCTTTCATGCGGGTGCCAGACTTGCCTCTAGTCGCCCGGTTTTGAGCTTCGAAGGTGTCTACTAGCATCCGCTTGATGTAGCCTTGCTCGGTGACCAAAATAGCAACCTGCTCGTTGGCAATCAAGGAGATGTCAGAGAGGTCGTTTTCATCGGCTCCTAAGACGGTGCGGCGCTGATTGGCATGGGCATCGCGAATGGCGATAATTTCTTCTTTGATGATGGTGAGGATGCGATCGCGATTCGTCAGAATATCCTCTAAATCGGTAATTTTCGCAATTAGGTCTGCATGCTCCTGCTCAATCTTCTCTGCTTCTAAGGCAGTGAGACGGCGCAGCTGCATCTGCAAAATAGCATCGGCCTGAGTTTCAGATAGACCGTAAGACTCGGCCAGTTCGGCTTTAGCACCAGCGGCATCGGCGGAGCCACGAATGAGCGCAATCACCGCGTCTAGGTTTGCTAGGGCGATCAGGTAGCCCTGCAAAAGGTGGTCGCGCTCTTGGGCCTTGCGCAGATGGTAGCGGGTGCGACGGGTGATAGTTTCGATGCGGAAGTCGAGGAATACCTGAAGGAAATCTAGCAGCGTGAGCAGCTGAGGTTCGCCGTTTACCAGGCCTAGCATGTTGACGCCAAAGTTGCTTTGCAGCGGCGTTTGCTTATACAAGTTGTTGAGGACTACGCGGGGATAAGCGTCACGCTTGAGTTCGATGACGATGCGCATGCCGTCTCGGTCGCTCTCATCGCGCAGGTCAGAAATGCCTTCGAGCCTGCGCTCGTTTACCATGTCGGCGATTTTCTCAATCATCGCGGCCTTGTTGGTCTGGTAAGGCAGCTCAGTAATAATGATGGTTTCTCGGTCGGGGCGGCCTCTACTTTCCTGAGTTTCAATTGTGGCTACCCCGCGCATGGTGACCGAACCGCGCCCTGTGGTGTAGGCCTCGCGAATGCCTCGGCTGCCCATAATTTGAGCACCTGTCGGAAAGTCTGGCCCTGGAATGTACTCCATCAGCTCAATGCTGGTGAGTTCGGGGTTGTCAATTAAGGCAATGGTGCCGTTAATAACTTCGCCCAAGTTGTGAGGCGGAATGTTGGTAGCCATCCCCACGGCAATCCCGGAGGAGCCGTTGATCAGCAGCTGTGGAATCCGGGCAGGCAGAACAACTGGCTCCTGCTGAGAGCCGTCAAAGTTGTCGGCAAAGTCTACGGTTTCGGCTTCAATATCTTGCAGTAGAGCTGCGCCTGTGAGCGCCTGAAGCCGAGACTCGGTGTATCTCATGGCCGCTGGCGGATCGTTGTCAACAGAGCCAAAATTGCCGTGGCCGTTGATTAGCGGATGGCGCATAGAAAAGTCTTGAGCCATCCGCACCAGCGCGTCGTACACAGCGGTGTCACCGTGGGGATGATACTTACCGAGCACTTCACCCACTACGCGGGCGCACTTGCGAAAGGGCCGATCGGCGGTGAGACCTAGCTCGTGCATGGCATATAAAATGCGTCGATGTACCGGCTTAAGGCCGTCCCTCGCGTCTGGAAGGGCTCTGCCTACAATGACGCTCATGGCGTATTCAAGGTAGGATCGAGACATCTCATTGCGCAAATCTGTAGGGACAATGCGCTCTTGAGGGCTACTCATGTAGAAGGCTCCAGAAAGTTTTGAGAAAGAGGACGAGAGAAGGCCGCTAGCAATGTCTCTAGCCGCGTTTTGCTAGACGCTTGATGCGGTTAATGAGCAGGTTCAATTCGATAGCTTTGGACGTGAAAAGAAACGTGAAAAACAGTAGAACCTTAACAGCTTGTTTTTGTTTTTATGAGATTGTTTGTGAGTGGTTCGTAGGGCAATAAGTTTATTTAAAATTGTACCACGGGCTGGCCCTTTTTTACGGCTCTGTCAGTCGGTGAGCTGACTTTTGTTTATTGCATTAGAACCCTTATGAAATATCAGTTTCCCGTTTTTTACAGTCGCTTTTTCGCTGGTCATAATACGGGGTCTGGTCATCTGGAAAACGCGGGTCGTTTAACGGCAGTTGTGGACTATTTAGAAAGCTGCCAAAAAAGTGGCCAAAAAGGTGGCCAGAAAAGCGGCCTAGAGAAGTTTGAAGACGCTTCCTCGAAGAATGCTCTCGGGGATAAGATGTGGGCCGGTAAAATTCGTTGGATTGAGCCTTCTTGTAGAGACGTATTGAGCCACATCTATCGAGTTCATGATGCGAACTATGTGCGGGCGCTGAAGGCATTTGCCGAGAGCGGCGGTGGCCATTTAGATGGCGATACGGTGATGTCTGCTGAAAGCTATGACCTGGCGCTGCTGGCGGTGGCTGCCTGGTTAGACGGTGCCGACTGGGTGAGCCAGCATCAAGCGCCTGCTTTTGCGCTGGTGAGACCGCCGGGGCACCATGCCGAGCGGGCACGCGGGATGGGATTTTGCCTGCTGTCGAATGCTGCGATCGCCGCTCACTACGCTTTAAATTGCTTAGGGGCCAATCGCGTCGCCATTTTGGACTGGGATGTACACCACGGCAACGGCAGCCAAGCGCTGATTGAGGGCAATCCTCAAATTGCCTACTGTTCTTTTCATCAGTCGCCCGCCTACCCAGGCACAGGGTTGGCCTCGGAAAAAGGGCTGCACAACAATGTGCTGAACCTACCAATGTCACCAGGCAGCCAGCTGGCAGACTATCAGCAGCGTTGGCAAGCTGAAGCCAAGCCGTTTTTAATCAATTTTGACGCTGATTTTATGATTGTGAGCGCGGGCTACGACGCGACTCAGGCCGATCCGCTGGCTGGCATTTCCCTCCAGCCTGATGACTATGACTGGTTCACTCAGGTTTGTTTAGAACTGACACCGAAAATTTTGTTTGGGCTAGAAGGGGGCTATGATTACCGTGCTTTGGCTGAGTCGGTTGCTGTCACCATTCGCAGTGCGGTGAGGATTGCCGGTAGAGGTGCTTAGGCCAATTTAAGGATGCGTAGTAGGGGTTAGAACAGTCATGTTGAGGATATTTCGTAGATTGTTTAATATATTTTGGCGCTCTAAAACACAGCCCAAAACCACTTTGGCACTGCAACCCGCTGAGCCGCTGAGCCCAGCCGACCCGCCAGTTGATCCGCCAGCTGACCAGAGAGATAGTTCTTCCTTACCTGTACTTGCCGTGCCTCCTCAACAAACGCAGACTAAAGACTCGAACATTAAAAACCTGATGCAGGTTCTCAACGTTTTGCGGGCTTATGTACTGACGTTTGGTCAGCCCGCTTCTGAGCTGGAGCTGCGCTCTGTGATCGGCGCGATTGTGGCTAATTTGACCACAGTGCAGATTGAAAACAGGCAGCTTGAAGGGTTTATGAATGAGGCGATTGCAGCCTTCAAAAGCCTGGGCATGGAGCCTGCTTTAGTAGAGGTACCTGCCCAGCATTTAGCCGAGCAAGTGGCGGTGTGGCTAGCCCAGCAGCAGATCACCGTGAGCAACGTGATCAGCGCCTATTTACAGCAGTTTGCGCCCATGAATGCGGTTTGGAATCGGGGTGAAATTTTGGGCCTGGTGCAGACGGTTGTCGCCACGCTTAACGATGGCTCTTTGAGTCGATCGGGCGGCAGGGTGCTGGTAGATAAAGTGGTGGAGAGCTTTGACTTGACCCAGGCGCTGAGTCGGTGGGTGGCTCCGGAGTGGGTGGCCTTGGCTCAGCGGGTGGCTAGCTATGTCAGCCAAGGCGATTTGCAAGTGGAAGTGCGGTCAATTGCCTGGGCCTATCTTCAGCAGTTTCAGGCGATTTTGAGCCCGCAGCTAATTGAGCAAGTTATGGAGACGGGGCCGCTGAACTTGTCGCCCGCTGACGTGCTGGCTGGGAATTTTGGTGATTTTTCGCAGATGCTTTACTACAAGTTCCAGCTGCTAGAATCTGAGCCAGTGGTCACCAAGTCGCATAGGGCGATCGCCTCAGACATCAGCCGTGCGATCGACGAGATGCGATCGCGCCAAGCATCTGGACTGGACGTGACTAAAGGCGTTCAAACTGGGGACTTAGAAGTCAGCAGCCCATTTGGCAGCGGCCTGGGAGGCACATCTTAGTAATGAGAGTCTTAAAATTATACAATTTGCCCGCATAGTCTAGTCATAGCGCCTGAAGGGTGCTAGATTGCTGCGGTGTTGGAGCTGCGTGCGCTTTTGCCTTAATCTGTCCTTTAGTGGGCGCGTCCCACTGCGGTTTGCTTACGATTCCTTACAGGTTGAGACATGGCCTTTTTTGAAAATTTTACTTCGGTTATTAGAGACAAGTGGTTGGATTACTTTAGAGCCAATCGCACCTGGCTAGAAGTTCAGATGTCATCGACTTCGGTACGGACGCCAGAAGGCGGACGTCGCCCGTCTTCATTTTTGATTTTGGGCGTGGTCAATGCGCTAGAGCCTAAGCTTTCTAACCTGATGGTGCCGTTTTATCAGCTAAATTCTGACGAAGACGCGCTGATTGACGTGTTAGGCCTTAATTTTGACCCCGAAGCAGTGTTGGATAACGGCGAAGTCGGTAAAACCATTGATGCTTCTCGTGAAGGTGATACGCCCCTGCTGAGCAGCGAAACGGCGATGCCTACCGATGATGGCTGGCCTCCCAACTAGCTCCCAACTGGTAAGGCTTGGGCGGTTGGTGATACCATTGTTTGGCAATTCACGTACAGGCGGATAAATCAATGGCGGAGCGTCCTATTAAAAAAAGTGATCGCGAGGCTGCAAAGCAGGCTGAACCGGCACCGCAGGCCGCACCACAGGCGGCAGCGCAGGCCACACCACAGGCGGCACCGGCAAGTAACGTTCCTCCACCGGTTAAAAAGGGCGATCGCAAGGATACTAGCGAAACTGAACCGCTTACCTACAGTAGAGACGGCGACGATAGAGATCGCAATAAGGGTAAAGGGCGCAAAGGTAAAGGGCGTGATAGAGATGACGCGCCTAGAACCCCCACTAATCCGGCCTTAGTGCGTGGGCCTAAGCCTGCTGCGAAAGTCGCTGAGCCGGAAGTGCCTGAGGTATCTGAGCCCGAGGTGTCTGAACCTGAGGTGTCCGAAGTGGAAACAGCGGCGGAAACTGCTGCTGTAACTGAAGCGTCTGAAGCAGATGCA
This sequence comes from Phormidesmis sp., assembly GCA_041746795.1. Taxonomy (GTDB): domain Bacteria; phylum Cyanobacteriota; class Cyanobacteriia; order Phormidesmidales; family Phormidesmidaceae; genus Phormidesmis. The sequence continues at coordinate 22,428 of JBGTGK010000077.1, forward strand.
CCTGAAGCAACTGCTGTAACTGATGCACCTGAAGCAGATATGACCGAAGCGCCTAAAGCAGATGCGCCTGAAGCGACTGCTAGCGAAGACCCTGCCGCTGGAGAGCCGATTGCCGAAGTTCCTATTGCTGAACCGGCGACGAATGAACCGTCGATCGCCAACCCTGAGTCAGCGGATGTGCCTGCTGAAGAACCGGCATAATTTTTCATCTGCCTGTCTAGCTGGGAGCTGCAATAGGAAAAAGGCTGCTACGCTGCTAGCGGCCTTTTTTGTGGGAAAAAGAACAAAAAAATTTCCCAATGCTCAAAGAGCTTCGGGGAACGGTCAGGGTGCATCTACCGCTTAACTATTCCTCCGCGCTGCTTTGAGTCAGGACAAATACACCAGAAAAAAGCTCAGTAACGGAAAAAGGCAAAAAAATTCCCCAACTCTACTTGCCTGAGAAAAAATCTTCAAAGGACGTGAAAGCTAGGGGAACATCAAGGGTGCATCTACCACCTATTACTACTCTGATAGCTCATAGGGATCAGGATAGTTTTGGCCCTATAGCGAGCCGTTTGAGAAAGTGTACGACCCTTCAAAACAATGCGTTCTTACTCACGTTAGGATTTTTGATGGGTCATCTGGCGAATTGGTCGCTGATAGGCGAAAAAGTAGATGAAGACACTAAAAGACTCAAAACATTTTCTCGGTGCATGGCTGTGATCAGACTTTCGACATTGGCAATTCCGTTGGTGGGCCTGCTGGCGCTTTTGTCGGCGCTTGGGGGCTGTGGGCCTCAGGTAGCAACCACATCAGCACCAGAAAATCGCGAGGAATTCACGCTGAATAAAACGGGCGATCGCACTACTGAAGCTCGCGATCCGTCCACGCTCGTACTCCTGTATAGCCGCAATCCCACCACGCTAAATCCACACCTGGCTAACGGCTTCCAGGACTTTGAAGCGGCTAGAATTGTCTACGAACCTCTAGCCACCTATAAGCCCAACGGCGACCTGCTGCCGGTGCTAGCTACGTTAATTCCTACCCGAGAAAACGGTGGCGTTTCATCCGACGGTCGCTCGGTTACCTGGCGGCTAAAGCCCAATGTCCGCTGGTCGGACGGTCAGCCCTTCACCGCTGATGACGTCGTATTTACCTACCAGTTTGTGAGCGATCCTAAAGTCGCGGCGGTGACGGCAAAGTATTACGAAGCGATTAAAAAAGTAGAAGCGATTGATCCGCTGACGGTAAAAATTACTTTTAAGGAGCCCAACCCTTCGTGGGCGCTACCCTTTACCGGGCAGAACGGGATGATTTTGCCTAAGCATGTGTTCAAGAGCGCTGGTGGGATTAAGGCACGTCAGGCTCCAGCGAATTTGCAGCCCATAGGCACCGGCCCTTATCGCTTTATCGCAGTGACGGAGGGCAGCAAGTGGACATTCGCGGCGAACGAGCAGTTTCGAGACGGCCTGCCCGCCTTTAAGCTGGTTGAGCTAGACGGCGGCGTGGCCCCTTATGTCGCTGCTCGGCGGGTGCTGCGCGATGGCGATGCGGACTTTGCTCACAACTTGCAGATGAGTATTGACGATCGCGTGGCGCTAGCAGGTAGCGGCAAGGGTCACATATATACGACTTTTGGCGCTCATGTAGAGCGGCTAATGCTGAATCCTACCGATCCTAATAAGGCAACTGATAAGGGTGAGAAGTCTAATGTAAAAAATCCTCATCCGTTTTTAAGTGACATTCGGGTGCGTGAGGCGATCGATGATGCGATTGACCGGGATGCGATCGCCAACCAAATATACGGCAACGCAGGCCAGCGCACCAATCAGCTTTTGCCCTACCCTGAGCAATACGCCAACCCCAACATTTCTTACCACTACGATCCTAAGGCGGCTAATAAGCTACTAGACGAAGCGGGCTGGATCGATAGCAACAAAGATGGCATTCGCGATAAAGGTGGTAAGGAAATGCGAGTTGTGTTTCAAACGCCGATTAACCCGGTGCGGCAGCAAACCCAGCTGATGATTAAAGACAACTTAAAAGCGGTGGGCATTGACGTGGATATCAACCGAGTGATTGAAGAGGATTTTTTCTCGGCAGATCCCGCGCAAACGCTTAGCCTAAACCACTTTTATGCAGATATGCAGGAGTACAACGCGGGTAGCGATACGCCAGATCCGTCTATCTACATGAGCTGGTGGCTGTGTAGTGAAATTGCCTCCATGCAAAACCAGTGGCAGGAGCCTAACAACGGTCGCTACTGTAATCCTGAGTACGACAAGGTTTGGAAGCAGGCCAGCAAAGAGCTAGATCCGAAGAAAAGGGCTCAGCTTTTCCAGCAGATGAACACCCTTTTGGCGAATGATCATGTGGTGATTCCGCTGGTGCGGCGAGCGGTGACTAACGGATTGAGCGATCGCATCAGCGGCGTAGACCCAACGCCCTGGGATACCAGCACCTGGGACATCGGCACCTGGACGCCAGTAGATGCGCCTGCTCCAGATGCGCCTGCGGTAAATGCGCCTACGGTAGCGCCTGAGTCAGCACCCTCTAAATCAGCCAAATAGAAAGCACAAAAAAAGAAAGCACAAAAAAGAGAGCGTCGAGCGCCTTCACATAGGCTAACTCGAACACTCTCTCTTTCCCTTTATAAAGGTGGCTATTGATCTGCCTTAGCCTGACTTAGCCTAGCCAACTTCAGCTTCAACATCAATAGCATCATCAGCTTGAGCGACTGTTGTGCCCTCGCCAACTTTGCCTTTCTTTAGGTAGTCCATCGCTAGAGAAGACACCTCAGTAATCAACAGCGTTGCCAGAATACCATCGTCTAACCAGCCAATAACAGGAATGATATCGGGTGAGATATCAATCGGGCTAACAAGATAAGCAACCGTCAAAAGACCAATCACCCAGCCCCAAACGGGATGGCGAATGGCGCTGCGGTACCAGCTATAGAATGCTTGAATAGGATTATTGTTTTTGTTGCTCATGGGGGGATGCCTTTGAGTAAGGTGAGTGAGTAAAAGGAATTATCTGTAGGGATGCTGGCAAAACCAATCCTTGCTCAGTCATCTCGCATAATTAATATCGCAAGTTTAGCGGCCCAGGACGAGTGTAGATATCCCTCCTTAGCAATACGGGGTGCCCTAAAATACTCTCTAAACGATGGAGATTGCCTATACCGCGACCTCCTTACCATAACAGAGGCTACGGCATCGCGAGCAAAATGGGCTTGCCCGTATGGCTTTGAGGCGCATTGGCAGGTTCTACGGTGACGCCTAAGGCCGCAACGACATGGGGCTGTTGAAAGGCGCTGGGTATGGCGATCGCCTTAGTAACATTTCCCTGCGGGTTGACCTCAAAGGTCGTTGTTAGCACAGCGCCTTGGTTATCGGTGGTAAAAGGAGCCTGCGGTTTGAGCACTGTCCAGAGCGCATACACCTGTCCAGGCGGCAGCTGAGGCAGTCCGCTAGTATCGAGCGCAGCTGTTAGCGTTTCTGGATATACCGTGACTTTGACGGTTGCTGCTTCAGCTACGGTGCTTTTTAAGGTGTAGGTAACTGGATTTAGCGTGGGTAGCTCAAGTGAAGGGGTGGGGCTTGCGGCTACTTGCTGCCTGATTTGTCGCCAGAGGACGTAGTTGCTGAATCCTAATGCGGCGATCGCCATGGCTGCGGCTATCCATAGCGATCGCATAGCTATGGACATAACCGAGGGTGATCGCACAGGCAAAATCTCAGGCGTGGGCAGAGCAGGTGATTTCTCTGCAACTAAAGAGGCCGCCGCCACAACTCTCTCTCGCAGCTGAGGCGGCGGATCTTTTTCGACCACGTTGTAAGCTTTTTCTAGGGCTTGCTGTAGCTGATCGACTTCTTGTAGAATTGTTGAATCTTCTAAAACAAGCTGAGCAAATTCTTCTGACTCAGACGCTTCTAAAGTGCCGAGAACATATCCCGAAACCAAGAATAATATTCTGTCTGAAGGAGTCGGCTGACTCATAAAGTCCTGCTTTGCCTGCATTTGTTATGTTTTTTATGGATGACGCCTTAAAAGCATCAGTATCAGAAGCACCACTGTTAAAAACATTAGTAGAAGAACACGCGGTACAAAAGCAGGCGGTATAAAAAAGTTTTGCTGGCATGTTCCTACTTATTTATTCTAGGGGCTTATTTTATAGGGAGGGGAGGAATAGGCGCTTTTTGGAATATCTCTTAGCTTGAGTAACTTGCGGGTTTAGACACAAAGCCAGTTCTGCCAGATGGCGGAACAGATGGCAGAACAAATATTGACGCCGTGTCGAGAAACTTTCTGGTTACGGCTTAGCGCTGATAGCTGATGGTGCAATAGCGTATAGGGAAGTTCCTACCGACTGCGGTTTTGCCACGGCCATCGGATGTTGACTTGTGTGCCCATTTCCGTTTTTGCTGAAAAAATGAGGTAGCCAATTAACAGCGCTATGCTGCCTGCGAAGATGGCAACGTCTTGACTCATGCGGGTACCTCAACAGTTTGCAATCCTGCCAGGTCAAAGGCTGAATGGACGACTCTCAGCGCCTCTACGCCTTTTTCTTGCTCTACTACACAGCTAATTTTGATTTCTGACGTAGCGATCATATGAATGTTGATGCCTGCTGCGGCCAGAGATTCAAACATGGCAGCGGCAATGCCGGGGCGATGGATCATGCCAATGCCAACGACGCTGACTTTGGCGATCGCCTGATTCACCCACACCTCTCCATAGCCCAGTTCTGCCGCTGCCGATTGCAGTACGTCTCTGGCCAGGTCAGCCTCCTCTTGTCTGACCGTGCAGGCAATATCTCGGGTCATCTGCCCCTGATGCCAACGGCTGCGCTGAGACTGAATAATCATGTCTACGCTGATGCCCCGATCGGCCAAAATTTGAAAAATGCGGGCGGCCAGTCCGGGCCGATCGGGGACATAGCGGATGGCAAGCTGAGCTTCTTTAAGGTCTAGGGCTGCGCCGCGTACGGAGGGTAGATTGTCGGTAATGAACGAGTCAAGGCGGGCGGGGGAGTGGGTGACGTCAAAGCGTTTGCATAAAGTGGCGATGGCGCGATCGCAGTCTTCCCCAGCCACCGTACAGCTCACCTTTACCTCCGAAGTGGAGATCATCTGAATATTCACCCCCGCTTCTGCCAGCGCTGAAAACATGCCAGCCGCTACGCCGGGACGCCCGATCATGCCTGCGCCTGCGATGCTGATTTTGGCAATGTTGTCAGAGGTTTGAACTTCGGCTTCGTCGGCTGCCCTAGAGTGCGATGGCGCAGCCCCTCCGTAGGAGGATCGCAACGTCGGCGCAACATGCTCAGCAACGCTAGCGGCTTGGGCAAGCGTTTTTGAATGCACCGTGAAGGCAATATCGTTAGAGTTGCCCTCATGAATAGACTGAATAATCAGATCCACATTCAGCGCCTGACCTGCTAGCTCACCGAACAGCTTGGCAGCTACGCCAGGGCGATCGGGCACCCGCAGCAAAGCCACTTTTGCCTGATTCGTATCAAATTCCACCGCATCTACCGGATTGCCTAGCTCCAGCTCTTCCAGGGCTCTAGGCTGAGGCGTCGGCGAGGTGACCCGAGTCCCTGGTTCATCTGTCCAGCTAGAGCGAACCACCAGCAAAATGCCATAGTTACGGGCAATTTCTACGGCTCTAGGATGTAGTACGCTCGCGCCTAAGCTGGCTAGCTCTAGCATTTCATCGCAGGTAATTTCGTCCATCAGCCGCGCGTTGGGCACGATTCTAGGGTCGGAGGTTAAAATGCCGGGCACGTCGGTGTAAATTTCACAGCGCTCGGCCTGCATAGCGGCTGCTAGGGCAACGGCTGAGGTGTCAGACCCCCCACGTCCTAACGTTGTGATTTCTCCTTCCATCCAAGAGGCACTTTGGGAGGCACTTTGATCATCGCTGCGGCTAGTGCCTTGAAAGCCCGCGACTACGATCACCTTGCCTTCTTTTAGGTGACGCTCTAGCCGATGGGTCTTAATTTCTAGAATGCGCGCCCGGCTATGTTCGGCTTCGGTGACAATGCCAACCTGCGGCCCCGTGAGCGAAATAGCCGCCTGACCGCGTTCATGCAGGGCCATGCTCAGCAGCGCGATTGTCACCTGCTCGCCGGTCGACAGCAGCATGTCCATTTCCCGGCGGCTAGGATTGCTAGAAATTTCGGTGGCGAGCTGCACCAGGCTGTCGGTGCTTTTGCCCATAGCCGAAACCACTACAATCACTGAATTTCCGGCCTTTGCAGTCGCCTGAATTCGCTCGGCTACTGCCTGAATCCGTTCTACGCTACCGACGGAAGTGCCACCATATTTTTGAACGATTAACCCCATGCCCTTTAGTTTCCTCTCGCTGACCTGCGCTAGTATGCGCCCAATATTTTTCTAACTCTACAGTCTCTATAGCAGCACAGACTACCGAAGTCTATATATGTTCAGCTGCGCGCTTGCTTCATCAGCAGATCTTCGAAATTCTGATGAAGTGTCTCTCCTGACGCTGGCAAAAAAAACGATAAAGTATAAACTTTAGTGAAGTTACGTCATTACGGGTTACTAACCATGACAGCAGTTCTCCGGCGGCCTGTCCCTACTACGATCACAACCGGCAAAAAAGCGGCTCATCACGTTGTGATTGTAGGCGGCGGCTTTGGCGGACTATATGCTGCCAAAGCTTTAGGCAAGGCCGCTGTCAAAGTCACGCTGATTGACAAGCGCAATTTTCATCTATTTCAGCCGCTGCTGTATCAGGTTGCCACAGGTGGCCTGTCGGCGGGCGATATCTCCTCACCCTTGCGGGCCATTCTTCGCAAGCAAAAGAATGTGCAGGTGTTGATGGGTGAAGTAACGGGCATTCAGGCTAAGGCGCAAAAAATTGTGCTCAGAAGTGGCGAAACGGTTAGTTATGATAGCCTGATTGTGGCGACAGGCTCTAGCCACCACTATTTTGGTAAGGATGAATGGTCGGCGATCGCCCCCGGCATGAAGACGATTGAAGATGCCCTAGAGGTTCGTCGCCGCATTTTTCTAGCGTTTGAGGCGGCTGAAAAGGAGACCAATCCGGCTCGTCGAGAGGCGCTGCTGACCTTTTTTATCGTGGGCGCGGGGCCGACGGGTGTAGAGCTTTCGGGTGCGATCGCCGAACTCGCCCACGAAACCCTCAAAGAAGACTTCCGCAGCATCAACCCCGACGAAACCAAAGTCGTTTTGCTAGAGGGCTTGGATAGAGTGCTGCCGCCCTATGCTGCTGACCTTTCTGCTGCGGCGAGAAAGTCGCTAGAAAAGCTTGGGGTAGAAGTGCGCACCAAAACGCTAGTAACCAACATTGAAGGTGATACCGTCACGCTAAAAAGTGGTGATAGTGAAGAAAAGGTTCAGGCTTTTACGGTGCTTTGGGCGGCGGGAATTAAAGCGTCGCCGTTGGGGAAGGCGATCGCCGATCAAACTGGTGCAGAACTAGACCGCATTGGCCGGGTGATTGTAGAGCCAGACCTCAGCGTACCGAGCTATCCCAACCTTTTCATTGCGGGCGATTTGGCTCATTACGCACACGATCATGACGGCCCCGTTCCTGGCACTGCATCCACTGCGATGCAGCAAGGCGAGTATCTAGCCACCTCTATTCAACGTCGGGTCGCCAACAAACCTGTCAGCGCCTTCAAATATAAGGATCAAGGTAGCCTTGCTGTAATTGGTCGTAACGCAGCGGTTGCTGATTTGGGCTTTGCTAAGTTCTCCGGCTTTCCAGCTTGGATCGTCTGGATCTTTGTTCACATCTACTATCTTATCGAGTTTGATAACAAGCTCCTGGTTATGCTCCAGTGGGGCTGGCACTATTTCACCAGTCACCGAGGAGCCCGGCTCATTACGGGTGATGATTCTATTCCTGCTCTTTCGGCGCTGGTGATGGATGAAATGACGACGAGAGACACCAGCAGGGCGACTGATAGGGGAGAAATGGTAGAGGCCTAGAATTTCGTGAAAAACTAGAAGGCAGGCAAAGGATATGTTCCTTGCGCCTGCCTTTTTTTATGGACATAAGCATAGTTGCGAGATCTGTTATTGGTTTGCCAGGTATTGGCTTACCAGTAGTCCAACCGCTTGGAATAGGGGGTGCCGCTGTAAGGCTGCACTCCGGTTGCTGGGTAGGCATCATTGTGAGGGCTAAAAATTCGATAGAACCCTTCGGCCAGATAGACGAAAACGCTATTGAGTCGCTGGAAAAATGTCATGGGTCAAAATCTCCTTGAACATCGCTAAGGTTAGCTTGATCTAGGGCTACAGAACTTAGGGGAGTCTGGCCTTATATTGTTGGCTTGGCTCGTCGTGGTTTATGGCCGAAATGATGCTCTCGTCAGGCCGTTTATTGGCTTGACGCGGCGCGAAAAGAAAGGATATCTCCTGCTAATAAAGATGAACTTAATAAGTAGATGTGCGTATCAAACTGTAGATGAAACGATATGCTCGCATGGCCCCCTGGCCCCCAATTTTGGGGAAGGTCGCTGATCTCACAGTATTTGAAGGCTCTGTTAGATAGCGTTTGAATGTTTACCTCAGAGCCCCGATTTTGGCGGCGAGGGCATCAAGGAGCTGGACTCATGCTCAGTTTGATTCAGCCTGATCTACTCAGTCTTAGTAAGCGCAGTGAGACTGTTGCCTTGTAAAAAGCCTTATTTTCAGCGTACTTTTTACGAGGACAAGCTATCAGAAAAACGACGGTTAAAGGCTGTATCTATTGAAGGGTTGTCGTCTTTGAATGCTTAGCCAGGCAACAGTTCATCTGTTCAAGCTTCACTACTGCCTGACGGAATGCCTGTTGAAAAGAAGCAGCGTGAGCAACAATGCGTTGGCGGTGAAAGGCATTGCTTTGTTTCGAACACCTTTAATGTATGGCAGATGATGGGCTTTGAACCGATACCAAAGTGATTCTTGACAAGCTCATATATAACTACATATATTTGTTTCATTTATTTATATTTCTCTAAAACAAAATCGGAAGTTATTTTGTTTCTAACAATGCTTCAAAAAATGGCCGCTAGATTTCCGTAGCTAGCAAGAGTGCTCGCCATGGCCCAAAATAGAGACAGTGAATCTAGCAAGCGAGTTATGTCTGAGTTGGAGTCTGAATCGAACGGCGGTAAAGTCTATCTCCTAGG
>JBGTGK010000078.1:0-3710 GCA_041746795.1 Phormidesmis sp.
CGATAACGCAGCATCTATGAGATTTGCGAACCGCTTGCGCCCGGCGCTTCCCTAGCAAGATAAAATAGTGGTCTAGAACACATTTTTATCGCAAAGCACCCTTGAACTCACTATGGCATCGACAGCTACCGCTAAGACCGCTAAGGTAGACGCGCAGGCGCTAGCCGCACTTGATGACAAGCTCTCTAAGCGATTCATTGAGCTAGATCCAGACGGCTACTTTTTAATTTATATCGATCGAGAAGCTAATTTGCTATGCGCTAGGCATTTCACAAACACTATTAATGAGAAAGGGCTAGCCTGCGATCCTGAAACCGGCGAGCCATTATGCGTACGCGGTAGCAGGCCTCGCCAGTCGGAGCAGCTTTTTACTGGGCGCACCGCGAAAGAGCTGTGCATGAAAATCTTTGAAGATAAAGAGAATCCCTGCCCGATTAGCTACTTGGATCACGCTGCTTACTTAGGCCGCGAATTTGTGCGGGCCGAGATTGCCTTAATCCATGGTACGGAATACGTACAGGACTGAGCAGGAAAGAATGAGGCAAACAAACGTCATGAAATAGAGTGCGATTCCGGTGAGCAAAGGGGGTGCCTGAAGATTGAGCTTCTAGAGACTACGGCGATCGCACCCCACCATCCGTATTAAAAGACACTTTTCTGCATTGGAAAAAAGGCCCACAGCAAGTCCAACTAATGAGGACGGCTATGAGCCTCGTATTGAAGTTTTAGGTTGAATTTATTGGGCGACAGCCATCTCGGGACACTCTACTTCTTCCTCATTGAGAATGCCTTCGGCCTGAGCCATGTACAGCATTAAGTCCATTACCCGATTAGAGTAGCCCCACTCATTGTCGTACCAGGAGAGCACCTTGAAGAAATGCTCGTTTAGCTCCATGCCAGCCATCGCGTCGAAAATGCTGGAGCGAGGATCGCCGGTAAAGTCGCTAGAGACTAAGGGCTGATCGGTGTAGCCCAGGATGCCGCGCAGCTCGTTTTGGGAGGCGGATTTCATGCGATCGCAAATCTCTGCATAGCTCGTCGCCTTCTCCGTCCGAAAAGTCAGATCCACCACCGAAACATCAGGCGTAGGCACGCGAACAGCCATCCCTGTGAGCTTACCCGCCAGCTCTGGCAGCACCAGCGTGACCGCCTTAGCCGCGCCTGTAGAGGCAGGAATCAGGTTCTGCCCGGCCCCCCGCCCGCTGCGCAAATCTTTGCTGTTAGGACTATCTACGGTAGGCTGTGTCGCCGTCGCCGCATGAATAGTAGTCATCAAGCCTTCTTTTAGGCCGAAGCTATCGTTAATCACCTTGGCAATAGGAGCCAGGCAGTTAGTCGTACAGCTAGCATTAGAGACAATAAAATCGCTCTCAGGATTAAAAGTCTCGTGGTTCACGCCTACCAGGAACGTGCTTACCGTCTCAGGACTCTTGGTAGGCGCAGAAAGCACCACTCGCTTAGCTCCGGCATCCAGGTGAAACTTGGCCGCATCATAAGTGGTAAATCGTCCCGTAGACTCGATCACATAGTCTGTCCCTAGCTCGCCCCAGGGCAGTTCTGCTGGGTTGCGAATGGAGGTGCAGGGAACGAACTGGCTATTGACAATAATGCCGTTGTCGCGGGCTTCTACCTCACCGGGGAAGGTACCATGAGTAGAGTCATACTTGAGCAAGTAAGCCAGCGTCTCCGGGGGCACGAGGTCATTGATGCCAACGAACTGAATGTTAGGGTTGCTAATCGCTGCTCTAAAAACGAGCCGACCAATCCGACCAAATCCATTAATGCCAACTTTTAAAACAGCCATAAGCAATGTTGCGATACGCGAGGGCGTGAAGGTTTGCAGCGAAGTTTTGCAGCGGGATATTTCACCTCTTTTGCTTAACTTCGGTTACTTAACTTATAGAGACAAAAATCCTAAAACAAGAGAATTTTACTTTTCCTTCACCTTTCAGCCGCCGTTGTGACCCAAACCGCTTAAGCGATGTAACCAAACGTATCGGAATATAGCGACAAATCATCATTCATGCACACTATTCAAACACACCGTTCGAGCATAGTAGGGCATGAATGGTGGGACGCTATAGCAGCTTTTTTAGCCAGGGCAGTTTGCCCTTGTAGGGAGGATAGCGCAGCGGGAAATCCAACCTATTAGACTTTTTCAAGACGCTTTTGCTATGAGAAAACGTATCGAATCCCGCTTTGCCGTGGGCGGCTCCCATGCCGCTTTGCCCCACGCCGCCAAAGGGCAGCTCTGGAATAGCGTATTGGCTAATGGTTTCGTTAAAGCACAGTCCGCCAGAAGACGTTTGGGTTTGGATAGCGTGCTGCTGAGCGGCGTCGGTGGAAAATAGGTAGAGGGCGAGGGGTTTGGGGCGCTGGTTGACGAAGGCGATCGCCTCCTCAAAGTCCTCATAGTCCAACACGGGCAAAATTGGCCCAAAAATCTCTTCCTGCATAATCTCTGCCTCAGCAGAAACCTCGTCTACGACCGTTAAGCTCAGGTAGCGAGCTTCCGCATCGCTCTGCCCGCCGATAACTTTTTTGCCTGAGGCGATCGCCCCCTCCATCAGCCTTTTAAGGCGCTGAAAATGGCGATCACTGACAATCCGTCCATAGTCAGGACTGCTGGCCATGTCATCACCAAAGAACGCGGTGGTGGTTTGAGCGATCGCTGCCAGCAACTCTGCCTTAACACGCTTATCTACCAACAGGTAATCTGGAGCCACGCAGGTTTGCCCGGCGTTAAAGCACTTGCCCCAAACAATCCGCCGCGCCGCTACTTTAATGTTTGCGCTGGCCGTGACCACGCACGGACTTTTACCTCCTAGCTCCAGCGTGACGGGCGTGAGGTGCTCGGCGGCGGCTCGCATGACTATTTTGCCAACGGTCGGGCTCCCGGTAAAAAATATGTGGTCGAAGGGCTCTGCGAGCAAGGCCTGACTGGTTTCTACGCTGCCTTCGATCACGCTCACATAGTCGGCGGGAAAGGTGCTAGCGATCAAACGAGCCAGCAGTGCGGAGGTGTGAGCCGATACCTCTGAAGGCTTGATAATGGCGCAGTTGCCAGCAGCGATCGCACTCACCAAAGGCCCAAGCGCTAGCTGAAAAGGATAGTTCCACGGGCTGATAATCAGCACGACGCCTAGCGGCTCGGGTACGAGCTGGGCGCTAGCAGGCTGAAAGGGAATCGGCACCCCGACCCGGCGCGGCCTTGCCCAGCTAGACAAGTGCTTGAGCGCATAGTCAATATCGCTAGTGACCAGGGCAATTTCGCTGACGAAGGCTTCCACGGCGCATTTGCCTAAGTCGGCCCTTAGCGCGGCTGAGATATCATCGGCTGCTGTGATAACGGCGGTTTTAAGCGCCTGTAGCTGCTGTCGGCGGCAGGTGAGCGATCGCGTTTTTCCGGTAGCAAAGTGCGATCGCTGCGCCTGTATACACTCTTTTACACCCATTTCCCGACTCGCTCCAGCTAATCATTTTGCCAATCTACTGGCATAAAGCTTAGCGCCTGCCTAACCCGAACAGCAGAGACCTTTCGCAGTGGTCTATCATGAAGCAATGTTTTCGCCCGTTAACGTTCGCGCTATTGCCTTTTTTGGCTCGTAAGTTTGCCCCATGCCTTCATCCAAAAAAAAATCCGACCCGGCTAAAAATCCCAAAGCTGACAAGGCTAAGGCAACGCCAAAAGCAACCCCGAAGACAGCCGA
>JBGTGK010000079.1:0-5983 GCA_041746795.1 Phormidesmis sp.
CATCTTGATCTGCATCATCAGCTTGCCCATGCGAAGACGAATCTGACTGAAGTGCATCGCTATCTGTTGAATCACAAGGTTGAGAATTCTTACGTGAACGCATAGTAGATACTTTAATTAGTGACGAAACTTTAGAACTTAGCTTCATTGTTCAAGATCAGCCCAGCTTCCCGCGAGCGTATAAGTAGCCAACTTTTCAGGTGCTGCTAGTTACACCTACAGAAGCGATTGAGAAAGGGCTGAGGCTCTCTCATATCAAAGCATTTAAATGTTTCAAGCTTCTGCTTACCTACTCGCCCTACAAAGTCTCTTTAAACGCTTCATAGCCTCTATTGGCTATGCTCATCACAGCTTTATACGGTTCTATGCTAATTGAGTGAATTTACACAGGCCGTAGCGGTTCTGGCAATAATTGCGCACAAATAGCCCGACGAACCCATACTATTAATTTAACGTGAGTATTTTTTGGCAAGACCTTGGGTGTAGAACTTCGCAGCTACGTTTATCTCGACAACCTTCAGTCTCAACATGCGGCCTACATCGGCACGGTTTCTATTGGCTTTTTGCCGCTGCCTGGCGACGCGTCTTTATGGATCGAAGTCTCCCCTGGCATTGAGATTAACCGCATTACTGATGTTGCCCTGAAATCGGCTGTGGTACGCCCTGGCGTGCAGGTAGTTGAGCGCCTGTACGGTGTCTTAGAAATTCACGGTAGCCAGGGCGAGGTTAAGGCCGCAGGGCGAGCCATTTTAGGCTATCTTGGGCTCAAACGAAGCGATTCGCTTAAGCCAGAGCTGATGTCTAATCAGGTTATTCGCAACCTCGATCCGCACCATGTGCAGCTGATTAACCGCACCCGTCGCGGGCAAATGATTCTGGCGGGTCAGACGCTTTACGTAATGGAATGTCAGCCCGCTGCCTATGCTGCTTTAGCGGCTAACGAAGCGGAAAAAGCCGCCTTTATTAACATTTTGCAAATTTCCGCTATTGGTAGCTTTGGTCGGCTTTATTTAGGCGGCGCTGAGCGCGATATTTTAGCAGCGGCGCGGGCGGTAGAAGAAAAAATGTTGGCACTGCCTGGGCGGCTTGATGATGATGACGAGGCGGATGAGTAATCCTCCTGTTTCCCATAGTATTACCTCGATAAAATCGCTTCTATAAAAATTGATATGAGCAGCCCCCGTCTTCACCCCCACACGATTGAAGAAGTCCGTGAGCGGGCTGATCTGGTCGATATTGTTTCTGAGCAGGTTGTCCTTAAAAAGCAGGGCAAAGATTTTGTGGGGCTGTGCCCTTTTCACGACGATAAGTCGCCTAGCTTCAGCGTTAGCCCGTCTAAACAGTTTTACTACTGCTTTAGCTGTGGTGCTGGTGGCAACGTTTTCAAATTTATGATGGAGCTAGGCCAGCGATCTTTTGCCGACGTTGTGCTGGATTTGGCAAAGCGCTATCAGGTACCTGTGACGACGATGGAGCCTGCTCAACAGCAGGAGTTGCAGCGTAAGCTGACCCTTCGCGAGCAGCTTTATGAAATTGTGGCCGTGGCGGCTAAGTTCTATGAGCATGCGCTGTTTCAAGCTGATGGGCAACAGGCGCTCACCTACCTGCGTGAAGAGCGTAAGCTCAGCGATGACACCATCAAGCATTTTTTGCTGGGCTATGCGCCGGAAGGCTGGCAAACCCTATACGGCTATCTGGTGGATCAAAAGCGCTATCCGGTGAATTTGGTGGAGCAGGCGGGGCTGATTGTGCCGCGTAAAGGGGGGGATGGTTATTACGACAGGTTTCGCGATCGCCTAATAGTCCCCATTCACGACGCCCAAAACCGTCTAATTGGTTTTGGCGGCAGGGCGCTCAGAGCCGATGATAAGCCTAAATATCTCAACTCTCCTGAAACCGAGCTGTTTGACAAGGGCAAAACGCTCTATGGATTGGAAAAGGCTAAGGCTGCGATCGCCCAGCAAGATCGCGCCATTGTCGTAGAAGGCTACTTCGACGTGATCGCCCTCCATGCAGCGGGCATCACCTGCGCGGTTGCTTCTTTGGGAACCGCGCTCAATGCAGGTCAGGTAAAACAGCTGCTGCGCTACACCGAATCTAAGCAGATTATCTTCAACTTCGATGCCGACACCGCTGGGATTAAAGCCGCTGAGCGAGGCATCGGTGAAGTAGCCGATATGGCCTATCGCGGCGACGTGCAGCTCCGCATTCTCACTATTCCCGAGGGTAAAGATCCTGATGATTATTTACGCCTTCACACAGCAGCAGAATATGTTGCGCTGGCTGACGCTGCCCCACTCTGGCTCGACTGGCAAATTAATAAGCTGGTGACGGGCCGCGATCTTAAGCAGGCCGATCAGTTTCAGCAGGCTTCTCAGTCTGTAGTTGGGCTTCTTAGCGACATTGCTAACGCCGATACGCGCACTCACTATATTCGCCACTGCGCTGAGCTATTTAGCCAGGGCGATGGGCGGATTGTACCGCTGCTGGCTGAAAACCTGCTAGCTCAAGTGCGGCGCAAACGTCGAACACCCGGTGATAAAAAGGCAAAGCCTAATAACGACGTTCAAATCCTCAACCGCAGCTTTTTAGAGGAAGCAGAAGCCTCATTATTACGAATCTACATCCACAGTCCTAGCCACCGCCAAACCATTGTTAACAGTCTGGAAACCCGCGACTTAGGATTTAATTTTTCTCATCACCGGGCGCTGTGGCGGGTGCTGCTTGAGCTTGCGAGTGCAGAGGCCGATGCTCAAGCTATAGAGCAGGCGCAGGACACAAAGCAAAGCCTGCTCGAAACCCTGCGTAACTTCGCCGCTGAATCTACAGGGCCGCTTTCTCTTGTGAACCATTTGCTTTATTTGGAAGAGAAAACGAAGCTGGATGTGCTGCGGGAATCTTTGGTGATTCGAGCTGCGATCGCCTGCCTAGAGAAAAACATGTGCGAAAAGCGCTACCGTCTCCTGCTCAACCTGTGGTCAAGCAGTGACTTCAACGCCTCTCCCGACCAGCACGCTCAGTACCAGAAGCAAATTATCGCCGAGAAAAATCGCATTGCCCAGCTTGAAAAAGAGCGTAGCGTGGACTTTGCAGACTTGGCGAGCGTTCCCTGGATACGGGGAGAGTAGGCGAATATGACAGCCTCTCACTCTGTCACATCCCACAACGAAATAGGCATCCTCGGCGAGCAGCTCGTCTCCCAGTGGCTGATCGCCAAAAACTGTCAGATCATTCAACGTCAGTGGCACAGCCGCTTCGGTGAAATCGATCTCATTGCCAAGGGGCAGAGTGGCGAAGGCGCACTGCGGTGTGAAATGCTAGCTTTTATTGAAGTCAAGACCCGCAGCGAGGGCAACTGGGATGCCAATGGTTTGCTGGCAGTTACCCGCTCGAAGCAAAAGAAGCTGCGCACCACCGCTCGTTACTTTTTAGTCCGGCATCCCCATCTCTCAGAAGTGCCTTGCCGCTTTGATATTGCCTTAGTTCGCTGTGAGGCCAAACGACCTAGCGATCGCCTAAGACTGCAAATTCCTAATAGTCAGAAATATTTGAGCCTGCAAACCTACCTTCGCGATGCTTTTTGAAAGAGTTTGTCAGGTGAGGTGAAAAAAGCGTCAGGCAAAACGCTCAACCTATAGGATCTCTGCGACGCTTTTTCTGATGCTAGTGTTGCTATGCTAACGTCTCTGGGCAGTAGCCCAAGCCTGTGACAAACTGCTGACGAAATTCTTCAATTTCGCGGCGATCAGGCTTACCGTGAGAAACCACCGCCACCTGATAGCGTCGCATCACATCAACCGCTGACTGGCCCATCTCTAAGCCCCACAGCGCCATCCGTACTCTCACGCCTGGCTCATAAGCAGTTCCCAGCTCGTTGAGGAAGGCTGAAAAATTTTGCTGCGCCTGCCTGCCTGCGCTGTCGTGCAGCTTTACCTTTACGATCCAGCCGTTTATCTGATGAATAACCGTTATAAACTCAAGCGGGAGCTGTGTTACACCTAGCAAGCGCTCAACCACTCTTAGAGTCAGGCTTGCATTGGTCATGTAGTAGATGTATTCCATCGTCCTAGAGGTGTGTGGGTGCTACAGTCTAATCGTTTTGCCTGCCCTCATTATGGCGCAGTGTTCTGCTGAGGCTTTATCTTTGTTTTCACATCTTCATCTCCCCATTTATCTCCCCGTAATGAGCCAAAGCGTACACCCCGCTTAGTGAGCTTCAGTTATGCCTAACCTCGATCACCAGCTTGCCGCTTACAGCTACGATTTGCCCAGCGATCTGATTGCTCAAAACCCGGTCATTCCCCGAGACAGCGCCAGACTACTGGTGGTAAAAGGAAACTCGCAGCACCAGCATCTTCACTTTCGTGACTTAGCTGATTTACTTTTACCGGGCGACCTGTTAGTTCTCAATAATACGCGGGTAATTCCCGCTAGACTGTTCGGTCGCAAACAAATAGGTAGCTCGCTGCCTAACAATGCTCAAATCAGCAGTTCTCAACCCGATAGCTCCTCACAGGGTGCTGCCGTTGAAGTATTGCTTATAGAACCGCTTGCCGAAGACCAATGGCTGGCGCTGGTAAAGCCAGGACGACGGTTACAGCCTGGTGCCGTGATTGAATTCGGCGATTTAGCTGACGGCACAGGCTCTCCACTCATGACCGCTTTGATAGAATCGCGAGATGAGGCCACTAAAGGTCGAATTCTGAAGCTGACGCCCTATGAAAATCGCTCTATCGACGACATCATCCATCAGCTAGGTCAGGTTCCTTTGCCTCCCTACATCACGCGCTCTGAGTCATTGCCAGAGCAATATCAAACTGTGTTTGCTCGTAGGCAGGGTGCGATCGCGGCTCCTACAGCCGGTCTTCACTTCACCGATCGCCTTTTAACTCAGCTTTTGCAAAAAGGCATTGAAACTGCTGAGGTGACTCTACATGTGGGCATTGGTACTTTCCGCCCGGTAGAAGTCAGCGATATTGAAACGCACCAGATGCATCAGGAGCGGATTGAGGTACCTGAGAGTACCGTTGAAAAAATTCGTCAGACCAAAGCTAGGGGTGGCCGAGTAATCGCGGTTGGGACGACGTCTACTCGGGCTGTAGAAGGGGCAGCGGCTGTTTGCGAAGGACTGCTGAAACCTTATAACGGCAGAACCGACTTATTTATTTACCCTGGCTACCACTGGCAGGTGATTGACGGGATGATTACCAATTTTCATTTGCCAGAATCTAGCTTGCTAATGATGGTGAGTGCTTTGATTGGTCGGCAGCGGCTGATGGCGCTTTATGATGAGGCGATCGCCCAACAGTACCGCTTCTACTCCTTCGGCGACGCCATGCTCGTTTTACCAGAAGCCACCCTAAAATCCTAAAGTCAACTCAGTTGCTTACAGGCTAGTTAACTGCATAGTTAGTTGGCTGCGCGTAGCCGAAGCCAACTCCCCATTAAAAAAGCGCTCCCCGAAGGAAGCGCTTTCTTTAGTGAGCCTTAATCAGAACGCTAAGCATCCGACAAGAGGATTCACGTCATCAACTGCCTAGAAAATCTACGCGTTGATAGAAGGAGCAGTCAAAGCAACAGGAGCAGCTTCGCCAGCCGCCAGGTCAAGCGGGAAGTTGTGAGCATTGCGCTCGTGCATTACTTCCATACCCAAGTTGGCACGGTTCAATACATCTGCCCAGCTACCAATTACTCGACCCTGTGAGTCGATGATTGACTGGTTGAAGTTGAATCCGTTTAGGTTGAACGCCATCGTGCTGATGCCCAATGCCGTGAACCAGATGCCCACTACTGGCCACGCACCCAACAAAAAGTGGAGTGAGCGGCTGTTGTTGAATGATGCATATTGGAAGATCAAACGACCGAAGTAGCCGTGCGCTGCCACGATGTTGTAGGTCTCTTCCTCTTGGCCAAACTTGTAGCCGTAGTTCTGTGACTCAGTCTCAGTCGTCTCACGTACCAGTGATGAAGTCACCAGTGAACC
>JBGTGK010000080.1:0-20373 GCA_041746795.1 Phormidesmis sp.
AACCCTCAACCAACGCTACGGCACCTTGTTTCACATGGAGCCGATTGCGCATACGGTGCGATCGCGCATTTTTGGCCAGCTTCAAAATGCTCAGAAGGAGCTGAACTTACCAAAGCACTTAGTCGCTATTCCGACTGAAGCAAAAGCTCGAATCAAACAGGATGTTCTCCAAGAACTCTCAAAGCATCCTCTTTTGCCAGTCGCTAATACGTTATACCAAAAAATTCTGGAGGTATGAGCTATGCGCTCTTGCTCAGTGACTTGGATCAGATTCTGTCAATATTTTGGGATACTTCTACTAGTGAGCAGCATCTTTGCTTGCAGCGCTTCTCTACCGGGTCAATCCCAAAGCTTTTCTGAAGCTGCTCGTAGCGCTAGCTCATTTGTAAATTCGATGGGTGTTGTCGTACATCTCAACCGAAACAATAGCGCTTACGCTGACTACGATACTTCTATTAGGCCAAGATTACAGGAGTTAGGCATTCGTCACATTCGAGATGGGGTTAAGTTAGAAGATACTGCCACCCGCCAAAAGTTTACTGATCTGGCGACTTTGGGAATTAGGTCTACGCTAGTCATGGATCCTAGAGATCAAAAGAACGCAGCGGCGGCGGTTGATACTGTTAAAGCGCTGCCGACCTCAGTTGAGGCGGTTGAAGGCCCCAATGAGTGGGATGTTTGGGGCGAGCTAACTTACCGGAATCGGCCCTTTCCAACAGGGGTTCGTACCTTTCAGTCGGAGCTTTATAACGCAATTAAACGCAATCCGGCAACAGCAAATCTCAAGGTGCTCAGCCCAACGGTTGCTTTCTGGAGTAATGCTGGAAAGTTAGGCGCAGTGAAATGTGACTATGGCACAATGCATAGCTATGCTGGCGGAAACCCGCCCACAACAGATCTCAGTCAACGTTGGATTCCCTCTGCGAAGTTGATATGTCCTGGTAAACCTGTGATCGCAACGGAGGCAGGATGGCATAATGCAGTAGCCTCGAATAGCGGTGGTCAGCCCGGCGTTTCCGAGACAGCGGCTGGAAAATATGTTCCCCGCTTATACCTAGAATACTTTAACCAAGGCGTCGAGCGAGCTTATATTAACGAGCTAATTGACAAGCGGCAAAACGAGGAGAAGGAGAATAATTTTGGCCTGCTGCACTCGGATGGCTCTACCAAACCAGCCTTCATTGCGCTCAAGAGCTTAATTGCGATTCTTCAAGACTCTAAAGATACATTTTCTCCAGACACACTCAGCTATTCTATAGATGGAATAAATAAGAATGTTCACCACACCCTGTTACAAAAGCATGACAAGACTTTTTATCTGGTTTTGTGGCAGGAAGTTTCCAGCTTTGACCTAAGGAGCAAGCAGGATATCGCAGTGTCGTCTCAAGCCGTCACCCTAAAGCTAAATACGGCGATTCGCCAGGGCAGTCTCTATCACCTTTTACCTTCTATAAAACCTGTTGCGCAATACACTACGCCTACGTCAATTGCCCTTGAGGTCAGCGATGAGCCCCTTATAGTCGAGCTGTTGCCAGCCTAAGTGTCTCCTTCTGGCCTGAATGTCTTGTTTTCTGAATGTCTCCTTTTCTGAATGTCTCCCTGCCTAATGTCTCCCCTTTGAATACTCGTTAGAAGCCTAATCATGTCCAAACCCTGCATTAGTTTGTTTATTCCCAATCTTGACGGTGGCGGTGCTGAGCGAGTCATGCTGCATTTGGCTGAGGGCTTTGCTGAGCAAAAGCTTCAGGTAGATCTAGTGGTTGCTAAAGCCGAGGGAGCCTACCTATCAAAAATTCCAGAGAACGTCAGGCTAGTTAACCTGGCTGCCAAGCCCCCCCTTATTCTCTCTAAGACGCTAGCTTTAAAGCAGTATTTACAGCAAGAGCAGCCCGATTTTCTGATATCTACGCTGGATATTTTGAGTTCGGCGACGTGGGCAAAGCGCCTTGCAAAGGTGAATACAAAAGTTGTGATGTGCGTGCAAACAAATCTTTCTCAGCAGTTTCAAGATCGTCACGGAACGCTGATGAAAAAAGTTAAGTGGGCTGTGGTACAGCGGTTTTATCCCTGGGCTGATGCGATTGTGACAGCCTCAGCGGGTGTGGCTAGCGATTTGGAAAAGAATGCCCAGATTCCCCTGCGGCAGATGAGGGTAATTCACAACCCTGTCGTAACCGCAGACTTTAGTCAAAAGGCCCAGGAAGCGGTTGATCACCCTTGGTTTGCGTCTAGCCAGCCGCCGGTGCTATTAGGCGTTGGGCGAATTGTTAAGCAAAAGAGCTTTACTACTTTAGTTGAGGCTTTTGCGCGGGTGCGTCAGCGGCATCCGGCGCGGCTGATGATTTTAGGAGAGGTCGATTCGCGTGAGCCTCGGGTAAAACCTGAGTTGGATAGGTTGATTGAAAAGTATGGATTACAAGAAGACGTTGCGTTTCCAGGTTTTGTTGAAAATCCGTATGCCTATATGGCGAAGGCAAGCGTTTTTGTCTTGTCTTCTATCTATGAAGGGTTTGGAAACGTCGTGGCAGAAGCGATCGCCACAGGAACATCTGTTGTGTCTACTGACTGTGAAAGCGGGCCAGCCGAGATTCTCGGCAAAGATCAGTACGGCAAGCTAGTTCCGGTAGGTGACCCTGAGGCAATGGCCGATGCTATCGTAGCGTTGCTTGAGCAGCCCACAGATGCTCAATTGCTCAAAGAGCGATCGCAAGCCTTCACTATCGAGAGCATCGTTCATCAGTACCTAGACGTGCTAAACGATCTCAAGCCCATTCAACGGTCTACCGCTGGAGTGGTCTAATGCGAATTCTACATATTCTTAACCACATTCGAGAGGTGGGAAATGGCATTGTGAATGTTGCGATAGATTTGGCTTGCCTGCAAGCGCAAGCAGGGCATCAAGTCACGGTTATTTCTGCTGGCGGCGAATATGAGAAACTGCTGGCCAACTATCAGGTCAAGCACTGCTTGTTAAACCAGACAAGAACCTGGCGCAGTTTGATTCGAGTAGCTTCGCAGTACCGTGCTTTAATACAACAGATTCAGCCAGACATCGTACATGCTCACATGATGACAGGTATGGTGTTAGCTAAAGCATTGCAGCTTAACTCACGCTATCGTTTGGTCTCCACGGTACATAATGACTTTCAACGAAGTGCAACACTTATGGGATTGGCCGATCGCGTGATCGCCGTAAGTCAGGCTGTTGCCGATGCTATGCATCAGCGGGGGATTCCTCAATCTAAGCTGAGGGTGGTTCACAACGCTACTATTGGGAGCCCGAGGCAGCGGCCAGCGCTCGCCTGCGAACCAATGCCGCTACAGCGACCAGCCATTACAACAGTAGCCGGACTCAACCCTCGCAAAGGCATTGCAGACCTGATCGAAGGATTTAATCAGGTGGCTGCTACGCTATCTACCGCTCACCTGTATATTGTGGGTGACGGGCCGATTCGCTCGCAGTTCGAGAGCCAAGCGAGAGCTAGCCCGTTTGCTCAGCGAATTCACTTTGAAGGATTTCAGCTTGAGCCTCAGCGTTATTTGCGCTCAACCGACGTATTTGTGCTGGCCTCCCGCCAAGAGCCCTTTGGGTTAGTCATTTCAGAAGCGAGAGAAGCCGGTTGTGCCATTGTTGCTAGCCGAGCAGGCGGAATTCCAGAAGCACTTGACGACGGCTCAGCAGGGCTGCTGATAACACCAGGCGATAGCACCTCTATTGCCGCAGCCTTGAAGCTGCTGCTAGAAGATTCAGCCTGCCTTAAACACTGGCAGCAAAAAGCTCAGCAAAATCTAGAGAATCTTGGAGTAGCACGAATGCACAAAGAGATTTTTGCACTGTATGAAGATTTACACTGCATGAAAAGGTGAGCACGAAAAGATGAGCATACACGGTACTTGGGAGGCAAAACCAGAAAATGTCCGAGCAACCTGTCCGACTTTACACGCTAGATGCCATTAGAGGACTCGCAATTCTATTGATTATGCTGTTTCATGCGACTGAAATCTCTAACCTCAATTTAAACCAGCCCTTCTTACTGAACAGCTTTAAATTTGCCGATGCTGGAGTAGCTACGTTCTTTGTCCTCAGCGGGTTTACGCTCACCTGGGTATACGCCCCAAATTTCGGCAAAGGAATCTCCTGGCGGTCATACATGCTCAAGCGATGCCTGCGCATCTGTCCGTTTTATTGGCTCATTACGCTGGCAGTTCTGCCTGTTTATTTTCTCCTTCCTACCTTTGGAAAAGGCAATGAAACAGAGACAGGTCACATCTTAAAATCTCTTTTGTTAGTGCCGCAGTCGCAGTCGCCTATTCTTTCGGTTGCCTGGTTCTTAAGCTATATTTTGCTGTTCTACGCTCTTTTTGGCCTCAGCCTCAGCCTCAAGCCCAAGTTTTCTATCCCTATACTAGGTACCTGGTTAGCCTTAAGCGTGATTTTTAATATCGGACGCTACGCAGCCGGGCTAGACCAGGGCAATGGCAGCTATTTCTGGCTCAGCTTTCTGCTGTCGCTTTATGGCATAGAGTTTGCCGCAGGGGGGTTAATGGCCTTTTGGCTGGTGCGTCACCGAACGCCCAAGGTATGGCGCTATACATTGGTAAACTATGGCCTCTTAGCCTTTGTAGTATTTGCTCTAATAGATGATTACGTGTTTTTGGGAACCAACAGCTTTGCGATGCGAGGGTATGAGGTTTTGACGTATGGGGTGGCCTCTGTGTGCTTAATCGGCGGTATTGCGGCTAGTGAGTGCGCTGCTGGCGATCCGGGCCGTCTGCGTGCGCCAGTGAGCTGGCTGCTAAAATTTGTGCCTTCGTGGTTGGGGCCTGCCTCTTACGCCATCTATCTCACTCATTATTTGTTTCTATCTATAGGCGTGAAGCTGCTGCATTCGCTGAAGCTCAACTCGATCGGGCTGAACGTAGGTTTGTTACTCTGCTGCTTAGCTGCAATCTTATTAGGCAGGCTCATTCATCGCTATATCGAGCGTCCCTGTAATGCAGCGGCTCACTCGATAGTCATGCGGCTACCGATCAATGCCTCTACATCCAAATCATGAAATGAAAATTCTTTTTCTCGATCAGAGTGGACAGCTGGGCGGGGCTGAATTATGTCTGGCCGATCTGGCTCAATACTATGGCGATCGCTGCCAAGTATGTACATTTGCGCCTGGCCCCTTCCCCGAAAAGCTGCGCCAACAGCAAATCGAGGTAGAGGTGCTAGCCGAACAGGGGCTGAAATTTCAAAAGCAAAGCGGTGCAGGTCAGGCTGTAAAAGCATTGAAAGATTTGGGGCCGCTGATCTACCGGGTCAGCCGTCTTAGTCGGCAGTACGACTGCATTTACGCGAATACGCAAAAGGCGCTGGTGGTCGGTGCGATCGCCAGCCGCCTTAGCCGCAAACCGCTGGTATATCACCTACACGACATCGTATCACCCGAGCACTTTAGCGACCTTAACCAGCGAATTATCGTCACTTCAGCCAATCAGGCAGCTTTGGTAATTGCTAACTCAAAGGCTAGTCAGACCGCGTTTATGGCAGCAGGCGGACGCGCCGAACTCACCCATGTCGTTTATAACGGATTTGATCTGGATCAATATCCAGCAAATCCGCAGCGGCGATTCTCTCCAGAAGAGATTTCAGGAGAGATTTCAGGAGAGATTTCAAAAGAGATTTCAAAAGATGCTATACCATCGCCTCTTCGCGCCACCTTAGATATTACCGATCGTTTTGTGGTGGGCCACTTCAGCCGTCTCTCTCCCTGGAAAGGGCAGCATGTTTTGATTGATGCGCTTCAGCATTGTCCCGCGCCGGTGACGGCTATTTTTGTGGGCGGCGCCCTATTTGGAGAAGACAGCTATACTCAGCAGCTTCAGAAACAAATTGAGACTTTGAAGCTGGGCGATCGCGTTAAGTTCCTGGGCTTTTGCTCAGACATTCCTGAACTAATGAGTGCCTGCGATTTGATTGCTCACACCTCAACTGCCGCAGAGCCTTTTGGTCGGGTCATTGTCGAAGGAATGCTGTGCGATCGCCCCGTAGTAGCATCAGCGGCGGGGGGCGCTTTGGAAATTATTGAACACAATCAAACAGGTTGGCTAACACCCCCCGGAGATAGCCGTGAGCTGGCGGATATTATCATGAAAGCCTATCGTCAGCCTGAACTGGCGACGGCGATCGCTCAACAAGGCAAAGCAACGGCTCGGCAACGGTTCAACTTGAAAAACACTAATCCTCAAATTGATCGTCTGTTAAGAGCAGTCCTATAAAGCTTGGCAGCGTGCCTGCAAAGCCGCTGAGCTGCGAGACGATACGGACGTTACAAAGCTGCTCAATCATCCGTAAAAGCTTTGATTAGCAGCGAAATAAAAAGCACAGCAAAGCCGTAATCTTGCCCACACAGCGGCATCGGATTCTCGTATTGGGTCGGGAAAGCTGATATCAAAGGGCAGCTTGTGCCTTGGTTGGATACTTAGTTGAATACTCGGACATTACTATGAAAGGTTTTAAGCTTCCTGCCTTATTAGGCGCGATTGCCTGCGCACTACCTACTGCTGCCATTGCCCAAACGACCTCTGCTGACAGCGCATATCTAGATGACTTGTACAGCTTTTTACAGCGTGAAGATACCATTACCTACACTATGGCAACTCAGGCCATGGCCCCTGAAGACAACGTTTGGGCCGCTCAAATGTTTTGCCAGACGTTCTCTTCGGTTGTGAGCCCCGCAGAAGCCTACTCGGCATATACCACGGCGGCTATGAACCAGGCCTCTACCTACGGCGAATACTTTACCGAAGAAGCTGCCTACGCCATTGGTCTGTATGGCGGCGCTGTGATGAACCTGGGCACGGCTCACTACTGCCCTCAATATCAGCCTCAAGTTGAGCAGGCGCTGCGATCGCTCTAACAAAATAGGGTCAAAATAGAGTAGCGCAGCCAATATTTACAGCAAAAAATAAAGCCTCCAGACTTTTAAGATCTGGAGGCTTTATCTATAGATTCGGTATAAAGCAAAAATTAATCAAGCTCGGCTGCCAATTCCATAGAGTAGTCCGCACCCTACAGCTAGCAATACGAGCGACAGGTAGACAGTGTTTGAGACACCAGGGATCAGACCTGTTGCCTGCAACAAAAGCAGCACGGCAAACACTACCAAAAGGACTCCTCCTGTGTACAAGCCAATGGTTGTGATGAGGTTAGGTCTTCTACGGCTCATTATCTTTAACTCTATGACGGCTCCCTAAAGTTCCCTAATACGGAAGCGCCTAAACAGCAGCTATACAAAAGTTAAAGAAATATATTGGCAGCGGCAGATATGACCGTCATTATTGTGATCATGCAGATGTTTTCTGAGGAATATGTGCTTTTTGAACAGACTGCTCTTTTCGCATACTGAACTGCCAACCACTAGAGAACATATAGTGAATTTGGTGGTGAAGCTCCATTCGCATAAGGTTTTCCCACTCGTGTCGGTCGAGCCAAACGCCGTGGCAGTGGCTACAACGATCTAGATAAAAACTCAGCCCACGGCCCACTTTGGCTTTGGTCATCAGGCGATCGCAGTCTGCGCAAAAGTTTGCGGTGTTGTTATCTATAACAGGCAACAGGCTACTTACTTTGTTGATCAAGATGGGAGGTCGATTACCCGCCTGCTCTTTGGCATCCTGTTCCCAGGAATCAAGCCACGCCCAGTAGCTCTCAGCCGAAATCCAGTGGCCAAAGCATTGGCGACACTGCCGGGCAAGTAGCCCAGTATCGAGGTTAACGTCGGTGAGAGAATGGCTGTGACAGGTAGGGCATTTCATAGTAGGACATTTCATAGCAGTGCAATTTATCAGCTCAGGCGTCTTCAGCTACGAACATGCCCAAATTGATTCAACAAAATGTCGATATGAGCAGAAGTTTTACAATTTATCTTCAATCCGCCCGTAAGCCGAAGAAACACGCATCTACTGAGTAAAATTCACTATCTTTGCGCCTGATTACGGCAAAGCTGTTGGAAAATTTGGCCAGGTGTTAGCGCTACTGATAGATTTCACGACATGCATACCGGCTTTGGCGAACTCGCTATAGGCGTCTGTTGCCGCCTCTGTAAAATCGACTATTCCAGGAACCACTACCGGCGAGGTACAGTCCTCTAGAAGATATACTTTGCCTGCCAGAGCCGGATCGATAGCCTGAATTTCGGCTAGCAAATCGCTGACCGTCCAAGCGACACAGTGGCTTTTGGCCTGTCCTGCAATGATAATCGCATCAAAGCTGAGTAGATGCTGAATCAGGCGATTGTTCTTCTCAGCGATGGGCCGATCAGCTTCGTTATTAAGAACTTCTGGGCTAAGGACGGAGTAGTTTTCGGTGAGAGGATTGTCGCCTTTAGCCTCGAACCGGGTTTGGCTGGTGCGGGCCACGTTGTGAAAAAAGCAGGCCTCCTCAAAGGCAGGCACCAGGGCGTGGCCGATGCCGCCCAGCATAGAGTGATAGGGCCAAATGGTAAGCGGGTACTTGCCTTTATCGCTCAGCTGTTTGGCATAGTGGCGAGCAAATGCTTCCACGTCAGCGACACTGTTGCTATCGGTGCCGCTATCAGTGCCGCCAGAAGTTGAGCCAGCCAGACTCTTGGCAACCGTCGGATTCACTCGCCACTTGCCTGCTTCTATATCCTCAAAAGAAATTAGGGTCATCGGAGCCGGATGCTCGCCTGCCGCGTCAACCCAAAAGATAGCGTGAAAAATTTGCGTAGCGGCGTGAGTGTCCATCGTTGGCACAATCTCAGTAATCACATCCAGGTGACGATACACAAACTCACACAGGCGCTGCGTGTCTTCTATAGCGCCCACGCCAGAGCGCCCACCGACAAACAGCTCAAAGTCTGGCAGGCAAAAAGTGTTTTGTACATCAATGGCCAACAGGCACACGCGAACCTTGTCAGCATGAGCTGGCGTAATACCGTGAGTTTCCGCGTAGGCCGCAGCTTCGGTGGCGCGAGTCTGATAAGGAACACGCCAAATTTTGCCAACGGTATCCGAATCAAAGCAGTCGGGAATAGGTGTCGTCATCGCCATCACAAAGTTACAGTCCCAAAATTAAAACAACGTAGGGTGAGCGCCGCCCACCTCGCCGAAAAACACCCGTCAAAAAAACGCAACCCCCAACCCAGAAAGTCTTCTCAAGAAGATTTTCCAGATACCAAAAGACCATAGTCCTGTGAATATTGCCTGCAAAAAGCCAGCGTTATGCTGCGCAGCGGTTCGTCCAGTCGGCTGATAGCCTGCTGCGCGATCGCTCCCGGCACCCCCCCATAAAAAGCCTCAGCAATCCCGCCCGTAATGCTACCTATGGTATCAGTATCACCGCCCAGCGAAATCGTGTTGCGAATCGCATCTTCAAAATCAACAGACTCTAAAAAAGCAACAATCGACTCAGGCACCGAACCCTGACAAGCCTCATCAAAGGCATAGCCAGGCCGAATCTCATCTAGCGAACGGTTGAGATCGTAGCCAAAGTTAGAAGAGATAAATTCTTTAATAGCAGACTTGTCTTTTCCCTGCCTAGCCAGCAAAATTGCCGCTGCCGTCGCCTGTGCGCCGATAATGTCTCCGACAATGGCACTTAACATAGGCACCTCCTTAAAATATAGTTTGACTTAGTGTAAAATCAACACTAACATGCTTTAGCTATAGCGAACCTTGCGGCATAGCGTCAAGCCTTGCCCGTTCTAACTGTTCTAGTTCTCCCTGTTCCATGAGAGATGGCCTATACCTATTCCTATGCTCGCCCTGCCGTCACTGTAGACTGTGTAGTGTTTGGGTTTTCAACCGACACGGCCCTGAAGGTGCTGTTAATTCGGCGAAAGCTGCCGCCTTATAAAGGGAACTGGGCGCTACCGGGTGGCTTTGTACAAATGGCGGAGTCGGTGGATGAGGCGGCGGTGCGGGAGCTGCGTGAGGAAACGGGGGTAGAAGATGTGTTTTTGGAGCAGCTCTATACGTTTGGGGCGGTGGGGAGAGATCCGCGCGATCGCATCATCTCCGTAGCCTACTACGCCCTGATCAATCTTGAGTCTCACCCTGTGCAGGCGGCGAGTGATGCGAGCGATGCGCAATGGTTTGAGCTAGCTGAGCTGCCAGCATTAGGGTTTGATCATGGGGGAGATTTTGGAGCGGGCGATCGCCCGTCTGCGCGCCAAAATTCGCTACGAGCCCATCGGCTTTGAGCTGTTGCCCAAAGCGTTTACTCTTTCGCAGCTACAAAAGCTTTACGAACAAATTTTAGAGCGCCCTTTAGACAAAAGAAATTTTCGCAAGAAGCTGTTGAAAATGAATTTGCTGATTGATACTGGCAAAAAGGAGGAGGATGTTGCTCACCGGGCAGCGCATCTATACCAGTTTGATATGGAAAGATATTGGACATCAAAGGAGAATGGATTCAGCTTTGATCTGTAGTTTGAGATCTGTAGGGTGACTGGCAAGAGTGACTGGCAAGAGTGACTGGCAAAATCAAGGAGCCGATAGCTCATGCCTGGAGTTTGACCTGAAAGTTAGCTATCCAAAACTCGGGTAAACTAGCAGGCTAGTGGATGGAGATATGTGACATGGCGGGAGAGACTTCTCAGCGGCGACGAGTTGGCGTGATCGGCGGCGGGCAGCTGGCTTGGATGATGGCGGCTGGGGCTAAGGCGCTGGATATTGAGCTGTGTGTGCAAACGCCGAAGGCAGACGATCCGGCCTGTGCCATTGCCGATAAAACTTTCTTAGGTGCAGTCGCCGATGCCGCTGTTACGGCTGAAATGGCGCAGCACTGCGATGTGATTACGTTTGAAAATGAGTTTGTTGATCTGCCTGCTTTGCATCAGCTAGAAGAGAAAGGAATAGAGTTTTATCCTCAGCTAGACTGCTTGGCACCTTTGTTGGACAAGTACGAGCAGCGGCAATATTGCAACTCTATTAATCTCCCTTCTCCTCCTTTCGCGACTTTGCACAGTGAAGCGGATCTTTCTTCTTTATCCGAGAAAGTGGAATCTGTGGGTCTTCCCTTAGCGCTAAAAACCCGTCGTCATGGGTATGATGGTCAGGGTACGTTTATCTTAAACACGTTAGATGACGTGAGAGAAACCTGGCAGCGTTTGGGCTATCAGCCGGTGCTGTTAGAAGCATTTGTTGATTTTGAGAAAGAGCTGGCGGTGATGGTAGCGCGATCGCTCTCAGGAGAAGTGGCTGTGTATCCGGTGGTAGAAACGCAGCAGATTGATCAGGTGTGTCGGCGGGTGATTGTGCCCGCCCCGCTAGAGAGTGGCCTAGCTAGAAACGTAGTGGATGAGGTGCGGGCGATCGCGACTCATCTGGTCAACAGCTTAGGCGTTGTTGGCATTTTGGGCATAGAGCTGTTTTTAACTCAGTCAAACAAAGGCGCAGGCAAAATATTGATCAACGAAATCGCTCCACGCACGCACAACTCTGGACACTACACGCTGGATGCCTGTAAAACTTCCCAGTTCGAGCAGCAGCTGCGAGCAGTGTGCGGGCTACCGCTGGGTTCGACTGCGCTCACCCATAGAAGAGAGGGCAGCGGGGCAGTGATGGTAAATTTGCTGGGGACGGAGACGGCTACTAGCGACTATTCAGCCAAGCGAGCGGCCCTTTCGCAGATTCCGGACGCTACGGTGTACTGGTATGGAAAACGACAGTCCAGAGTGGGGCGAAAATTGGGACATGTGACCATTCTTACAGACACTCCAAACGACAGCACGGCAGTAGCTGAGGCCATAGCAAACGTCGAGAGTCTTTGGTACTAAAAGCGGTTTACTTTTGAATATTTAATCGGTAGGGCGAATTTCCGTCGTGCTTCTGTATGGTTTCCCCCTCGCCGCACTAAGGACAAGAGCGGCAAAGGTTCGCTATGATTAGTTCAGTTCTGCTACGGCGTTGGTAACTGCCAACAACGTTTTCTGATCTATGTTTTTCATTTCACGGGTGTCAAGATGCTAGAGCCGCAGTATACCGGGCTTGTCCTATTGGGCCTGTACTCGGAAACTATAAGCTCTGGCCGCGATTCCCACCTGGCAACCCCAGGTCAAAAACTGAGGTAAGACGGCGCTGCGGTTGAACTATTGCAAAGATCCTTGTCCTTGTCGGATGAGGATTTTTTGTCTTTAAACCGTGGGATTGGCCTTGTGCCTGCCCGGTTTGGGTAGTTGGGGGATGCGCAATTGTTGAAAAGCGCTCACTAGGATGCACATACGGGACGTTTTTATGCATAATTTGTGGTTGGGAACACATTTTCCCCGCGTGCTCGTTAGCATTCTGGTGGGATAGATTTGTTCTCCTTGTAGTGTTTAATTAGGTTTTTGCTTGAACCATTTCGATTCTGCTGGCGCAAATGTTGTGAAGCTGCCCAACGGGCTAACGGTGATCCATCAAGAAATGCCGACTACCGCAGTGGTGGTGGATGTGTGGGTAAGGGCCGGATCGAGGCAGGAACCGGCTGAGTGGTCGGGGATGGCTCACTTTTTAGAGCATATGGTGTTTAAGGGGACGCAGCGGCTGAAGCCCGGTGAGTTTGACTGGGCGATTGAAAGCCAGGGCGGGATGACCAACGCGGCAACCAGCCACGACTATGCGCACTTTTTTATTACCGTGGCCGCTGAAGCCTTGCCCCAAACCCTGCCTTATTTGGCCGACCTGCTGTTGCAGGCAGCGATTCCTGCCGATGAGTTTGACCGGGAGCGACAGGTGGTGCTAGAAGAAATTCTTCAGGCGCAAGACGATCCTGACTGGGTGGGGTATCAAACCCTGTGCGAGCTGCTATATGGTGAGCATCCTTACGGGCGAGCGGTGCTGGGAACGCCAGAGATTTTGACGGCCCGGTCGCCTGAAGAAATGCGGCGGTTTCATCAAACGCACTATCAGCCTGAGAATATGACGGTAGCGATCGCAGGCGGCATTACTCAAAATCTTGCGCTAGATCTCGTCGAGCAGTCCTTCAACGCCTTCACTGATCCGCCCGCTGGTTCGCTAGGCTACCCTCAGCTACCCAAAATCGCATTAGATATTTCGCCCGACGCTCAGGTACATCAGCATCAGACGCTGCACCTGCCAAACCTGGAGCAAAGCCGCCTGACGATGGCCTGGATCGGGCCAGGGGTTGACCAGCCGGAGGCAACCAGCGGGCTAGATCTTATTTCTGTGCTGCTTGGCGGCGGTCGCACGTCTCGGCTGGTGCATGAGCTGAGAGAAGAGCGGCAGCTCGTGCAGGACATAGATTGCAGCCTGACCGTACAGCAGGAATGCAGCGTGCTGAGCCTGTCGATATGGCTAGAGAGCGAGCAGCTTGAGGAAGTTGAAGGGATTGTGCGCGATCACCTGACCACCCTAGCCGAACATCCCATCACCGCCACCGAGCTAGCCCGCTGCCAAAGGCTACTGCTAAACGACCACGCCTTTTCTACTGAAACACCCGGCCAAATTACCGGGCTATACGGCTACTATGCAACCATTGCCAGGCCAGAGCTGGCGCTAGCCTATCCAGAGCATGTGCAGGCGCATTCTCCTGAATCTCTTCAGCAGCTAGCCCGCCAATACTTGAGCCCCAAACGCTATACTGCCGTTATCCTTCAGCCCGATACGCCCTCCCTGTGACCCCTTCAACCCTCACCCAACAACCCGCCACCCGCCACACCACCGTACCCAACGGCCTAACAATCATCGCGATTAAAAATCCGGTGGCAGACATCGTTTCCGCCCGCATATTCATCAAGGCTGGGCAGCTGTACGAAACTGCTGAAACAGCAGGCCTTTTTGACCTGCTCATGGCTGTGCTGATCAAAGGCACGACGACTAAAACCGCTTTAGAAATTGCTGAAGCGGTCGAATCAATCGGCGCGAACTTTGGCGCGGATGTGGCTTCAGACTATAGCCTGCTGAGCCTGAAGACGGTTTCAGCCGACTTTGAAACGGTGCTGGCGCTGGCCGCTGAAGTGCTGCGCGAGCCGAGCTTTCCTGAGGCTGAAATTGAGCTGGAGCGACGGCTGATCTTGCAGGGGCTCAAGTCGATGAAGGAGCAGCCCTTCAGCGTAGCCTACAACCATCTGCGTGAGGCGCTTTATCCGGGTCATCCCTACGGCCTCACCCACGAGCAGAGCGAGCGGTGTATGGCTGCTTTCACAAAGGAGGACTTACAGACCGCTTATCACCAGTACTTTCGCCCGGACAATGTAGTCGTCACGATCGCCGGACGAATTTCACTTAACTTAGCCGTAAAGCTAGTCGAGCAGTTTTTTGGCGACTGGCAGGCTCCAGAAGAGGCCTTGCCAGTTGTGAGCTTTCCAGAGGTAACGGTAGCCGCTCACAAAATTGTCACTGTGCAGGAAACAAATCAGGCTTTTATTGTACTGGGTCACCTGGCCGCAGAAGTCAGTGACTCAGACTACGCAGCGCTGAAGCTGATCAGTACGTATTTGGGCAATGGGCTTTCGAGTCGGCTGTTTGTGGAGCTGCGCGAGAAGCAGGGCCTGGCCTATGATGTATCGGCTTTTTATCCGACGCGGCTGGGGCGATCGCCCTTCGTTGCCTACATTGGCACCGCACCGCAAAATCTGCCGGTGGCGCTGGCTGGACTGCAATCAGAGATCGCCCGATTGACCACTACACCGCTGACAGCAGAGGAGCTGCAAATTTCTAAAAACAAGATACTGGGCCAGTATGCGCTTGGCAAGCAGACTAACGGCCAGATTGCGCAGACCTTTGGTTGGTATGAGGTGCTGGGCTTAGGCATGGAATTTGATCAGGACTTTCAGCAGGCGATCGCAGCCGTCACTCTTGAAGACGTTCAGGCCGCCGCCCAACGCTGGCTTGTAGAGCAGTCGGTTTCTATTTTGGGGCCTGCCGCTGCGGTAGATGCGCTAAAAGCCTAATGAGTGAAAACCTAGAAAACAACCAGCCGATCGTGAGCGAGGCGCTGACCTGGCAGTGGCAGGGCTTTACCATTGGCTATCAGCAGGCAGGCCCTCAGCAGACAGGCTCTCAGCAGACAGGCTCTCAGCAGACAGAAGCTAGCCAGCAGATCGACCAGCAGATCGGCCAGCAGCCAGACGCGCCTGCTGTTGTACTCATTCACGGTTTTGGAGCCTCTAGCATCCACTGGCGCAAAAATATTCCAGACCTGGCGAAGACCTGCCGGGTGTATGCCATCGACCTGCTAGGCTACGGCAAATCAGCAAAGCCCACGCCTGGTAGTCCGCTGAGCTACACCTTCGAAACCTGGGGTCAGCAGGTCGTAGACTTTTGCCAGCAGGTCGTCGGCTCACCGGCTTTTTTGGTCGGCAACTCCATTGGCTGCGTAGTGGCCATGCAAGCTGCTGTAATCGCCCCTCAGCAAACCCTGGGCCTCGTCCTGCTCGACTGCTCTTTACGCCTGCTTCACGATCGCAAGCGGCAAACGCTGCCCTGGTACCGCAGTGCGCCTACGCCTTTAATCCAGCGGGTGCTGGGCTACAAACCCTTGATATCTTTATTTTTCAATCAGCTGGCCAAGCCCAAAGCCGTGAAACGCATCTTGCGGCAGGCCTATGGCCGCAAGGAAGCCGTCACCGATGAGCTAGTGTCACTTTTGCTAGAGCCCGCCTTTGATGAAGGGGCGATGGATGTGTTCCTGGCTTTTATTCGCTACTCACAAGGCCCAATTCCGGAAGACCTTCTGCCACAGCTCACCTGCCCAACGCTCATTTTATGGGGCACCGAAGACCCCTGGGAACCCATTGAGCAGGCTCGCGCTTACGGTGACTATCCGGCGGTAGAAGACTTTATCGCGCTAGAAGGACTGGGGCACTGCCCACAGGATGAAGCGCCTGAGATAGTAAATCCTATCCTGACGGAATGGATAGAAGCCAAGTGGACAAACAAAAAAATATCCCGTGTCACGGCCTGACACGGGATATGGGCAACAGTTAAACGCTTGTGCTGTGATTAGAATCGCTTGCAAGTAGGCTCAAAATTATCAAAGTTGTGCCGCTTTGTGGAGTGCCACAGATAAGGATTTACGAAATTTTTTTGCCAATAGCGGGCAAATTCTTAGATAATTCCTCAAAAGCATCTTCTGCAAATTCAGTACATCGTCAGTACTCAAATCAAGGTTGACGGATGCACTAGCTTACCTCGCTTACAAAGGCATCTATCCATCGCCCAAAAACGGGAGCCGTCCGGCCTGAGCTAACGTTGGAATCCAGCTAATAGAAAGCCCGATTAGAGAAGTGCTTAGCAGGATTAAAAAAGAGATAACCTCCCCGCCTCGACCGGTGTAGAGCTTCACCCGTAGCAATAGGGCTGCGGCCAGCATCACTAAAAAGTAGCTAGATACCTTGACCCAAACCACCAGCACGACAGCGAAAGAAGCGGCTCCCAGGGCCATCAGGGTGTAGCCAACATCGGACTGGAAGCCTAACAAAATCAAGTCGCGAGTAGGTCGCCAGGCAACGCTGAGAACGCCGCATTCTAAAACGATGTAGGCAATAGCCGTGCCCCAAACTAAATAGGACTGGTTGTACTCATGCAGGAAAGAGCCAAACATCATATTGGCTAGCAGCAGCAGCAGCACAGAAAATAGCGGCGGCTGACGCATGAAGTGCTTGTTGATGGAAGGCTTATTCATAAAGGGGGCGCTGTATGGCGCTGTAGATTGAGGCGGGGCGCTTGGATGGCGCTATAGATTGGTTGAAATGGCTTGAACCGGGCAGCTAGGCAGGCACTGCTCGCAGACAATGCAGCGCGATCGCGTAAACACCAGCTTATGCGTTTTAGGATCGAGCTGTAGCGACTCAGTAGGACACACACCCGTACAGAGCCCGCAATGCACGCAGCTGTCTTTATCGATCACAATTTCCCGATTCACCAGCGAGACTTCGATGTGATTAGCACGCATCCAATCAATCGCGGCATCAAGCTGATCGATATCACCCGAAAGCTCTACCAGTAGCTTGCCCACCTGATCAGGTGCAACGTGGGCACGGAAAATATTAGCCGCCACGTTGAAGTCTTTAGCCAGCCGATAGGTAATCGGCATGTTGATGGTGCGTTTTGGAAAGGTTAGCGTCAGT
Source organism: Phormidesmis sp. (assembly GCA_041746795.1). Classification (GTDB taxonomy): domain Bacteria; phylum Cyanobacteriota; class Cyanobacteriia; order Phormidesmidales; family Phormidesmidaceae; genus Phormidesmis. The sequence continues at coordinate 17,088 of JBGTGK010000080.1, forward strand.
CGTTTTTTCACGAGTTTTTTCTTTATTTTACCGTGCTGGTTCAGCAGTACGGGCCAAAAGCTGCCTAAAAGTAACCATCGCGCGGGCTAAGATATCAAAAGATATCGTTTACTTATCAGCACCATGTCGGTTGAATCTTCAGAGACAGCGTCTTCAGAAAGGGCCAAAGAAATGGCCGGAGAAATAGCCGGAGAAAAGACTGGCGAAATGGCCAAGCGGATTAGAAACTTTGTGGTTGTGCTAGTTGCCTCTGTTCTCAGTATCGCCCTTGTGTTGGGATTGCAGACGCGATCGCCCGCAGCCTCCCTCTCAGAGATAGCTAAGGCTGCCATCCCCCTAGACGCGGCCTTAGCCAACGGCAAACCCACCCTGATCGAGTTTTACGCCAACTGGTGTACCAGCTGTCAGGCCATGGCTCCCGACATTGCCCAGCTCAAAACAAACTACGCCAGCAAGGTCAACTTTGTCATGCTGAATGTAGACAACACCAAATGGCTGCCCGAAATGCTTAACTACCGAGTAGACGGCATTCCTCACTTCGAGTTTTTATCCGCTGAAGGCTTTGAGAAGGGAGCAGCAATTGGCGAGATGCCGCAGGTTATTTTGGCTGAAAACTTGGACGCGCTGGTTAAAAAAAGAGCCTTGCCCCATGCGCAGGCTAGCGGTACGGCTTCCAACATTGATGCGGCGGCAAGTCCGACGGGCGGGCAATCTGCCGATCCCCGCAGCCACGGTGCCCAAGTCGGTGCCCAGGTCGTTAATTAGGTCGTTAATTAGGCCGTTAATTAGACTGCTGCACCAGTTCATTCGCCCGCGCAGGCGCGGCATACCCCACTGGCACCGAGTCATTCAAAGACGCCTCAATTAAGCCCAAAAACATCGGATGCGGCGTGTTAGGCCGCGACTGAAACTCAGGATGAAACTGGCAGGCGATAAAAAACGGGTGGCTTGGCAGCTCAACAATTTCGACTAAGCGGCCATCCGGCGAGGTGCCGCTAACCATATAGCCCGACTCTAAAAACAGGTTGCGGTAGGCGTTATTGAACTCGTAGCGATGGCGGTGACGCTCATAAATCACCTCTTTGCCATAGAGCTTTCTCGCCAGCGTGTTCGGCTCTAGCCGACAAGGGTACAGACCCAGTCGCATAGTGCCGCCCAGGTCTACAACGTCTTCCTGCTCAGGCATCAGGCTGATCACCGGATGGGCTGTGTCGGCGTCAAACTCTGAGCTGTTTGGGTGAGGCAGCTCGGCTAGGTGTTTGGCCCATTCTATGACTAAGCACTGCATCCCCAAACACAGACCCAAGAAGGGAATACGCCGCTTACGCGCATACTCAACGGTGCTAATTTTGCCATCGACGCCTCTAGCGCCAAAGCCACCGGGCACGACAATGCCAGCGACGCCACCCAAATATTTTTCAGGGCCTTCTTGCTCAATATCTTCGGAATCAACCCAGCGGATTTTGACATCGGTCTTGAAGCTCGTCCCAGCGTGACGCAAAGCCTCAGTGACCGAAAGGTAGGCATCATTGAGCTGCACATACTTGCCGACGATGGCGATTTCTAAGCATTGGTCAGGGCTGTAGAGCCGGTCAACCAGGGTAGACCATTTCGTTAGGTCGGGCGATCGCTGATCCAAGGCCAGCAAATTCAGGCTCTGCACCGCCAGCCCTTCCTTCTCCATATACAGCGGCACCTCATAAATACTGGGCGCGTCCTCGGCTGTAATCACACAGTCGAGTGGCACATTACAAAAGCTTGATATCTTCTCTCGCATCCCTTCTGATAAAGGCCGCTCGCTGCGGCACACCAGAATATCAGGCTGAATCCCAATCGAGCGTAGCTCTTTGACCGAATGCTGCGTCGGCTTAGTTTTTAGCTCACCCGCCGCTGGAATCCAGGGGATCAGCGTAACGTGCATGTAAATGACGTCATTGCGGCCCACGTCCTGACGAAACTGACGAATCGCCTCCATAAAGGGCAGCGACTCAATATCGCCCACGGTACCGCCAATTTCTACAATCACCACGTCCGGATTGCGATTGCGAGCCACCCGATGAATACGCGACTTAATTTCATCGGTGACATGGGGGATCACCTGCACAGTGCGGCCTTCGTAGTCGCCGCGCCGCTCCTTATTAATCACCGCCTGATAAATCGCGCCCGTCGTGACGCTGTTAAGCCGCGACATAGAAGTGTCGGTAAAACGCTCATAGTGCCCCAAATCGAGGTCAGTTTCGGCACCATCTTCGGTGACAAACACCTCACCATGCTGAAACGGGCTCATCGTGCCAGGGTCAACATTGATGTAAGGATCGAGCTTGAGAATAGAAACTGAGTAGTCACGAGACTTCAGCAGCCGCCCCAGGCTCGCCGCCACAATGCCTTTACCGATGCTCGAAACAACACCGCCAGTCACAAATACAAATTTTGTCATAGTCCCCTATCGCCTTTACCTTCTTTGAGCCTACCTGTAGCGTCTTAAATAGCTTTTTGAGCAACCTACACACCAAAAATGGATGCTGGAAAATTAATAATGCTTAATTGTGCCACAAGGAATAGATTATCGAAGGATTCTATTTGCTTGCTAGCGAAGAAACTGCGATTTGCTGTAATTCACTATGGCTATCCGTTAGTAAGCACCTGTTTACGAGAAAGTACGCTTGGGCGATCGCCTATAATCGAATCGACGTATGAGTTGTATCCAGTTAAAAAAGCTATGGTCGCTCAATCTGCTACAAGCGTTCGTTGGACAGTTCACGATCTTGATGTGCTTCCCCAAAACGAATGGACTACCTACGAAATTATTGACGGAGAGCTGTTTATGGCAAAGGCTCCTCACAGAAGGCATCAGCAGGTAGGACTTGAGATAGGCAGTGCTCTAAATGATTGGTCAAAGCAGTCTGGCTTAGGAGAAACTATTTTTGCCCCCGGCGTTATTTTGTCCGACGCTGACAACGTAATTCCCGATTTGGTTTGGGTTTCTAAAGAGCGTATGGCACTAATAGAAGATCAGGCAGGACATCTAACAGCTATGCCAGAGCTGCTAGTGGAAATTCTTTCACCGGGAAGCGAAAATATTCGACGCGATGGCAACGCCACTCCTGCGGAGTATCGCGAAGCAAAATTAAAGCTGTACTCCGTAACTGGACAGTCCGAAGTTTCTGTTGAAGAATTAGACGGCTAAAGGTGGTGGTTGATGGGTTTCAGGAGGCATGAATTTGGTTGCAAGTAATTTAGCGAGAAGTAGAGTGGGCCTACGTTTGGCTAAAACCATCGGTTGTAG
>JBGTGK010000081.1:0-5064 GCA_041746795.1 Phormidesmis sp.
TGCTTCAACGCACAGGGACAACTGATTGAAATTCGTCTAAATGCTGCTGATACCCTTGTCAGACCTTGGATTCAGGGATTATCTCAACTGCTGAAGTTAGAGCATGTTGCCGTTTATTTGGGCAAAACTTAGGTAGCTAACATCGTGAATTTGCTTGGCCTGGCTAGCGAAAGCGTTGCTATTGATAAAAAAGTTGACAAACGCTCTCAGTCGATTGAACGACTAGGTTTTAGTCTCTATGACGCTCTTCACATAGCTTGTGCAGAGAAAGCTCAAGTGGATATTCTATTGACTACTGATGATCGGTTAATAAAACGAGCGCTGCGCTATAAACAACACATTCAGGTGAAAATTGATAATCCAGTCGATTGGCTAATGGCAGCCTTAAAGAGTAAGGAGGAATCTCAGAATGACGCCGATTGAAATTAGAGAGAAAGGATATCAGGCCTTAATGACCGCTTTAGGTCCCGTCGATATGGCTCGCTTCTTACAGCAGGCGGGTTGGGGAACTGGCGACTACACTAAAGAGCGTCGGCAATGGCTCGACTCCGTGAGTAGAGAGAGCCTATACCAAGACATTCAGCGAATCCGCTCTAGGAAAGAGGAAGCTGAAGGTGCTGAATATGATACCTAAGGGACATGAGGGCTGGAGTGAAGCTGTCAAGCTGATGAGCGAGTGATGGAATTTTTTCCGAGTACGCTTTCTCGGCTGGAGAGTGATGCACTAGCTGAGCGGATTACGGGCGCGATGGCGCAGCCTCTCCCAGGGAGAATCGCCCAAAGAGGCTGGGGCTGGTGGGCCGTAGAAGTCAAAAACAAGCACCGCTTTATCGGCTTCGTAGGCATCAGCGTTCCTACCGCAGACCTGCCCTTTAATCCTTGCGTGGAAGTGGGCTGGCGGCTGGACTACTCCTATTGGGGCTATGGCTACGCGACTGAAGCCGCACAAGCTGCCATCGCCTTCGGCTTTAGGGTGCTGGCGTTGGATAATATTGTCTCGTTTACGACGCTGAATAATCAGCGATCGCAAGCCGTCATGCGTAAGCTAGGGATGCAGCGATCGCCCCAAACTTTCATCCATCCTAGCGTCCCAGCAGATACTGGCCTGCAAGAACACTGTCTTTACGAACTCTCAAGCGCTGACTGGCGTTCTCAAAATCATTAAGAAGAAATAGCCGAAAAGACAAGGCGTAGGCTTGAAGTTGTCTATTGTGGTAAAAGTGATATCGATCGTGCATTCCTCACCCAGAGACCGCTACTAAAGACCGCTATTCGTTTTAGCCCCGCGAATGACCAGCCAAATTCTTGAGAATCGCTTTGAGATTGAGTCGCAGCTGAGCTGTACAGATTTCAGCACAGTGTATTTGGCGTGCGATCGCCGCCATTCCCACCGTCCTGCCTGCCTGATTACCGCGATCGCCTACCATCAGCGCGAAATTCGCCATCGGCTAGAGCGCGAGGCCCAGTTGCTAGAACGCTTGGGTCGCCATCCTCAAATTCCGAGAGTGCTGGCTTACTTTCATAAATCTACCCAGGCTCAGCCCAACGGCAGGCCAAACAAAGGGCCAAACGAAAATCAGCCGCTTGGCACCTTTTATCTCGTCCAAGACTACATAGAAGGCCATCCGCTCAGCGAAGAAATCACGCCGCCTAGAAAGCTCAGCGAAAGCTATGTTAATCAGCTTCTTAAGGACGTGCTGGTCGCGCTCGCCTTCGCACATGAGCAGGGGCTGGTGCATCAAAACCTGCATCCACAGCACCTGATTCGCGAGGCCAGAGACGGCCAAATATGGGTGACTCAGTTTGGGGCGATCGCCAAAATAGCGAGAAGTAAACTCTCGCCCGACGGTCGCTTAGGATGCTCTGTGCCCGTCAGCCCCCATCCTTATACAGCGCCCGAGCTGCTCCGAGCGGCCATTGATGAGAGTGAGCGATCGCTTCAGCCCGCCAGTGACCTTTATTCACTGGGATTGATTGCGATTGAAGCGCTCACCGGGCAGCGGCATCAATATTTTAACTACGATCCTCAGTGTGGTTTGCAGTGGCGCACTGAGGCAGACGTGGCAGTCGTCAGTATTCCGCTGGCAGAATTTATTAATCGGTTAATTCGGCAGGACTGGCGCGATCGCTTTCCTAATGCCCAAGAGGCGCTGGCGACGCTGAAGGCACAGAGCGATCGTGATCGCATTGCCAAGGATAGCCGCCTGCCCACTGTAGTAGCAGCGCCAGGAACGCCAGATAGAACGTCGCCTGCTCAAAACTGGACGCAGACAAGTACCGCCCAGCTCACCGGCACCCAATCTGCCAAAAAAGCGCTAGGCCCCACTTTCTTCAAATTTGTGATCGGTAGCGTCGCCCTCGTCCTTGCTTTGGGCATTGGCGTGAAAGCCTACCAGTGGGGCGAATATCAGTTCAGCCTGCTGCCAAAAATGTGGTCTGAGTCCTGGCAAAACTGGCAATGGCAAGGCCCCTCCTGGGGAGGAGCGCCTAAAAGCGCCTACGCGGCTGCCGACCCCAATGCGCTGACCCCCTTACTAGCCGACGGCAGCATTTTGCTACAGCCCGCCGCAGCCACCGCCTTTTGGCAAATGGTCGTGGCTGCCCAATCAGATGGCATCGCGCTCTACCCCCTGGCTGGCTACGATCCTGCAAATAAGTCTGGCCGTGATTCTAGCCGTGATTTTAATAATGACTACACCACCGGCTACGCAATTGATATCACGACTGGCGACCGGGCCGACTTAGACCGAAAGCCTAGCTTCGCTGATACACCCGCCTTTCAATGGCTCAATCGCAATGCTCAAAGCTATGGGTTCCAGCTGTCTTCATCAAACGATAGGCTATTGGGCGGCACGTTTAAAGAGCCCTGGCACTGGCGATATATCGGCGATGATGGTAGCCGAAAGGTGTTTAATCGCTGATGGCTGTACGGCCCCCAGAAGGGCGCTGAAGGGAAAAATTATCAGCAAAAATAGATATTTGAGTGATATTCTCCGTGCAGGTGTCTCTATATAGAGAAATATAGAGAACAAAATAGCCATAGGTGACGACTAATATAGAGGAAGCGCCACTAAAGGCACCTAGCTTAAAGCATCTAAAGGCTTCAATTTATCGGCGATAGGGCTAGCGCCATCAGGCAAGCTTTTAACGGTACGTTTCCTATCTTTGAAGTGTCGTCACCTGACTCTCTATGCAACCTCGCCGCTCAGAACCTCATTTAACGGCTTATTACAAGATAACGCCTAGTCTGTTTTTCCTGGTGAGCGGTGGCTTAGGGTTAGCAGCCGTGCTTTGGATAGCGTTTCAAGATCAGGGCATCTCGGTTCAGGCGGTGATAGGCGCACTGTTGTTTTTGACAGTTGTCTTGTTTGGCATTTACTGCCTGGAGCGCCCTTACTTTTTACTAGAACCCCGTCAGCTCACCGTCTATAACCTGCTGGGCGCCATCACGGAGCAATATACCTTCGACTCTTGGGACGTGGTTAAAGCTGACAGCCGCCGCATTTATATTGACGATAAGGGCATCACGATCAAAGTGTCGGTCGCGCCCTGGCTGGTTAAAGCTGACGACTGGCTGGCGATGCGTAAGCTTTTGTAAAATCTTTAGATCTGAATTTTCAGGCCTAAGAATTCCACACGAAAATAAAATACCTGACTTACAGAGCGCATTGAGCCCTGAGCGTAGTCGAAGGGCGGCCCATCGGTATATTAGGAGTCGCGCAAAAATAACTTGAACTAATTTTTGCCAGGATTCCCAGTCACAACGGGTGCCCTCAAAAAATAAACCAACTTATTTTTTCATGAGTCCTTATTTAACTGCACGTCCCTAACTGGTAGGTATGTGCAGTTAAACGTAAACTTTTCTCAAGATTGAGGCATCGCTCAAAATTTCAGGCTATCTTAATTTTCATCAGAGTTTGAATAAGTACTTATTACTCCGGCAATGGCATAGAGCCACAATTAGAAGGCTAAAGCCTATACTTCATGAGGCTTAGTATACAGTATGCCACCTGTTTGATTGCCGGAGTAATAATTAGCCCGGAACCAAGCCTGCGGATTCTATTGTTACTGAATGTACGTGAATGTTAGACTTCAGGTTTTTTTCTCGGAGTAGCCAATGCATTATTAAAATTTATACCCTAATTCAACCATGCCCCTAAAATTGAATGTTGCCGGAAATTCTCAGGCATTTAAGCTTGATTTTAATAAAGCGGCCGGTATCAAAGCCGTAGATATCCAGAACAAATTTATTGGAGTTGATACAAAAGACAAAAGCTTTCAGTCTCTTTTTAAGGGAAGTCCAAAAATTCAGAAGGTATTTCAGAAGGGTTACAGCGAGAACTTTTCAAAGAATCTAAAAATTGGCAGCGCCAATGTAGAAGCGTCCGCTGAACTTATCTTAGGTAGAATCTACGCCAAGATCGGGGTGCTGATTGAGTCTGCGGGTTACAATCTTGGTAGTGCGACTATCGGCATTAAACATAGCGGGTTACTGGACTTATACGCCCAGGCTCCTGATGGCCCAGAGGGAGTCCATGGTGTAAATGGATTTTTTTTATATGCGACAACAATTTCAGCATTAAAGGGTGTGCCAAATCTATCTGTTGAGCTTCCTGATGCGTATCTTAAAGCTAAGTTGATTGGAGATGTTGATATTGCAGCTTTAGCACTTGATAGCAAGATTAAAGCTAGCATTAAAGGATTAGGTAGCAAAACTATTGACTTGCCGAGAGTAAGTATCCTTCCTGGCATTAAAACAAATCCTCCTATTTCAATTCCTTTGATTGACTTCAGCGTGCCAAAGGTTTTGAACGGTAAGGCTACAGGGATAAACGGCAAAAAACAGAAGGAAGAGGGTATTCTTGAAGCTGAGTATGAAGGTATTAAGCTAACATCTGATCTTAGAAAATTCGTTAGTGGTTTAAAAGTATCCAAAGGAGATATATCAGGCGAATTTCCTATTTTTACAACGAGTGCTAGCCTCAACAAGCTTGGAGCTAAGGCTTATCCTGTGCTGAATTTGTTAGCAAAACGAATTGAAGGAAAGGGTTATGACATTGATTA
>JBGTGK010000082.1:0-3716 GCA_041746795.1 Phormidesmis sp.
TGCTTCAACGCACAGGGACAACTGATTGAAATTCGTCTAAATGCTGCTGATACCCTTGTCAGACCTTGGATTCAGGGATTATCTCAACTGCTGAAGTTAGAGCATGTTGCCGTTTATTTGGGCAAAACTTAGGTAACTAGATGACAGAGCAGCAGAAGTTTGATGTTTTCTTGTGTCACAACAGTGAAGATAAGTCTGCTGTCATTGAAATTGCTGAGCAGCTTCGACGTAGAGGGCTTAAACCTTGGCTAGATGTGTGGGAATTGCAGCCAGGGGCGATTTGGCAGTTTGCGCTAGAGCAGCAGATAGAGAGTATTGGCGCGGTTGCGGTCTTTGCCGGTCAGAAGGGCATGGGGCCTTGGCAGAGCGAGGAAATCTATGCTTTTTTGCAGGAGTTTATTCGCCGCAAGTGTCCAGTAATTCCGGTGATGCTGCCTGAAACTCAAACGCAGCCTCGGCTACCTATCTTTTTGAACAATCGCCACTGGGTAGACTTTCGCTTGCAAAATCCCGATCCGTTTTCTCAATTAATTTGGGGCATTACAGGAAAAAGGCCTAGCGAAGAATCCTTAAATGTTGCTAAGACGATTTTTGTTCAAGAAGCTGAGCAATTTTCGGGCGGAGCGAAACCTGTCTTGGATAGCAAGTATGCAAACTTGGAGCGCTACCTGAAAAATGGCGAGTGGAAGAAGGCGAATAATGAAACGTATCGGCTGATGATTACGGAAGTGGGTAAGAAAACTGGGCAGTGGTTTGAGCCAGAAGAGCTGCTGAACTTTCCTTGTGAGCCGCTGCGGATGATGGATGGGCTATGGGTGAAGCATAGCAGCGGCAAGTTTGGATTTAGTGTGCAGAAAAATATGTATTTGGACTGTGGTGGCGTTCCAGATGGAAAACATCATGTAAAAGCCTACGAGAAATTTTGCAAGGCAAATGGATGGAAGGTGAATGGTGAAAAAGAGCCTATTTGGGTGAGCCTAAAATTTGATAAAGGCCACCTGCCGTGGTTGCCAATCGCGTGGTTGCCAATCGAGTGGTTCTCTTCTCTCGCATCCAGACTTGTAAACTGTAACCTATAAGCGGCTCAGCCCTCATTGAACATTTATTGTGACCGTTATTTTAACGAAGCCAAGGGGGCTTCTGACGATCCAATACCTGGCACCTGTTTTAAGTCGTATCCGGGAACTGCACAGCGGCAATGCCAGGATTGAGACAGTTGGCGATCGCAAACTTTTTAGCGACATCATGCACTCCGTTAGGGAAGTCCGGCCTCCTGGCGGGCTTGCGATAGATCATTGCTTAGTCCAAGATTATTTGCCCACTGGCTCATGTATTCGCCGTCCAAGCGATCGCCCTGCACCTTCAACACACCCAAAACGTCTCGCCACTGCTTCTCAGATTGCGACCTTCGCCGCCATAGTAACTTGCTGAGAATAATGTCTTCTGGCGAAATGAAGTAAAGCCCACTCTCTAACTGTCTACGCTCAAACTTGAGGTTTTCCCAATCGTCTGTTTTAGGTATAACGAGGTCTGCTTGTAGCACCGTTTCTTGGTGAATGATTTGCAGATTGTTCATTCTGCCAGAGACGACATCTTCTACACCTGGAACGTAAAACCCGACTGCTTCTAAAGCAACAACTAAAGTAGGAATATCTGTTCTGTTGATGTTGAGAACAACATCAAGATCTCGCGTAGTTCGGGGATCTCCGTAAGCGGTTGCTGCAACGCCACCTGTGATGTAATACGCGATGCTTGCTTGCTCAAATATGGGATGTAGCTGTCTTGCTAGCTGTAATGAGTCTTGAACCCAGCCCATTGGTTCTCCTTTTGGGATGAAGCCTTGCGGCCATTGGTGGCCTAGCCAAATAAAGGCAACTCTTTTTGCAAATTCTGATGGGGCTAGGTCGTTGAAGGTGCGCTTTAGTCCTATTAGGGAAAGTTCTCTGGCACCTCGGCTGAGGGCTGCGGTCATAGCTAGGCGATCGCCCACCGACTTCCGCCTCAACAGCTCAAAGACAAAGCGATCTGCCTCGATGGATGTGTCAATAGATTGGGGTCTGTATAGCGTATCAGCCATGGTTCGATTCTATCGCAGGTGTGCTGTTTGTTAGCCCAGAGCTGGTGGAAGCCTCAGTGTATGCCAAGGTTTCCTGTTAAAAATAGTTGACGGGTTTTGAAAAATGCTGATAGGCTATTTCTCATAGATGTTGTTTGCTCTGAAGGCTAACACAACGCTATACCGCTCGAAAATTTAGCAAACGCAGACGATGATTGCTTGAACCCCAATCACCGCCTGCTCGCCCCTTAACTGACCAATCCAGTCAAGTGGTTATGGCCATGATGCCATAGCCGCTCTGACTTTTGACAAGTTGGAGCGGCTAAGTTTTCGCGCTTTCTTCAAAACCCTCATCGGAGAAATCGTGAAAATGATTGATTCAACTACATTCCCGCTGTCTTTAGCGGTAGAGTCGTATGCCCAAAATTTTTTGGAGCCGTCGGCTGATTGGAACCGTTCGCGAAGCGGCCCCGAGAGGGTTGGCCCGCACAGTCCTGAAGGGCGCTGCCAAAGAGGAGAACTGCGGCATATTTTGCTCGGCAGTCCGGGGGCGATTCGGCAGGCGATTCATCAGCTACATGTGCTGGGCTACGCGGAGTCGCTGTTATGGAGTCCGGTGGCGGTGGTGACCGATTCTGTTGTTATCACTCCGGCCCAAGGCGCAGCCATCAGCCTACTTAGGCGCTCTGTATAAAACAACGGGTCATCTTTACAAACCTTGGAAGGTGGCCCATTACAGCGTTGGCCCCAGAACGCTTTTAACTCTGCCTGCCATCAAATAAATTTCAGCTTGCGTGAGGCGTATGCACACATCTTTAGCAGCACCAACCCTTCTTGCACATGCGCAATGTTTGAGCTGCCATAGCTGCGGGGCTGATAGCGAATTGGCACTTCGACTAAGTGTAAGTTCAGCTTAGCTGCGCCAAACAACAAATCAAAATCTCCAAAGGGATCGAAGTCTCCAAAGTAGCTGCGGCCTGCGGTAATTCTCTCGTAGTCTGTTCGCCATAAAACTTTGGTGCCGCATAAGGTGTCTTTGAGCGGCTGTTCCAATAAGAAAGAGAACATTAGGGCGAAGGTTTTGTTGGCGAGGGTGTTGAGCCAGGGCATGGCCTGTTTGCTGCGGGGGTAAAGGAGGCGGGAGCCGTTGATGAACTCGCCTCGGTTGGATGCGATCGCCTCAAAAAAGTGCGGCAAATCCTCTGGCGGCACCGTCAAGTCCGCATCTAGAATCATCAAGATATCTCCCGTCGCCTCAGCAAAGCCCAGCCTTACCGCATCAGCCTTGCCCTTGCCCGTTTGCTGAAATGCCTTTAGCTCAAACGGCCCCCTATAGTATTGCACTGTCTTTTTGACGATTTCCCAAGTTTCGTCGGTAGAATGGCCTTCGACAAAGATGATTTCAGTTCGGCTACCGAGTTGGGGCATACGGGCGATCGCATCGGCAATATTCCCGGCCTCGTTTCGCGCAGGAATGATCACGCTTACGCTAGGCAACCCCTCATCATCTATCAGCGGCGACTCTGCAACAGACTCCCTAGAATCAGCGCTGAAATTAGCATTAAAACCGGCTCTAAAATCGGGCCGCGCTACCACATAGTTGGTTAGCCCAAAGTGCTTAATTACCGGCAGCGGTGCCAAATATCGATTGACAATATAG
>JBGTGK010000083.1:0-6310 GCA_041746795.1 Phormidesmis sp.
GTGGAATCGGCCTGATGGCTTTATTGACTATGCGGTGAATTTGATTGAGTGCGATCGCAAGTATGCCGATGTGTTTGCCTTTGTGTTTGGCAGCACGGTGGTGTTTGAGTCGCTAGCAGAGGCGCGGCGCAACATGGGCAACTACCGGATGGTGACGCTAGAAGGGGAAGTTTTGGAGTCTAGCGGGGCGATGACGGGCGGCAGCTTGCGCGATCGCGGACGGCTGCACTTTGGCACGGTGGCGGCAGGGGAGTCGCAGGAGGCTAAGGGACTGCGCGATCGCCTCCAGGAAATCACCGCCATCCTTAGCCGCTGTGAGCAAAAGGTCAATCAGCTGACGATGAAAGCCAAAGAAAAGGCTCAGGCATTAGTCGAAGCGCGTCAGAGCTATCGGGAAGAGGAGCTTAAGGCTAGTCAGGCCGCGACTCAAAGACAGGCTTTAGAGCAGCGATTACAGCAGGCCCAAGCGCAGTTAGCACGCACTGGCCGAGAATATACAGAGGCCACAACTCGTCTGGATGAACTGGAGCGAGCCTTGCCCGAACAGGAGCAGGCGCTCGCGCAAAAACGTCAGGCGCTAGACGATCTGGAAAAGTCTCAAACGCACAGCGAGTGGCAGCAGGCTCAAGGCATTGTGCGCACCCTAGAGACGCGGCTGAGCGAACAGCAAGAGCGGCTGCGGGCTGCTGAGAAACGGCAGCAGGATTTGGCCGCGCAGCAGCAGCGTCTGCAAGAAAAAGTGCAGCGGGACATTGAGCAAATTGAAGCGCTCCGTCAGCAGCAGCAGCAAATGATCAATCAGCAGTCGGAAATTGCGCAGCAGCAGCAAGGGTTGCAAGAGACGATTGCGCAGAGTAAGGGTGCGATCGCCCTCCTCGACGACAAGCTCAGGCAGGAGAAAAACGCCCGCGATGCCCTAGAGCGCCAGTACAAAACCGAGCAAAACCAGCAGCAGCAAAACCAGTGGCAGCTAGAAAAGCTAAAAGAAACTCAAACCCTTCGTCAGCAGCAGCTCCACGACCTGCATACTTCCATTCAGCGACAGCTTGTAGAGCTACCCGATCCGCTCCCTGAAATTCCTGAAGACCTCACCCTAGAAGAGCTTCACAAGTCACTGAAGAACCTACAGCGCAGGCTTGAAGCCCTAGAGCCCGTGAACATGCTGGCCCTAGAAGAATACGAGCGCACGTTAGAGCGCCTAGAAGAACTCACGCTCAAGCTCACAACGCTAGAAGAAGAGCGCACCGAGCTGCTGCTGCGAATTGAAAACTTCACCACTCTACGCAAAGAAGCCTTCAAAGAAGCCTTCGACGCCGTTAACGAAAACTTCCAAATCATTTTCGAAGAACTCTCTGACGGCGACGGCCACCTTCAGCTCGACGACGCCAACGATCCGTTTGCAGGTGGCCTCACTCTGGTCGCTCACCCTAAAGGTAAGCAGGTACGACGCTTAGCCTCCATGTCTGGTGGCGAAAAATCTCTCACCGCTCTAAGCTTCATCTTCGCGCTACAACGCTATCGCCCCTCACCCTTTTACGCCTTCGACGAAGTAGACATGTTCCTTGACGGCGCTAATGTAGAGCGTCTTTCAAAAATGATTCAGCAGCAGGCTCGTCAGGCCCAGTTCATTGTGGTGAGCCTAAGACGCCCCATGATCGAAGCAGCCGAACGAACCATTGGCGTCACGCAGGCACGCGGAGCTTATACACAGGTGCTGGGCATTAATTTAGCGAAGGCAACCTAGATTTCTGGCCATTCCTTGCCCAGACGCCACGCCTCAGAGAGGCTAGCCCACAGGCTGAGCGCAGTTGTCGCAGGCTGAGCGTAGCCGCAGACTGTTCGGCATTCCCCCTCAGGCAAAGCGAAGGCAGTTCGGTACAATAGGCAATTAATGAGGTATAGTCCCTCAAGGTTTGTGTGATGCCGTTTTAAGGCAATTTTTGAACAGCCATGACTTTTGAACAAAGCCGACTCCGCTCCGACATCGTAGGCACCCAGGTTATTACTCGCAGCACGGGCCGTCGTCTGGGAGTGGTCAGCCAGCTTTGGGTCGATTTGGATCGTCTAGAAGTTTTAGCGCTGGGCCTACAGGAGAATATGATCTCCAAGGTAATCGCCAATAATGAAAGAGTGATGATGCTCAGCGAAATTCGGCAGATGGGCGATGTGCTGCTCGTTGATGACGACACCGTTTTAGACGTTGATATCAACACAGCCTCTTTTAGCAGCCTTGTTAACAGCGAAGTGATTACCGAATCGGGCGAAGTGCTTGGCCGGGTGCGGGGATTTAAGTTTGATGTCGTTACCGGCAAGCTAGAAACTATCGTCGTGGCTTCTTTTGGACTGCCGCAAATTCCCGATCAGGTCGTGAGCACGTATGAGCTACCAGTCGAAGAAATTGTCAGCACTGGGCCCGATCGCATCATTGTATTTGAAGGCAGTGAGGAAAAGCTGGTTCAGCTAAGTGTGGGCTTGCTGGAGCGTTTGGGCTTAGGTAGCGCACCCTGGGAGCGAGGCCTAAGTGACGGCTATGTCATGCCTGTATCAGCCTCAAATCAGCTGCCTTCTGGGATTAAGAACGAGGGCAGGCGGGAGATCGCTAGAGAGCGTCCGGCTGTAGAAGAGCGCTGGCGCGAAGAGGCTCCGCCGCAGCGAGAGATTCGAGAAGAGCAGCCCCCCCGACGTGAGCAAGGACGTGAGCAAGGACGTGAGCAAAGACGCGACCAGAGGCCTGCACCGCCTGATATCGTTGACGCTCCGGTAGAAGAAGTTGATGTTACAGGCGACCTTTGGGCAGATGATGACAAGCAGGAAGAACTAATTGAAACTAAAAAGCCTTTGAATATTCCGAAAAAGAAAGTGATGGAATACGAAGAAGAGACCGATTACTGAGGAGACTGGCTACTAAATAGACTGAGCGCTAGCTAAATAGAAGATCGCTCAAGGTATAATTTTACGCGACCCGTATCCGCTGCTTTACAGCGGGTTTAATAGGCGCTAATTTTATGTGCTATGCAAAGAAACTAGCGATGCGGGCAAGGGCAGCGAATGGTTGTGGCTAAAGAAGAAACACTGAAAGCGCTGTCGGTGATGGGCCTGCCGGTTCATTACGCGGATAGCTACGTCAGCTGGTTGAACTATCGGCTAGCTCAGCACAAGGGTACTCATGTCGTTACGCTCAATGCAGAAATGTGTATGCAGGCGCAAGAGAGCGCACAGCTGCATAGCTTTATCACTCAAGCTGACTTAGTTGTGCCTGATGGATCGGGAATTGAGCTGTACTTTCGCCTCTTGGGCGGTCGTTTTTTAGGCGTGCCCGCCGTGCAGCGATATCCTGGCATTGAGCTAGCTGCCGACTTGCTAGAGAGCTTAGGGCCTGATACCAAGGTTGCTTTTTATGGGGGCAAGCCTGAGATTATCAGGGCAGCGGCGGATTATTGGCAGCGGCGATCGCCCCACCTAAACCTAGCCATCGTTCAGCACGGCTATGCCGCTGGCGTCGCGCTAGACGACTTCATGAACCAGCTTGAGCAGGTGCAGCCCGACCTGATTTTTGTCGGCTTGGGCGTCCCGCGTCAGGAATTTTGGATTGCAGAGCACCGGCACCTGTGCCCTAATGCGGTTTGGGTCGGCGTCGGCGGCAGCTACGATATCTGGTCGGGCCATAAAACGCGCGCACCGCAGTGGCTGCAAAACCTCCATTTGGAATGGCTGTACCGGCTGTATCAGGAGCCCTGGAGATGGCGGCGAATGCTGGCACTGCCTCACTTTGTCTGGGCTTCGTTTTGGTACCGGCTGCGCAGGGGTTAAGCTCGACTCCTACAACTTAATTGACGAAGCCTTGAAAGCGCTTGATGCTGGCGCAATCGAAGGGATTATTTTGGAAACTAACGTGGCCAAAGACTACTGACGTCAGTATTTCAGCTTTGAGGCCCAAATCATGCCGGACGATCGCCCTGCCTAAGGAGTCACCTCTCCTTAGCGACATCAACACCGCCCTTTCAGACATACAGACCAGCGGTGAGATAGATCAGCTGATCAAAAAATGGTTTAGCTAGCACCTGCTAGCTAGCACCTGCTGCAAAGCTAATGAAAATAAAACCCGTTTTTTTGACTCAATCGATCATCAACTCTGGCTGATGAGAGGGAATGTTAGGTCAGCGCATCTATCTTGTAGCGCTATATTCCTTCGGTACGCCCCTGATGATTTCTATTCTTTCGCGTAAGACCAAGGTTCCGGCATCGCCCTTTTCAGAGCAGCAAACTTCGCCTGTACCAGAGCAGCTATTGCAAGATATGGAGCGCCGAGTAGCCCAAGCCGCCGCTCATCCGGGACATCAAGCAGGAAGTCAAGTTCCGGCGACGATCCCTATCATCGCGCTAAACCGCGTGTGCAAAACCTATGCCAACGGTGCGCCCGCACTTATAGATGTCAACCTCACCCTGCCCAAGGGCGACTTTTTATTCATTACGGGGCCTTCAGGTGCAGGTAAATCTACCCTGCTCAAAATGCTCTACGGACAGGAGAAACCTACCGCAGGCAGCATTCACATCAACGGCCAGGATGTCGGCCAGCTGCGAGGCAATCGCTTGGCCATGCTGCGCCGCCGCATTGGCGTCGTCTATCAGGACTACAAGCTAATTCCGCTACGCACCGTCGCCGAAAACGTGGCTTTTGTTCTCCATGCTCAGGGCTTTAGCCGCAAAGAAATCAGCCGTCGCCTGCCCGTTACGCTTAAAATGGTGGGCTTGCAGGATAAGGGCGATCGCTTCCCCTCTCAGCTCTCGGGTGGTGAGCAACAAAGAGCCAGCATTGCTCGCGCCGTTGTCGGCACCCCGCCACTGCTTTTAGCCGACGAGCCGACTGGCAACCTAGATAGCGACAACGCACGTCAGGTCATCAACATTTTGCGTAAGCTCAACAGCATTGGCATTACGGTAGTAGTGACCACTCACGATGAAGAGATGGTGCAACAGCTCAGCTATCCGGTCATTCAAATTCGCAGCCACCGCCTCTACAATTTCAGATAGTATTGAACTTCTTCGAGAAATTCATGACTGAACCCATCTTCGACGAAACTGCATTTTCTCAGCAGGTTGAACGGGTAAGACAAGCTGCGGCGATCGCAAATGCAACTGAGCCTAGGGCCGTCCTTGCCTACTATGACACTGCTAAACAAGCTGATGGTTATACAGCTAAAGAGCGGTGCTACTTTTAGTTTTCCGCCGTCTATTGCACAGGGCCTATCAGAAGCAAGTGCAGAGGATTTAGCCGCAGTTGAAATTACGCCTTCTGGCGTTGGATTACGTTGGGAATTATTGGATGCGGATTTGCTGGTGCCTAACCTGCTAGCAGGCACTTTTGGCAGTAAATCTTGGATTTAGCACCGTCAGCTCACCGTTACGCCTGCTAGATAGGTTATAAGCTGAACCTTAAGAGGATTTGTCGTTGCTAATGGGTAAGCACAGAGTACATGGAGAAATAAAGCTATGAAACTGAAAGTTGTCATCCACGATGCTGAAGAAGGCGGATATTGGGCGGAAGTTCCCGCTATCCCTAGCTGCGCCACCTAGGGCGACAGCTTTGAAGAACTCCTTAGCAACTTATATGAAGCCATTGAAGGCTGTTTATCAGTAGATGTAGATAGCGTCAAAACCAGCGAGAAAAGTAGGATTATGGAAATCGCAATATGAAGTCGATTTCTGGAAAGCAATTTGCCAAGCTAGTGAAGCAAAAAGGTCGTTATCTCATGAAGCAAGCCGAAATTTTAGAAAATGATCTTTAGACTTTTCGGCTCTGGGCGTTTGCTTCTCTTTATTCAATATCGCGATCGCCCACGATAGATTTCATGCTTTCTAGTGCGCCTGGAATGCTGCGCGGGTCGAGAAACATAACTTTGCTGCTACTGCTTTCGCCAATCTGGCGGCCCATTGCTAGATATTCCTGAGCTAGGATAAACTGCAACGCCTCGCGAGCCTGGGGGTCGTTCTTCAGCTTTTTAGCCAGCACTTCTACCGCTTCTGCCGTAGCTTGAGCCTTAAGCACCTGCTCTTGCCGATGCGCTTGCGCCCGCAGCACAATCGTTTTTTGTTCAGCTTCAGCATCTAAAATTACAGACTTCTGACGGGCTTGAGCATCGAGGATAGCCGATTCAGCGCGGCCTTTGGCAGAGTTGATAGCCGAGTCGCGCTCGCCTTCCGAGGTCAGGACATTGGCCCTTTTTTGCCGCTCGGCAGTCATTTGCAGCTCCATAGAGACTTGCACGGCCTTAGAAGGCGCAATATCTCGTAGCTCTACGCGAGTGACTTT
>JBGTGK010000084.1:0-5464 GCA_041746795.1 Phormidesmis sp.
TTCATCGGTGTCGGTTTGATTGCGGCTTGTGGCAAAGCCAATCCATAGCAAAGCGATTCCATATACAGCAACAATGGCCCAATCTAAAGCGCCCATGGTTCTTTAACTCTCACAAGACTGCCGCCATCATGCCATAGGAAGGCAGCAAAAGTTGCTGAGGCGCACAGTACTTACAGTACTTGACTAATTAGAATGCGGTACGTCTTTAAGCTGTAAAACTCGAATGCGGGCGATCGCCCAAGCTACTCAAAATCTGCTTAAAAAATATAGAACAGCTTCATCCTTACTGCCATTATTCAGAAAGAGGAATGGCGAGCAAGCGTAATGGAGCGCAACAATACAGCCCTTCTCTACTTCGCTTTTAAAGGAAGCCTGCCAAAAAAGCCTGTCATCAGCTGCAATATGAGACGCTTGAGCGGGCGGACGCTATCGAGCACCCAAATGCCCGCACGGCGAGCAATCAACAAAGGCATAAACCGATTGGAGAAAGATCGGTTTAGAAAATCCGTGAGGCTCAGCGTAAACCAGTTCTCAGTTTTACGCCATCGCTGATACCGCTTAAGCACTTTGAGGCTGCTGAAGTTTTCACCTTGCTGGACGGCCTGCTGAATGACTTCGGCTAATGCCGTTGCATCGCGAATGCCCATGTTGAGCCCTTGGCCGCCTACCGGATGGCAGCAGTGAGCGGCATCGCCAATCAGCGCAATACCAGGCCGCACATACTCCCGGCTCTGCATGAGCTGCACTGGAAACATCATCGGCTCGTTTACTAGCGTAAGTTCGCCCATGTGATCGCCGTAGCGAGCCTGCAACTCCTTTAAAAACTGTTCTTTGGGCAGCGCTAGCATGGCTTTGGCTTCGGCGTGAGGGGCCGTCCATACAATTTGGCAGCGGTTGTGAGGTAAAGGGAGAATGGCAAAGGGGCCGCTGGGCCAAAACTTTTCGTAGGCGGTGTTGTGGTGAGAGTGTTCTGGCTGTAGTACGGCGGTGATGCATGATTGCCAGTATTTCCAGCCAAGGGTTTTAATGTTGGCTAGCTCGCGCACAAAGGAGTGGGCTCCATCGGCCCCCACCAATAGCTGCGTTTGAAAGCTGTACTGCTGCCCTTCGCACTCTACCCAAAGCCGTCCATCTGCTGCGCTGAGTACCTTGCTCTCACACCAGTAGTCTATAGCTTGCGCCGTTTGCACCACAGATTGCAGGGCTGACATGAGCACCGTGTGCTCAGCGGAATAGTAAACCGCATCGCCTCGACCGTCCTCAGGGCGAAAGGTTAGCGCCTTGCCATAGTCAGCGTCTGAAAGCTTGACCTGCTGGAAGTGCGTGAGCTGCGGGCCAACCACATCCCAAAGCCCAAGGCCGTCTAAAATTTTGGCAGAAACAGGCGAAAAAGCATAGGCTCGCTGTCGTCCGGCAGCGACTTGAGCCGTTTGAGCTTCAATAATGGCGATGCGTAAGCCTGAGTCTTTAAGGGCGCAGGCACAGGTGAGCCCCACAATGCCACCGCCGACAATTACAACGTCGTAGCGCCGGAGCTGCGCTGATGGCGGGCGTAATTGAGGGTCAAAGAGAGCAGCGGACATAGAAGCGTCTGGCGATGATACGGTCAGCAGGGGAGTTGGCAGGAAGATGCGAGATTTACATCCCTTTACATTCTGACGCCTATTTACCGATCTATCAACCGCTAAGCCTGCGATCGCCAGCTTGCTTAAGAACTTACCCCAGCACCTCGGCCATCATTTCATCACTCATATCAAAATTCGCCGTCACCGACTGTACATCGTCAGACTCTTCGAGCGCGTCGATCATCTTGATTAAAGCCGCTGCTAGCTCAGAATCTTCTACCTTTACCGTACTAGCAGGAATCCAGCGCATGTCGACTTCACGCACGGTGTAGTCTTTAGCCTTTAGCGCAGTGCTGACCCTCTCCAAACTAGGCACATCACAAAAAATCTCCGCACCAGGCGTATCGTCATCAACTTCATCCACTAGCTCGTAAGACTCGGCCCCCGCTTCTAAAGCATCTTCAAATAGCACTTCTTCCTCTATTTCTCCGGCTAGCGTGATCACGCCCTTGTGGTCAAACATCCAGCCTACGCAGCCAGTTTCGCCTAAGTTGCCACCGTTTTTATTAAAGGCAGAGCGCAGGTCAGCGGCGGCTCGATTGCGGTTGTCGGTCAGGGCTTCTATGAGCACCGCGACGCCGCCAGGGCCGTAGCCTTCGTAGCGGATCGATTCGAAGTCGCCTTCGCCAGATAGGTTGCCGCTGCCTTTGGCGATCGCCCGGTCAATATTGTCATTTGGAAAGCCCGCTGCCTTAGCCTTTTCAATCGCCGTGCGCAGCTGAAAATTGCCATCCGGATCGCCCCCCGCTCTAGCTGCCACAATAATTTCTCGGGAGATTTTAGCAAACGTTTTACCGCGTGCTGAATCTACCCGAGCCTTTTGCCGCTTGATGTTGGCCCATTTACTGTGTCCTGCCATTGGCCTTTATTAGGGGATCACTGCGCTTGGGATCATAGCGGGTTTATGACGAGGGATACAGCGAGAGGATTAACTGCTCCTTGTAATTTCGTCCTGCCTTAATGGTTGCGCCAATGAGCCCCACATGCTGATTAAGCACCACGCGTACCGGCACCTCATCGAGCAAAGGGCTGACCCGGCCCTTGTTGGTAAAGGCGGACATAAACTCACCGCCGGTAATCAGCGGCAGATTTTTTGCAGTGACGCCGCCTGCAATGTACAGTCCGCCCCGTGGCAAAAACTTCAGGGAAATGTTGCCCGCTTCTGAGCCGTAGGCGCGAATGAAAATCTCCATGGTTTTTTGAGAGAGCAAATCGGTTTTTTCAGTAGCCGCCTTAGAGATTGTGGCTGCTGGATCTTCCAGTTCACTGCGCTGACCGGCTCTGCGTTCCCAGATGTCCATAATTTGGCCAATTTCATGCGACTCGCTAGCGTACTGGCGATCGCGCAAAAACTGATAAATCGAGATGATCCCCATCCCCGAAACCACTCGCTCCTCAGAGACCCGTGAAATGCCGTGCTTATCAATCAAATACTTGCGCAGCTGAAACTCCAGCTCTGATTGAGGCGCAAAGTCTACATGCCCCCCTTCCGAAGGAAACACCGCATACTCATCGCCCGTAGGCAGCAAAAAGCCTTGCCCTAAGCCCGTTCCTGCGCCCAGCACTGCCATGGGTGAGTTGCGATCAGGCTTACCTGCCTGAAGCTCATAGATATCTTCGGGCTTGAGGCCCAGCACACCGTAGCCAATCGCCTCAAAGTCGTTAATTAGCTGAACGTGGTCGATACCGATAGCGCCCGTGAGGAATTCACCTCGTAAGAACCAGGAAAGGTTAGTGAGCTGGGAAGTGTTATTAACGACCGGGCCAGCGATCGCAAAGCAAGCCGTCTTGGGCTTCACCGCCCCAACCGTCTTGCCAGCCGCCGCTAAAAATTCCTCAATCATCGGCACAAACTCAGGGTAGTTTGCACTGTGAAAGCGGTCTTGATAGAGCGTTTCTATGTGGACTTCATGGCTAGCGTAGCGCTGCACATCTTCGTTTTTCACCTGCGATAGGCGCAAGATAGTCTTAGTTCCGCCGATGTCACCCGAGAGCAGCTGTGCCATAGGTTTTTATTGAGATAAAAGAATAAAAATACACGTTTAGCGTAAGCAAAGAATCTAAAGTCATGCTACGGGGCGTAAAAACTATTCACAATATCTCTAAAGGACAGTATCTTTTGCCAGAAAGCTCTAGAGTCTATAGAATGGGGAACTTCTTTAAAACGCCTACCCCCGAGGTATTCACGTGACCGTTACGCCTACAACCTCCCCAATGGCCCCCCAACAAACTACCGATAAGCCCGTCAGCCAAGCACCCCTTTCTTTAGCGGCTCGCCCCGATAAGCTCGGGCGCTTTGGCAAGTTTGGCGGTAAGTATGTACCCGAAACGCTCATGCCAGCGCTGAAAGAGCTGGAAGAAGCCTACTACAAGCACCGCGAAGAAGCCGACTTTCAAGCAGAGCTACAAGGACTGCTCAAAGACTATGTGGGCAGGGCCAATCCGCTGTACTTTGCCGAAAGGCTGACGCAGCACTACGCCCGCCCGGATGGCAGCGGCCCCCAAATTTATCTCAAGCGAGAAGATTTGAACCACACGGGCGCGCATAAAATCAACAATGCGCTCGGCCAGGTACTGCTCGCCAATCGCATGGGTAAAAAAAGAGTGATTGCCGAAACCGGAGCCGGACAGCACGGGGTCGCGACGGCCACCGTATGCGCTCGCTTTGGCCTGGAATGCGTGATTTATATGGGCGTAGAAGACATGCAGCGGCAGGCGCTAAACGTGTTCCGCATGAGGCTGATGGGGGCAACGGTGAGCCCGGTGAGCGCGGGATCTGGCACGCTGAAAGACGCTACCTCTGAAGCCATTCGCGACTGGGTGACCAATGTAGAGACGACGCACTACATTTTAGGCTCTGTGGCTGGGCCGCATCCATACCCCATGATGGTGCGCGATTTTCATGGCGTGATTGGCGAAGAAACTCGGGCGCAGTGCTTAGAAAAGTGGGGCGGCAAGCCGGATATATTGCTGGCCTGCGTGGGCGGTGGCTCCAATGCGATGGGCCTATTTCATGAGTTTGTGCAGGATGCTGAGATTCGTATGATTGGGATTGAGGCAGCGGGCGAAGGGGCGGAAACAGATAAGCACGCGGCGACTTTGACGAAGGGGCGCGTGGGCGTATTGCACGGCGCGATGAGCTACTTGCTGCAAGATAATGAAGGGCAGGTAACGGAGGCGCATTCTATTAGCGCGGGGCTTGACTATCCTGGGGTAGGGCCGGAGCACAGCTACTTTAAGGACTTGGGGCGGGCGGAGTACTACAGCGTGACGGACGCGGAGGCGTTAGAGGCTTTTCAGCTGGTGTCGCGGCTAGAGGGCATTATTCCGGCGCTGGAGACGGCTCATGCGTTTGCCTATTTGGAAACGCTGTGCCCGACGCTGACGAATGAGAAGATTGTGATCAACTGTTCGGGGCGGGGGGATAAGGATGTGCAGACGGTGGCGAAAGTGTTGAACTTCGACTAGCGATTTGTTGTTGTAGGGGCGCAAGATTTTGCGCCCAGTCAGAAGCGTGTTAAAAAATGACCGTTATTTGTGGGAGAGCTTTGGGTGGATAATTTTGAGGTTTGCGATCGCGATATCACGCCCGCACTGTTGGAGCAGTATATGCAGGCGGAGGCCATTGCCGTTGACACCGAGACGATGGGGTTGAATCCGTTGCGCGATCGCCTCTGCCTCATCCAGCTATGCGACCCCAAAGGCTACGTATCTGCCGTCCGCATAGTGCGCGGCCAAACCGAAGCCCCTAACCTCAAGCAGCTCCTAGAAGCTCAAACCATCACTAAGATCTTTCACTTCGCCCGCTTTGACCTAGCGACTTTGCAGCATTATTTAGG
>JBGTGK010000085.1:0-4598 GCA_041746795.1 Phormidesmis sp.
AGCATCCGGTTTAGTATAAGGCGCTGTCGTTCGTTAACTCCGTGGCGATTGACACTCTGCCATAACGCCGCTTTGTAGAGAACCGTCAACAGCTTGGCTTCTGCCGCGCTGATTGCTCGGCCAAGGCAAGTCTAGAAACCAATCTAGCCATGGGGCTGTTCCATGTAAACGCTGGCCAGTTTGCCCTTTGGTGAATCCAATTCACAATCGCTGCATATCATGCGGTAATTAGATCATACAATCACCGCACCAATTGCAACAACCACGCTGGTTTTTTCAGTTTCAATAGCTGCTTATATATCCAGGCGCTCATACACTTTGCCAATGTTGCGCATTTGGTAGTCGGGGTTAAAGCATTCGACGACTTCCTCCGGGGAGAGCTTTGCGGTGACCTGAGGATCGCTCTCGATTAGCTTTTGGAAGTTGCCGCCGGGAGTATTCCAAGCTTCGTGGGCGTTGGTTTGAACGATGCGGTAGGCGTCTTCGCGGTTGATGCCTTTATCCACTAGGGTGAGTAGAACGCGCTGGCTGAAGACAACGCCACCGTAAAGGTTCATGTTGCGCTTCATGTTTTCAGGGTATACCAGCAGCTTACGAATCAGCTTAGTGGTTTCTACCAGCATAAAGTGGGTGAGAATGCAGCTATCGGGGAAAATGACCCGCTCTACCGAGCTGTGAGAGATGTCGCGCTCGTGCCACAGGGCAACGTTTTCTAGGGCAGCGATCGCATTCCCCCTTAATATCCTCGCCATTCCTGTTAGCCGCTCCGACTTAATCGGGTTGCGCTTATGCGGCATCGCCGAAGACCCTTTTTGACCCTTGGCAAAGAACTCCTCTACCTCAAGCACGTCAGTACGCTGAAGGTTGCGAATTTCGACCGCAAAGCGCTCAATAGAGGCACCAACGCCCGCCAGCGTCATGATGAACTCGGCGTGAACGTCGCGGGAGATCACCTGAGTAGACGCCGTATCAGGCTTGAGACCTAGAATTTGGCAGGCAATTTCTTCGACTTCAGGGTCGATATTGGCGTAGGTGCCGACGGCTCCAGAGATTTGTCCGACCGCGATTTCGTCTTCGAGGCGGATCAGGCGCTCGCGGTGGCGCTGCATTTCAGCGAGCCAGCCTGCTAGCTTGAAGCCGAAGGTGATGGGCTCAGCGTGGATGCCGTGCGATCGCCCAATCATTACCGTATCGCGATGCTCCTGTGCCTTGTAGCGAATCGCCTGAATCAGGTTTTCGACATGGGTAAGAATGAGCTGATGGCTGGCGACAATTTGCAGCGAGAGAGCCGTGTCCAATACGTCAGAGCTAGTCATGCCTACGTGAATATAGCGGCCAGCATCGCCCACGTATTCATTGACGTTAGTGAGAAAGGCAATCACGTCGTGGTGAACTTCTGCCTCAATTTCTAAAATGCGAGCAACGTCGAATTTGGCTTTTTCTTTGATAGTATCGACGGCTGCTTGGGGAATGCGTCCCAAATCCGCCTGTGCCTGACAAACGGCAATTTCTACCTGTAGCCAGGTTTTAAATCTGTACTGGTCTGTCCAAAGCTCGCCCATTTCGGGCAACGTATAACGTTCTATCAAGGGAATCTATCGCCTAAAGCAACCGGATTATTTTATCGGGTATGTGCCCGCTATAGGGCTGTCATTTCATACATTTACGCTTTATTTGTGCTTCATTTACGGTGGTTTTTGCGAAATGCGCTGCCGTGACCAGGTTGTTAACTCCGATTAACATTAGATTTTAGGACTGCACGCGCTCTGTGCCTTTGGCATTTATTTGGGACGCTTCCCTCGGTTTAATAGCTGGGATTTGCTGACGCATCCCACTCACCTGATAAGGTTTGTTGCTATCGATATTTGGCAGCCGCAGCCGCTGGCAATTATGCTGCTGACGTTTTGTGCGATCGCCATCCTGTACTGGCCGCTCAAGCACATTAGCTTGGCCGTAATGCTCTACTGGCGATCGCCTGAATGCAGAAAGTCTCTAATGACTTATCAACCGTCTATATCGCGCTCAAATCATCCTTAGAAAATCAAAAATCAGTTCAACGCACTCTCTGACAAAGTTCAGCAGCTTGAGTTTCCCTAGTTTTTTTGCACCCTAACTCTTTGCGCGGCGGGCTGTGAATAGGGTTCGAGAATTGACCAGAATAGCTTGATGGCCGCTATGACTAAGAAGGTGATGACTCCCAGCGTTATCGTCATGCTAGGAATGTGAACAACCGCTAGGGCGATACCAATTAGTATGAGAGAAAGAATGCTCTTGTCCATTACGTCACGCCTCCTATGAAGTGGCTGTCTATCTCCCCATAGTAGCGACTGAAGCTGCGAGTGGCGTCTGGGTAAACCGAACCTTAGTAACGCTTAATCTTTCTCGTTTTGCTGTAACAGTTCAGGCCGCTGATCAGGCCATTAAATGGCTTCAGGCTCCATTCCCGATACAACCGGAGCTGTATTGCTGAGCTTTAGGCCAGGATGATCGCCTTCGGTTTGTCGGCAGTTCCACTCGTTTTTAAACAGTAAAACGGGGCGGTTGTAGCTGTCTTTAACGGTGGCCGTGTTAAAAATACGGCCTGCTTTTTCCAGGGCAGGCCAGCCGCCTGTGACCCAGCGAGCCACGCTGTAGCCGATAGGTTCTAGCAGCGTTTCTACGTTGTATTCGTGCTTTAGCCTGAACTGCACCACCTCAAACTGAAGCTGACCGACAGCGGCCAGGATAGGATCTCGGCGCGATTCGTCAGCGGAGTACATAATTTGCACTGCGCCTTCTTCTCTTAGCTCAGAAACGCCTTTGCGGAACTGCTTGAACTTAGAAGGGTTGGGGTTTTTGAGGTAGGCAAACATCTCGGGGGAGAAGAAGGGAATACCCTCGTACTCCAGCTTTTCGCCCTGGTAAATGGTGTCGCCAATCGCAAAAATGCCAGGGTTGTTCAGGCCAATAACATCGCCCGGATAGGCGACTTCTAAAGACTCACGGCCCTGACCAAAGAGCTTTTGTGGGTGGGAGAGCCGCACGCTTTTGCCAGTGCGAGCATGGCTGACCACCATATCTTTCTCAAATTTGCCAGAGCAAACGCGGATGAAGGCAATGCGATCGCGATGCCTTGGATCCATATTCGCCTGTAGCTTGAACACAAAGCCCGAAAACTCCTCATCCGTGGGCTCTATCGGGCCAATGGTGCTCTCGTGAGGGCCGGGCTTAAGCCCGTAGTCCAAAAAGGCTTCTAAAAATAGCTCAACGCCAAAGTTAGTCATCGCGCTGCCAAAAAATACAGGCGTCATTTGGCCAGCGCGCACCATCTCTAGGTCTAGCTCCGGGCCAATCTCATCAAGCATTTCCAGCTCTTCTTGAAACTGCTCAAACAGCGCATCATCGCCGACTAGCCCCTTCAGCCGAGGATCGTCCAACGCCATCACGGTATCTTTAGCCTCTTTGCTACCGTGCGCCGTGCGCTCGAACAGATGAACCTTGCGCTTGCGCCGGTCAAACACGCCTTTAAATCGGTCGCCCGCGCCAATGGGCCAGTTTACTGCGTAAGTCGTCAGTCCTAGCTCCTGCTCAATTTCATCTAACAGCTCTAGCGGCTCTCGCCCAGGCCGATCCATCTTATTAAAGAAGGTAAAGATTGGCATGTCGCGCATCCGACACACCTCAAAAAGCTTGCGCGTCTGCGGCTCAAGTCCTTTTGCTGAGTCCTCTAGCATGACGGCGTTATCAGCGGCAGCCAAGGTGCGATAGGTGTCCTCACTAAAGTCTTGGTGACCAGGCGTATCAAGCAAGTTTATCCGGTAGTCGTCGTAGTTAAATTGCAGCACCGTTGAGGTGATGGAAATGCCGCGCTGCTGCTCTAGCTCCATCCAGTCAGAAACCGCGTGACGCTGTGCCCGGCGAGCCTTCACTGAGCCTGCCTCATGAATCGCGCCCCCGTATAGCAACAGCTTCTCGGTTAGTGTCGTCTTGCCCGCGTCGGGGTGGGAGATAATGGCAAAATTGCGACGCTGTTCTACGGCTTCGGCAATTTCAGGACTGGGCGCAAGAGTGGAGATCATTAGCAGGCTATTAACTTGACAAAACAATTGTAGTGCTTTCTGTCGGAAGGCCGCTGTCATCTGAGCTAAAACAAGCTGGCCTCTAAAATATAACGAAATTCAGTGAATATACTGAATTGTATAAAAATGCGCTAAAGTTTGTACGATGTTTGCCACTTTTGCGTTGAAACGGAACGCTTTGTCTCTGAGTACAGACTTAAGCTGTATCTCCCAGTGGCAAACCCAGTGGCAAACATTTAGAAGAAAGTGCTGATGCTCATGACACGCGTACTTTCTGTCATTTAATCAATCTATTTCTGCTGACTATTTTCTGCTGACTATAAGGAGCAGTGTAAAAATGTCTTTAATCAAAAAATGTATGGCCGAAGCGGTCGGCACATTTTGGTTAGTGCTAGGCGGATGCGGCAGTGCTGTGCTAGCCGCTTCATTCGTCGGCGGCGAGATCGGCGCGAATATTGCGTTCCCGCTGGGTCTTGGTTTTCTAGGAGTTTCGTTAGCGTTTGGCTTAACGGTGCTGACCATGGCCTATGCTATCGGCCA
>JBGTGK010000086.1:0-3725 GCA_041746795.1 Phormidesmis sp.
TTTATCGTAGATTTTTATTGCGCTGCCTTGAAGCTGGTAATAGAAGTCGATGGCGATCGCCACTTTACAACAGACGGCTCAGCTTATGATGAAGAAAGAACACAAGTACTCGAAGGATATGGGCTTAGCGTTATTCGATTCACAAACCAAGAAGTGCTGAATAACTTTGATTCCGTTTGTCAGAAAATTGGAGACTGGGTAAAACACTAGAAAGACGAACTACTCTCTGAAAACAGACACGCAAAGCCGTAATCCAACCGAGAAAGCTAAGGAGACAGTGAGCTAATGGAATTCCGCATCGCCGACACCTTCACAGATAGCCTGGGCAAACTCACCAATCAAGAACAAAAAGGCGTCAAAACCACCGCCTTCGACCTACAGCTAAACCCAGACAGTCCCGGCCTTCGCTTTCACAAGCTCAGCAAAACCAAAGATCCCAACTTCTGCTCTGTCAGCGCCAACATGGACATTCGCCTCATCGTCCATCGCACTGCGAATAGCCTACTCCTCTGCTATGTAGACCATCACGACGACGCCTACGCCTGGGCCAGCAAACGCAAAATAGAACGCCACCCTAAAACCGGCGCAGCCCAACTCGTCGAAATCCGCGAAACCGTCCAAGAAATTGCCATCCACCAGCCTGTAGAAGTGCCAGCACCGCCAAAGGCTGAGCCACTACTTTTCCCCAACCTCACCCAAGACGACATGCTCGCCTACGGTGTCCCGACAGAATGGCTGAGCGACGCGATCGCCGCCACCGAAAATACCCTCTTCGACCTCTGCGAACACCTCCCCCAAGAAGCCGCCGAAGCCTTACTAGAACTTGCCACAGGCGGACAGCCCGCCCAGCCCACCACCATTGCCACTAGCACCAATCCCTTCGACCACCCCGACGCTCAACGTCGCTTCCGGGTCATGACCAACCAGGAAGAACTCAAGCGTGCCCTGGACTACCCTTGGGAAAAGTGGACAGTTTTTCTGCACCCCGCCCAGCAGCATCTGATCGAACGCAGCTACAGCGGCCCCGCCCGCATCTCCGGCTCCGCAGGCACTGGCAAAACCATCGTTGCCCTACACCGCGCCGTCTTCCTGGCCCGCCGCCATCCAAAATCTCAAATACTGCTCACCACATTCTCTCAAGCCCTCGCCAATTCTCTGCATCTAAAGCTAGATCGTCTAGTCGGAAATGAGCCCGATGTGTGTCATCGGATTCAATCCCTCTCTATTCGTGCGATCGCCCGCAACCTTTATGTAGAAGCATTCGGTGAACCCAATATTGCTAAGCCTGAAGATGTGCGATCGCGCCTCATCTCAATTGCGGCTAAGCAACCTGACGGCGATCGCTTTTCTGAAGCCTTTCTTTGGAGCGAATGGAAAGATATTGTTGACGCCTGGCAACTCGACACCTGGGAAGCCTACCGAGACGTTCAACGGCTGGGCCGAAAAACCAGAGTCGGCGGCAAACAACGAGAGACGCTATGGTCAATCTTTTGCGAGCTGCTGAACACGTTTGAACAGCAGCAACAGATCACCTGGAACAATCTCTTTCGACAAGTGAGTGAACACCTGATCGAATCCGGAAACTTCCCCTACGACTTCGTTATCGTAGATGAAGCTCAAGATATCGGTATCGCAGCCCTACGGTTTTTAGCCGCACTAGGTCGCCGCCGCCCCGACAGCCTATTTTTCACTGGCGATTTAGGACAGCGAATCTTCCAGCAACCCTACTCGTGGCAGTCTTTAGGCGTGAACATTCGGGGGCGATCGCAAACCCTCAAAATCAACTACCGCACCTCTCACCAAATTCGCCAGCAGGCCGATCGCCTTTTGCCCGCTGCCATTGCCGATGTAGACGGCAACATTGAGGAAAGAAAAAACACCCTCTCTGTTTTCAACGGCCCCACTCCGCAAATCAAAATCTGCGATGATGCCCACTCAGAACTCCAGTCTGTCGGCACATGGATCGCGGATCGCCTTACAGATGGACTTCAGCCCGATGAAATTGGCGTCTTTGTTAGATCAAGTCAGCAGATTGAACGCGCGATCGCGGCTATTAATCAAGCAGGCGCTACTCCCACCGAACTAAGTAATCAGGCGATGCCTGCTCAAGGATGCATTGCCGTAAGTACGATGCACGTCGCCAAAGGTCTAGAGTTTCGAGCCGTCGCAGTGATGGCCTGTGATGATGAAGTGCTTCCCTTACAAGAGCGCATTGAAACTATCTCAGACGAAGCGGATCTAGAAGAGGTCTATAGCACCGAACGCCATTTGCTGTACGTAGCCTGCACTCGCGCTCGGGATTATCTGCTGATAACAGGCGTAGATCCTGCCTCCGAATTCTTAGACGACCTGGATAATTAGCCTTGCTGATTTTGATCAATTAGGTCAGCCAGCGCATGGTGCCTACTGTCGCTGCCTTCATTGCGCTGATTCCTCATGTTATCGCCGATCTCAGCAGTTGTTCATCAAGCGTCCCATAGCTGGATATTGTACCGATAGCCTTGCTCGGTTAAGAAAAGCTGGCGATGCTGAGCAAACTCTTCTTCACAGGTACGCAATGAAACCAGCGTGTAGAACTGAGCACTATGACCATCTTGCTTGGGCCTCAATACACGCCCTAACCGTTGGGCTTCTTCTTGCCTAGAACCATATTTTCCAGAGACCTGAATGAGGACATCGGCATCGGGCAAATCGAGGGCAAAGTTACCTACCCGCGAAAGGATAAGACCGGAAATCTCGCCGCTACGGAAATCAGCGTAGAGCTGGTCGCGCTTTTTCTGATTCGTTTTACCCGTAATCAGGGGTAAGTCAACCTGCTGGGCGATCGCATTCAGCTGATCCAAATACTCCCCAATAATCAACACCCGGTGGCCTTTCTCTTTTTTGAGCAGAGCTTGAACCACCGCCAGCTTAAGCGGATTTTCGGCTGCAATGCGAAACTGATAGCGCCGCGATGCCGTGGCGTACTCCATTTGTCTCTCTTCCGTTTGTGACACCCGAATTTCGGTACATTCAGCGGCAGCAATAAAGCCTTGACCTTCTAACTCTCGCCAGGGCACGTCATACCGCTTCGGGCCAATCAGAGTAAATACATCCCCTTCGCGGCCATCTTCTCGAATCAGCGTGGCCGTGAGCCCCAGCCGACGACGAGCCTGAAGCTGCGCCGTGATGCGAAAGACGGGGGCCGGTAGCAGATGCACTTCATCGTAAATAATCAATCCCCAAGCCTGCTGGTCGAACAGGCCAAGATGGAGAAAGTCGTCGTCCTGGCTGGCCCGGTAGGTGAGAATTTGATAGGTGGCCAGCGTCACGGGGCCAGTAGCCTTTTGCTTGCCGCTGTATTCAGCTAGGTGATCGGCGGTGAGGGTGGTTTTATCCAACAGCTCTTGCTGCCACTGGTGGACTGATGTCAGGCTGCTGGTGAGAATTAACGTTTTCTGTTGGATCTCTGCCATCGCGGCCATGCCGACCATCGTTTTACCGGCTCCGCAAGGCAGCACGATCACGCCGCTGCCGCCTTTGGCCTTGCCGGATTGGTAAAACAGCTCAGCCGCCTTTTTTTGGTAGGGGCGCAGGTGAAAAGGACTGCCGCTACGCGACTTAGGTAACAGTGATATGGGCAGCTTGTCCCCAGTGAGATAGCCCGCGAGATCTTCCGCCGGATAGCCTGCGGCCAGCAAGGCTTGTTTTAGAAGACCGCGATCGCCCAAGGCAATAGAAAATGA
>JBGTGK010000087.1:0-8705 GCA_041746795.1 Phormidesmis sp.
GACTCTAATGTATTCATTGTGATAAACGCTGGTAGTTTTTGCTTTTATCAAGCGTTCACCACTTTTCCTCTTTTGGCAAGGCTTGCAGCCTTTTTCCCTACGGCACGCTGCCCCTTGTTTGGCCTAAATTTAGGTAGCTAATAACTAAGAGGGTGGCGCGGTGGGCGGCGGTGTACACTCCTCTGGTTTATCAATAACTTTGACATTCACTACGTACTGAGTAGGCACCTCTGGTCGGCCAAAGTCTTCGTATTCCAGCTGGCTCAGCGCTAGACGGTTGAGTACGTCGTAGCCAGTACTTTTGAGGACAGTCGCATCTGCGTGTGTGCCATCAGGATTGGCAATCACACCAATCCGACCATCTACAGGCGGCTGCTCCCGGCATGATTTGAAGCCAGAATCGACGGGTATTTCTGCGGTGGCTTGGGCTACCTTCTCTCTACCTTCAGCCGTTGCTAAAAGCCATTTTTTTGTATTTTCCTCAGCTTCGGCTTCTGTAACGAATCTCTGATCATATTCGTTACCATTCATCAGCGGTGAAGGTTTGTCCTGAGCAGGTGCTGTGGCAATTACCGGAGGCGCAGCCGGAGCGTTTGCCGGGGGCTCACCAGTTTGATTAGGGGTTTCCTGACCACCAGGCGCAGGCGCAGCAGATGGGTTAGGGGCAGCACCTGGATTGGCCGCAACGCCAGCCGCTTCGGTATCCCTTAAGGCATCTGCAAGCGTCCTAGGAGCTGAATTCGTAGTCCCTAGAGACGAATTAGGCAGATTATTGGATCCTTCGAGCCCTTCGGTACTGAGGCGCACGCCATTGTCTGTTGTGGCCGGGAGCTGAAGCGGCGGATTGGCGGGAAGTGCCGTTACTGGCGGCTGAGAGCTACTTGAACGCTGAGGCACTTGTGTCGTTGGAATATTGAAGCGAAAAGGCAGACGCCCTGTGATACCGGACGGAAGTAAGCCGCCAAGCGGGCCTAAGTTTTTGATTGTTGGGTTGGTGGGAGAAGGCAGCGTGTTAGCGGGCACTGGTCGCCTTTTGATTGTGCCAGCATCAGGCGAAAAGGGCAGACCTGGCGGTAGAGAAAAACTGCGTAAACCAGTCGCTACCGGTGGCTCACGGCGCGGCTGGGCGAAGCTAGGCAAGCGATTGCGTTCGCCGGGAGAAAGTTGGACTAGCGGGACGATGGTTTCTTTGGCATCAGCTTCTTGAGCCGCTGGGCTCAGCGCTGCAAAAGAAACCTCAGTGCGGGGGCCAAAGGCGAGGAGAGCAATATGAGCCCCCACCGATAGCAGAACGGCAATGCCTGTAGGGCTAATAACTCTAGCGGCTTTAGCGATGGGGCGCGCAGCTGATGTTAGGCGAGAAGGGATAGCCATGGTAGAGGTCGAAAGACTAAGACGTGTGTAGACTTGGGCGAAAGGGGCTGATGTGTAACTTAAGCGTATGCTACTTCAGCAAAAGCCATGATGGGGCGCTATGCCAGATATCACTAGATATCAAAAGTGCCGACAACGACTTTCTACATTACTTTGCTATATCATTGTGCGTTCCTCACACTGCACAATCAGCAAGGAAAAGTAGGGGAGTTTCAAATTGGGATAGTTTTGCAGACCTGCATAGATTTTTTGCTCTGGTCTGGTAGCGTTTTCAATCACGTAGGCTCGCGCTAGCAGGTGACGGCGCTCTAAAATTTTCCACACCTGAGCATAAACGCTGCCTACTTTCATCAGTACGACGACTTCAGCCAAGTTTAGAGCCGCTTCTAGCTGACAGACGCCGCTATCAGTATCATTTTTATCGAAGCGCTCTTGATCGAAGCGCTCTTGATCGAAGCTATACAGCGCGGGCAAGATAACTAGCTTTTCTGCCTGACAGGTGAGTGGAATGCCTAGCGCGGCAGCAGCGGCCATGGGAGAAGAAACGCCTGCGATCGCCTCCACTCTAACCTCCGGATGCTGCTGCTGCAAGCACTGGGCCAGGTAGGTAAACGTGCCATAAAAGCTCACATCCCCCTCACAGGCAAACACCACATTGCCCTGAGTTAAGTAAGGCCACACCACTTCAGCGGCCTGCTGCCAGGCAGTTAATAGCTGCTGTGCGTCTAATACGTAAGGAAAATCCAGCGGTAGCCGCGTTTGCTCGGCGCTGAGCCAGGGCGTTATGATTCGTTCGGCAACACCGGGTTTGCCCCTTAGCCCGGCTGGGAAGGCCACCACTGGCGCAGCCTGCAACTGTCTAAGCGCCTTAACGGTAATAAGTTCTGGATCACCGGGGCCGACCCCGATGCCATACAGCGTCCCTCCCGTTGGGTCGCTTGCGAGTGGAGACGGCCTATACATTTTCGGGCGTAGGCAATGAGGTAGTCTCAGGCTTTGCAGTCTCAGGCTTTGCGATCTCAGATTTTGCAGACTTAATGCCTTTGTCAGCTTTGTCGGCTTTGTCGGCGCTTTTGTCAGCTGACGCCTGCTCTACTGCATCCTTTGCATCCTTTTCTACGATCGGCTTCAGCAGCTGCCGAGAAGGCTTCCTAGCACCCGATAGCCGTTTAATCATCGGCGGCGTAGAGTCGTGCAGCAGGCAAATTAGCTTGCTGTTGACTGGCCACTCGGTTTCACCCAAGGCGACTTCTAGCTTGTCATCCTGCTCGATTACCAGAGGCACCATGTCGCCCTCGCGAATGAGCTTGTTGACCTGTTCACGCTGGGCAGCGATCGCATCCTCAGTAAATTCATACGTGCCTCGCTCAAACGCATCGTCAGCAATAAACGTGTTCCATTGCTTAACCGACAGCCTCGGCGTGCGCACATCTCCTCGGCTCAGCGAACCGGCCTCACCCGCCTCCGGTCGAGGCAGTACTGCGAAC
Organism: Phormidesmis sp.; assembly: GCA_041746795.1. Classification (GTDB taxonomy): domain Bacteria; phylum Cyanobacteriota; class Cyanobacteriia; order Phormidesmidales; family Phormidesmidaceae; genus Phormidesmis. Next base: position 2,862 of record JBGTGK010000087.1, read on the forward strand.
ACACGCGGCGGCTGAAACTCTTCTCGTGCCCGCTCAGCAATCACCGAATTCACTTCGCCGTTGTTGGTCACCGCTAAAAAGGTACCGATAGAACTCAGCCCTGCCTCTTCCAAAATCTTTTCATCTAGCGCCGAGCCCACGTAGGTTTGAAAGCCCTCAGCCTCAGCCTTGGCACAGGCAGCTTCGTCCGTATCAATAATTACCACCGACTCGCCGCGATCTTTAAATAGTCTGCCAATCATTAGCCCTAGCCCGTTGCAGCCCACAATTACGACCCCAGTAGCGCTGCTAGAAGTTACCCCCAACACCTGAGCAAAGCTTCGCGCCGTCAGCCCCTGAATGAACACGGTCATAATAATGGTTAAAAACACCAGCGCCTTGATCGAGTCACCACCGTTAATGCCGCGCTCGGTGAGCAAAATGGCAAACAAAGACGCCACTGAAGCCGACACAATTCCACGCGGCGATATCCAGCTCATAAACGCCTTCTGACGCCAGTTGAGACCGCTGTTCCAGGTGCATACCAAAATATTAAGCGGGCGCACAACCAGCATTAGCACCAGCACCGTCAGTACCGAGCCCGGCCCCAGCTCAAATACGCTGGCAATCGATAAATCGGCGGCTAGCAAAATAAACAGCACCGACACCGAAAAAATAGTTAGCTGCCCCTTAAACCTTCGCAGCAGCCGCTCGTCTGGAATAGAAATTGCCCGTACTACAATACCCGCCGCAACGGCTGCCATCAACCCTGATTCACCGCGCACGCTTTGAGCAAGACCATACAGCCCCCAAATACCTGCCAGCACAACCAAATTACGCAGTTCCTCTGAGAGGAAGTCGGCCTTTTTTAAAAACTGCGCCATCAGGAAGCCGCCACCGCCGCCAATAATCACACCAATTCCCAGCCGCGCCAGTAGTCCGCCTAACACGAACGCCGGATCGGTATCGCCGTTGAGAATAATATCGAGCACCACCACCGCCAAAATCGCCCCCACCGGGTCGATTAAGACGCCTTCGCCTTCTAGCAAGGTCGATATTTTTCGCTCTACGCCAACCTGCTTGAGCAGCGGCGTTACCACTGTGGGGCCAGTAACGACAACCAGCGAAGCGTATAAAAACGCAATCGACCAGGGGAACTCCCCTAGCCAGTGAGCCGCCACGCCACCGCCTACCAACGTGATAAAGGTGCCAATAGTAATTAAGTTCCGCAAGCTGCCCGAAACCTTGCCAATTTCCTTGAGTTCCAGGCTGAGGCCCCCTTCGAACAAAATCAGGGCCACACACAAAGAAACGATCACTTCTAGCCCCACCCCTAATGACTGTGGTGCCAGCAAGCCTAGGCCATCTGAGCCCAGAGAAATCCCAAAGATCAGCAGCAAAATAATGCTAGGCAGCTTTAGGTAGGCAGCGACAACCTGAGCAGAAATTCCCGCTAGAACGGTGAGGACAATTTGCAGAGTAATTTCAAAGGGCGCTTCCATAAAGTTAGGTGAGCGGCAGCAGTCGCTGCTATCAGGCCTTTTGACATCAGCCTGATAGCTGTAGGTTTAGTCATTGAGGGTGGAGATCATCAAGCATAGCGCTTCAGGCGCTGACGGAACTTTCCTGTGGGGAAAATGTCCAAGGGTCAATGCTAGAGGGTCAGCTCAGTGGCCAGCTACCGAGCCAGCTACTGAGAATTAACCTGATAGAGGAACTTCTTCAACGGTGTCGGCGCTCAGCTGGCTGGCGGTTTGCAGCAGGCGGTAGGGATCGGGCGACAGCGAAAGGGCGGTAGGAGCAGATGCTGGAGCCCGATCGCAGCGCACGTTAAAAGGACAGCGATCGCACAGCCCTTTTTCTATCGCAACTTTAGGAAAATCAATCGCCTGTTCAGCTAGCTGACTTAACGCCGTTAGCTGATCGGTTAGGCGCTGCAAGTCCTGCTGCGTTTGCCGATGCTGGTCTTCACTGTAGCCGAATCGATAAGAGGTCGGCTGCCGTTCAGAGCTGTCTTGCCTTTCGCCTCGCCTTTCAAGGAGCGATTCGGTTGCAAAATCATCGGGCATCGCACCTAGCCGGACAAACCAATAGGTCATCGAAAGCTGATCTGGGCGCAGGTCTGTTGTCTCGCACAGTACATACAGGTACAGACGCTTCTGCCAGTCGTCTTTTAGCCATTCCTGACGAGGCGGGCGCTGGTGAGTTTTCCAGTCAAATATTTGGCCGCGATCGGGCGATCGCACAACCAGATCATAAACAACCGTCAGCAGATAACCGTTAAATGCCAGCGTGCGGCGGTGCTCACTCTGGCTAAATGTTCCCTGGCTGAAAGTTTCGTCGTCATCGGCAGCCGCTGAAGAAACCGGCAAATGTGCAAACACCTCAGGCGCAGCCTCAGCCAGAGCCATCAGGCTATCGGACATCTCTACGTTTGCCCCCGTCATCACCTCTACCGGCAAGTCCAGTGCCCGCTGCTGCATCATCAGGTGAAACTGGCTACCCCACTGCGCTGTGGTCTGCTGATCGGAGGTAGACGGGCCAGAGAGCGCGTCGATAAAAATGTATTGATATTTGCGATCGCAAGCATCCAAAACAGTCAAATGGCCCTGGGAAAGAGAAATCATTGCAGCCCTGCCCTACTTCGTCAACACAAATAAACTCCCCTGATTCCCCCGCCCAATCCGCAAATCTTCATCTAAATAAGTAATCTCCAACCAGCCCTGCTGACGATCTGAATTAATCGCAAAATCGAGCCCCTGCAAAAGACTAAACTTGTCGTTCGCCTCTAGCTTTTCCACATACTGAGCCGGAGACTGATAGCCCAGCGCTCGCTGTAACCCCACCACGCCCCGGCTGAACCTCACATTCACCCGGCGATTAGATAGCCTGGTTGATTCTCCAGCTTCGGCCTGGCCAGATCCCATACCCGATCCCGTAGTCTCTTGAGCGGGCTCTCCACTCTCTGCTTGAGCGGGCTCTCCATTCTCTGCTTGAGCAGGCTCAAAGTTAGCCACCACCGACACCAGCGCCTCACAGTAAGGCAGGCTTTTAACCTCAGCAATGTTGTAGATACGCGATCGCTCAGGTCTCACACACTGATAGATATTTCCGAGCTGAGCCAAAGGAACGCGATCTATCCCCAGCAGATCCTGGCTAGTCGTATAGAGCAGTCGCCAGTCACCGGCTAATAGCTCTGGTGCAGACAAAGGCGCAGGCGTAGGATTGAGATCTTCTACGCGAGCAATGACGCTAGCGATCGCCTGACGGTCGCTTTCACTCGCCGATAGCCCCCGGTTTTTTGAAGCGATCGCATTTCTCAGGTCATTTTTGCTCAACATAGCGATTAAATTAAAGCCCTACTCAAAGTTTATTATCCAAAAAAGTTAGAAGAAATATATTTTAGAGATTGACATGATCTACTATTCGATGTAATTAATCCGATGGTAGTGTAAATTAGTGACTCCCAGCGTGGAATCATCAGATCACGTCCCCAGGGTAAAGATCCCCTTCAAAGTTTCCGACATATGTCTTTTTAGACCCAATGTCCGAGAACGTACTGACAGCTCCTTAGGATCTGTATAGAAATAGGGGAAACTACCAAATTTCTCTTCAGTTCAACCCGTTCAAGACCTATCGGTCAATTCAGCCAAAGCAACGTATTACATGAGCAACTACAACCCTTCCGTTCGCCAAATTCCTCGCGGGCAGCCTGCTGACGTCATTTCCCTTCAGCAAGATTCTTCCATTCTTAAATGGTTAGAGGGCACCGGCAGACTCATTCCCCGTGAACCCATCGACAGCGTAGGCGATGAGCCCGAACCTGAAGAACTCGCAGACCTAATGGCAAACGAAGATAAAGACGACGACACCGAAGACGATGAAATGTCACTGGATGACGACGACGACGACGATTAAGTATTTTCGCTAGCTACTGGCTTATAGGCGTAGTCAGTAGCGCGCAGCAGATGACGCGGCGTAACAAATAGTAAAGATGCGGCAAAAATGTGGATTCAAGGCGTTGACTATTGATGTTAACGACTTGGAGATTGTAGCGGCCTTGGAGTAGCGGCCTTGGAGCCGAGCCCTCTAAGACCTAAGTCATAAGGCATTAGGTCTTAGAATCTGCTAAATCTGCTCCAATAGGCGCTTGCTCTAGTACGCTCTTAAGCGTGCATGCAGCACGCAAAGGCTAAGGTTTGCTGGATAAGGAACCGAAGGTTAACAGGATGTCGTCAGGGCTCCCATCCCAGACAAAAGCATCGCAACTACTGAACTTACAGCTTCACATCGTGAAAAACTTTTATTCACGATGTGAAGCTTCAGTAAAACATGGGAAAGGTGTGGTAAGTGAAGGAATAATGTCGTGGATGCCAGGTTTACATCGAAGTCGGTAGGGCTATCAGGGACAGCGCTTTCAGCAATTTTAGCTATCTGCCTATTGGCATCAGCCATCGGTCTAGATATTGCTGCTGAACGCACTTTTGACTGGGGCTACGCCAGCATAACGCTGCCTTTAGCAGCAGGCGCAGGGCTCTCAGCTCTAGCAGGATACGCAGTGCTGCCAATTTTACGAAGGCTTAAGGCCGGTCAGTTTATTCGAGAAGATGGGCCGCGTGCTCACCTCAAAAAAGCCGGTACGCCCACGATGGGCGGGGTCTTCTTTATTCCCGCTGCTGTGCTAGTGGCGCTTGTTTGGACGGGTTTTTCTGTGCCCGTGTTAGCCGTCAGCCTGCTGACACTCTCCTATGCAGGCATCGGCTGGCTAGATGACTGGCAGGTCATGCGCCTGCGCTCTAATAAGGGCATCTCTCCTAAGATGAAGCTTCTATTGCAAATTGGCTTTGCGATCACCTTCTGCCTATGGGCAACCACCCTAGCGAGCGCTGACCAAAGCATCCAAACTCTAGACATCACTTCAGTCGCGCTACCCTTCGGCCTGGCAATACCGTTGGGCTTTCTGTTCTGGCCGCTGGCTGGCTTTGTGCTAGTCGCTGAGAGTAACGCGACCAATTTGACCGATGGCGTGGACGGATTGATGGGCGGTGCTGGGGCGATCGCGCTTTTTGGCCTAGCCGCCCTAATCGCCCCGACCCACCCCGACCTGATGGTTTTTTGCGCAGCCCTCAGCGGTGCCTGCCTGGGCTTTCTGGTACATAACCGCAACCCAGCCAAAGTTTTCATGGGCGATACAGGCTCTCTGGCCTTGGGCGGTGCCCTTGCCGCCGTCGGCATTCTCAGCGGCAACCTGTTCGGCCTGCTGATTGTCACCCTACTCTTCTTTGCAGAAACCCTTTCCGTCATCCTGCAAGTCGGCTATTACAAGGCAACAAAAGGGCCCGACGGCAAAGGCAAGCGCCTCTTCAAAATGGCTCCGCTACATCACCACTTCGAACTCTCTGGCTGGTCAGAACTCCAGGTGGTCAGCGTGTTTTACATCATTAGTGCACTACTCGTAACTGCCGCAGTTAGCACGCTTAGCTAGCGCAGAGCCCGCTTAATTTCCAGCACTCACAATTTACCAACCGCAAAAAAGGAGACGTTGCCTATAACGCCTCTTTTTTAATTCGCATTTTTAATTGACGGGTAGGGGCACTCCCTCGTGGATGCCCCTACCTCGCAGATGCCCTAACAAAAAGGCCCAGCAAACGCTAGGCCTCAGGAATCAAGTTTCAATGGAGCTGACGGGAGTCGAACCCGTGTCCGCTCTAAGTAATCACGTATCGCTCATTCACAGGTATAGCCTTTCTAATCCTCAAGGCGGGAGTCTTCCATTATCCCGGAAGCAGGATGCTTCGACGAAAGTCTTAGCTGGCGCACCCATCGAAGAAAGTTTGCCAGAGCGCCCGTTGGGGGTTTAGTCCG
>JBGTGK010000088.1:0-19962 GCA_041746795.1 Phormidesmis sp.
TTGATTAAGTCACAGCTAGACAGGGTGGACGCGCTAAATATAGAGGTGCATACCGACCCGTTAAAGCTGACCCAAGGGAAGGTTGACAGCCTCTTGGTGACGGGGAAAGGGCTGGTCATTCAAAACGACCTGCGAACAGAAGACCTCACCCTACAGACTGGCTCGGTTGACATTAGCATGTTGAAGATGGCGACGGGTACTTTTGAGCTAGATGCACCAGCTGAGGCCGAAGCGCGAGTCGTGTTGAGGCCTGAAGATATACAGACAGCTTTTAATGGTGACTATGTAAAGCAAAAGATGCGAGGCCAAAAAGTGGAACTCTCATCGGGTGAGAAAGTGACCACCGATGCTAGTAACGTGAGCTTCACAATTCCTGAGGCGGGCCGGATTGCCGTGGAGGCAGATGTGATGCTTATTGAGAAGGTAGAAACCCATCATATTTCTTTTTCGGCTAAGCCCAAGCTGGTTGAGCAGGGCCAGGGCGTGACTTTGGAAGACGTAGAATACGATGAGGCGGCGAACGGTATGCCGGAGTTGACGCGATCGCTCATCGCCAGCACTCAAGACCTGCTCGACTTCCGCACCTTCGACATTGGCGACATGACGATCCAGTTCACTCAGCTAGATGTGCAGCCCGACCAGCTCGTCTTTCAGGCAAACGCTAGCATTCGATCTTTCGGCTAGTCGGCTTTAGGTACGAACCCTTCGAAAATATGACCATTGCGATACCTTTACTTCAAATGAGTGATAGAGTTACTTATTAAATAAACCGCTAGGGGTGCCCCGTATTCTTAAATTTTTAAGGAGGACGAGGCTGAGAGCATACCCTTGAACCTGAGTCTGGATAATGCCAGCGGAGGAAAGCATGAAGTCTTCAAAAGATGTTTCTAGCAGTGCTTCTCAGCAAAGCCTGAAAAGCCAAAGTTTAGCCAGCCAAAGTTTAGCCAGCCAGAGTTTAGCCAGCCAAAGTCTGGAAGACTATATGGTTAGCCGCAACCAAATCGGCGGCGGCATGGCAACGGCAACAATCACGGCGTCGGCGATGGGTGCCTGGATTTTGTTCAGTCCTCCCGAGGCGGGTTCCGCCTTTGGCGGAGTGACTGCTGTTTTGGGTTACTGTCTTGGATCGGCGGGGGCAGTGTTTTTGTACGTATTTGTCGGGCCAAGGCTCCGGCAGATTATGCCCTTGGGCCATTCTCTCAACGAATACGTGCGCCATCGCTTTAGCCGGGGTCGCTTTGGGGGTTCAGTCTACTGGCTGACGGTGGGGGTGATGCTGCTATATATGTTTGTGTATTTGGCGGCTGAGCTGACGGCGATCGCGCAAGCCATTCAGCTCGTCATCAATGTTCCTTTATTTATCACCTCGCTAGCCGTCATCACCATCGTTTTCACCTACACGGCCTACGGTGGCCTCAAGGCGACCATTTTGACCGATGCCATCCAGTTTGCGCTGATTGTGCCGCTGCTGATTGTTTGCTTTGGCGCAACCGTGGCGCTGATGGGCGGGTTTGACGCCGCGTTTGCGCCCGTCTCCCAGAATTCGCCAGAGCTACTGTCTTTAGGCAATATTGACGGGCTGCGGTTTGGCGCTACTTTACTGATTGCTATTACAGCCGCTGAGCTTTTTAACCAGGGCAACTGGCAGCGGGTGTATGCCTGTCGCGATGATGCCACCGTGCGCCGCGCTTTTTCAGGCTCGGCGCTGGTGATTTTGCCAATGATTGCGATCGCAGGACTACTCGGCCTCATGGCGGCAGGCTCTAAGCTAACCGGCCCTACCGCCTTTTTCCAGTTACTGCAAGGCCTAGCGATTCCAGGCTGGCTGGTATGGGCAGTTATTTTGCTGGCGCTAGCGCTGGTGATGAGCAGCCTAGACTCTTTGCTCAACGGCATTAGCTCTGTGCTAACGGCTGACCTGTTGAATATTACGAATCGGCCCGATCAGGTGCTAAAAATTTCGCGGTGGCTGACGGTCGCAGTCGGCATTCCGGCGGTGGCGATCGCCTCCCAAGGCTATAGCGTTCTCTACCTCTTTTTCATCGCCGATTTGCTCTGCGCAGCCCTGATCTTTCCCATTGTTTTCAGCCTTTACGACCGCTACCAAACGGCGAGCAATGCTTTTTCGAGTGCTCTAATCGGCATCGCCGTGGGCGTAGCATTTTTCCCCAAGCCCGACTTTTCTCCTTTGTTCAACATTCCAGGCGGCGGCGATCTTCTTAACAGTTTTGCCGCTGCCCTGGTAACTTCAACAGTAGTCACCCTCGTGTGGAACACCGTTGACAAAAACAACAGAGTCTCACCGTTTAACTACAGCGACCTAAAGCACGTACAGCTCTATGGCGCTAGCGCTAATCCCGATGCAGCTCAGCATTCTCAATAGATTCTCAGCAGACGAAAAGACCTTAATAAGGAATACACGATGGCTTTGTTTTAAGGCTGTGGTGCCTACAAGTTGGTTTTAAAGCTGTTTCTAGACTCGTTTTTTCACAAGCCGATTTTTCCTTTAGTCATCACATCCACAATCACAACCAGGACTTCTATTAATGGAAACTCAATCTTCTGCTTCAACAGTTGATCGCGCTACCCGTAGCACCGCCGCTCCAACAGCTTCAGCAACTTCAACAGCTCAAGCACAGACTGCGCTTCGCACTAGCTGGATTGCAAAGCGCCAGGGTCAGCCCAACGTCTCGCAAATGCACTATGCGCGTCAGGGCATTGTCACCGAAGAAATGAACTATGTGGCAAAGCGAGAGAATTTGCCCGCAGAGCTGATTAAGGCCGAGGTAGCAAGGGGGCGTATGATTATCCCCGCTAACATTAATCATCCAAACCTGGAGCCGATGGCGATTGGCATTGCCAGTAGGTGCAAAGTAAATGCCAACATTGGCGCATCGCCCAACTCTTCTGACATTAATGAAGAAATTGACAAGCTGCGTCTAGCGGTTAAATATGGCGCTGATACGCTGATGGATCTGTCCACGGGCGGCGGCAACCTAGATGAAATTCGCACGGCGATTATCAACAGCTCGCCGATACCGATTGGCACCGTGCCGATTTATCAGGCGCTAGAAAGCGTCCATGGCAGCATTGAGAATTTGGCCGCGCAAGACTTTTTGCACATCATTGAGAAGCACGCGCAGCAAGGCGTAGACTACATGACTATCCATGCAGGCATTTTAATTGAGCATCTGCCGCTGGTGAAAAATCGCCTCACGGGAATTGTCTCGCGTGGCGGCGGCATTATGGCACAGTGGATGCTGCATCATCACAAGCAAAATCCGCTATTTAGCCACTACGACGACATCATTGAAATTTTCAAGCGCTATGACGTTTCTTTTAGCCTGGGTGATTCGCTGCGTCCTGGCTGTCAGCATGATGCTTCTGACGAGGCTCAGTTTGCCGAGCTAAAGACGCTGGGAGATTTGACCCGCAGAGCCTGGAAGCACGATGTGCAGGTGATGGTAGAAGGGCCAGGGCACATACCGCTCGACCAAATTGAGATGAATGTGAAAAGGCAGATGGAAGAGTGTTCCGAAGCGCCTTTTTATGTCTTAGGTCCTTTGGTTACCGACATCGCGCCTGGTTATGACCACATTACCTCTGCGATTGGGGCGGCAATGGCAGGCTGGCACGGTACGGCCATGCTTTGCTATGTCACGCCCAAGGAGCATTTAGGGCTGCCCGATGCTGAAGATGTTCGCAATGGCCTCATTGCCTATAAAATCGCGGCTCACGCGGCAGATATTGCTCGTCACCGTCCGGGTGCGCGCGACAGAGATGACGAACTTTCCCGCGCTCGCTACAACTTTGATTGGAACAAACAGTTTGATCTCTCGCTAGATCCTGAGCGGGCGCGTGAGTATCATGATGAGACACTGCCAGCAGATATCTATAAAACCGCTGAGTTTTGCTCTATGTGTGGGCCTAAGTTTTGCCCGATGCAAACTAAGATCGATGCCGAGAAGCTTTCTGAGCTAGAGAAGTTTTTAGCCAAGGAAAGCGTTGAGGGTTAGATTCGCGAGCAGCCAATCGGCGATGGGCATAAGTGCAGCGATGCGCGGGTAGTCGCCGATGAAGGCTGTGAGAAGCGCAACGGCGTTCGGCAGAAGCGAAACGGCGGCTGGCAATAGCGCGACGGCGATGGGGAGAAGTATAACGGCGATGGGCAACAGCGAGATGAAGGCTGTGAAATGAGCGATCGCGCTCCTCACCAGCACAACGAAGGCTGAAAGAAGTATGACCTTGATGGCGGTGTCTGTAGCGCCGTCATAGAGTAGTAAGGTGCCTTTGGAGAGTAGTAAGGTGCCTTTGGACGGGAACCCATGAGCGGATCTCTATGACTAGACATCTATGCAGCAGTACGTTTCCGCTAATGACTGCTGGTGAGGGCTGGCAGCGTGAAGGGGCGGCTTATTTTCGCGTAGGTGAAGCGTTTTTCCGCACGGGTAGCCAAACAGGGCGCGATTTGGCAGTACTAGCTGCTATTTCACATAAAAGCCGCCCTGAAAACGAAGACGGCTCTTTGCGCATACTCGACGCCATGACTGGCTGCGGCGTTCGCCCCTTGCGATACGCGCTAGAAGCTGAAGCTGACTATGTTTGGGCCAATGAAGGCAATGTAGACTTGCGGCAGCTCCTCAGCGAAAACCTCAGCCATGGCCTGTCGCCTGACCAATATCAGATTACGCATCAAGATGCCAACAGCGTCTTTTTCGACTGCTATCAGCGGCGAGACTTTTACGATTTGATTGATATTGACGGCTTCGGTAGTCCGATGCCTACGCTGGCTACGGCGCTATGGGCAGTGAAACTTGGCGGGCTACTATACCTCACCAGCACAGACGGTCGGGCTACCAGCGGCCATGCGCCTGATACCAGCTTGCAAACTTATGGGGCTTATGCGCGATCGCACCCCGCCAGCCACGAACAGGGGCTTAGATTACTAATTGGCCTAGCCGTACAGCAGGCCGCCGCCAGAGGACTTGCTGCACAGCCCGTTTTTTCCTTTTACCAGGGAGAAGTCAACCGAGTCATGGTGCGCATTACGAGGCAGTCCGCCTGGAATTCTGACGACTACGGCTTTCTAGCTTACTGTCATAGCTGTGGCCAGTTTCAGCGCGTACCGTGGAAAAAGCTGGGCCGCGTGGTGTGTCCCTGTGGCGCTGAGGGTGGCGTTGAGGCTCAAGCAGGCGACCGACCTGTTTTAAGTGGGCCGATGTGGCTAGGGCCATTGCACGATGTGCAAGAGCTAGAGAGGATGCAGCAATGTGCGATCGCCCGCCAAGCCCATCCTCATCCTCATGATCAAAGCCCCGAACGATGGGCTAGGTGCCAGTCGTTGGTAAAAATCATGCAGGCCGAAGCGTCACTGCCGCCTTACTACTATCCGCTAGCAGAAATTGGCAGACGCGGAAAAATGGATATCCCTCCCAGGCAAGCACTGGTTTCACGGCTACATCAGCAGGAATTTGCAGCTACACTAACTCACATCAGTCCGCAGGCCATCAAAACAGACGCACCCATAGCGGCCTGTATTCAGCTAGCTAAGCAATTGTCTACCTGAGTGTCCCCCTAACCTGTCTACCAACGGGCTAATCAACTGGCACAGCGATCGCCTTTGCCGGAATGACCGCTTTGTACCGTGAGGGAACACTTAAAGAAATCTTGCTCAGAATCACCTAAGAAATTGCTATGAAAATGCTATTGACCGGTTTAGCGATCGCCGCTGCCACCGTCGGGGCCGGACTGGGCTACGCCGCCATGCAAACCTCGGCCCTGCCAGACTGGTATTCCCAAACAGATAGCCCTTTGGCAGCTCGCGCTTCAGCCAGCTATGACCCTGGAACTTCAGACACCTACGACAGCAGCAGCGCCACTGTTAGCGACGGGAAAACAACTGTGATTCCAGCGAGCAGGCTCAACCAAATGGTGACGGATGCCATGGCCAGCCAGCCCTACACAGCCCCTATTTTGGATGCAGCCAAAGGTGTCAATACCTCTATCAAAAATGGCCGAATAGAAAGCGGGGCAGTCATCAACCTCGCCGATTTACCCCTAGCAGCCTTACCCGCCGAAGGACAGCAGGCGGTGGAGCAGCTAACCCGAAACTTTCCTTTCCTGGCCAATCGTGACGTGTATCTTGGCATTGAGGGTATCCCTAAAGTCGTAGACGGTGCCGTTAGCCTGGACGATACTCACATTAAGCTGGGCCAGCTAAGCCTACCAATAGCGAAAGTAGCCACCCAGCTAGGCCTTTCACAAAGCGATATCGAGCAGCAAATAGACGCCCTGCTAAGTCAACAGGGCGTCCGTCCCAGCGATGTGAAGGTAGTGGACGGGCAGCTGGTGATTGAGGGGCAGTGACTTCGGCTGCGCTTAGGCAGTGTTTTTGGCAACGCCGACTCTGCTCAGTCATGCTACTGCTCTTGGACTAGACGCATATAGTTGCGCTTAAGCTGGATGTTGCTCTCGGCCATCTTTTCAGAGAGGCCTGCTTCTGCATCGCTAAGACTTTCATAAAAGACGGCAGAGCGCTGGACGGAGATATATTCTTTCCAGAGGCGCTTAAGTAAAGTCGCCGCTTCTGAGCTTTCGCCTTCAATTTGAGAAGCGACGGCGGCAAACTGTTCGGCTGCCTGGTCGTAGCTTTTGCCACTTTGGGCGAGGGCGATCGCGCCTGAAAGTGTAGTTTCGAGTAGGCTTTTAGGCACTTTTGCCGACCCGTCTTTTGGCTCAGAAGGGCCAGTAGCGGATGAATCAGGCTGTGGTACGTCAGACATAATAATGGCTTGAAATGTACGTTACAAATTCAAAGGTAGCCTTATACCTAGCCCAATAGCATCGCCCTTCTTATAGAGGAGCGCCTCTACAAAAGTGTAGAAGAAGTGTAAAAATTTACCACCTCCAGCAACAGCTTTTTAACGACAGTAAGTTGTGCAGCCCCAGTGCTGAGAGCGTGGCAGTCTACGGCCATGCCAGCCCCGTTTTCGCAGCTCCTTGGCAATCAGACGATTGATTCCAGCGTGGGCCACTAGCACCACCGAGCCTGCGCACCCCCATTGGGTTCCAGAGTGTCCTTCAGATTGATTCCGAAGCTGGCTTTCCAGCAAATCTACGGCTGCACGGGCTCTAGCTCTAGAAAGGGCGAGTGATTCAGACCGAGAGCTATAGCCCATTCGCCACAGTACAAGTGCAATCAGCGACCATACCAGGGCTGAAAAGCGCAGATAGCGGGGAAAGTCTACTGGGAACTCAATTTCTCGAAACTGCGGATCGATCATGGGTGGCACAGCAACGCCTAGCAGCTCAGCCGTATGCATTGCCCGAGGCCGACTGCTAGAAAACACAAAGTCAGCCTGCCTGACGACCTGCCGCACGGCCAGCGGCGGCAAAGCGCGCTGAACAATTTTGGCTGCGTCATAGCGCTCTACAAACTGCCTGAACTGATGACCTCTTACCTTTTGGCGGAGGGAAACCGCAGGCGGGCCGTGACGAATCAGCGTAATAGAGTGTTTGGCGGGTGTGTGCATGTCTAGAGAAGCGGCTGATGATAGCGTAAGATCTGCATTGGCAATCAGCGTTCGGGAACCGGTCATTAGCAGCCGGTCAGAGATTTTATGGTGAATGTGGCTTCTATTCCTACTTTTGATCGTACTTCGGATGATCGTACTTTAGGACAGTCTGATTGGCAGCGACTAGCCGACAAATCTTTGTCAGGCGTTGCCCTTAGCCGGTTAGAAGCCCTGACGGTGCTTCAGGCTCCTGACGACGCCATCCTTGAACAGCTAGCGGCGGCCTATCGCGTGCGCCGTCATTACTGGGGCGATCGCGTCCGGCTACATTTTTTACTCAATGCGCAAAGCGGCCTGTGCCCGGAGGACTGTCACTATTGTTCCCAGTCCAAAATATCGGGTGCCGAAATCGAGAAATATCCGCTGATGGCAAAGGAGAAAATTGTTGCGGCGGCGGGTCGCGCTCACGAAATGAAGGCAGGCACTTTTTGTATGGCTATTTCGGGCCGCAGCCCGTCAGAAAAAGTATTTGACGGCATTTTGGACGCTGTGCGCACCGTCAAAGGCCAGTATCCTATGCGGGTGTGTACCACATTGGGACTGCTGAACGAAGACCAGGCCCATCAGCTAAAAGCAGCTGGCGTTGACCGCATTAACCACAACCTTAATACCGCTGAGGCCCACCACGGAGAAATCTGCACGACCCACACCTATCAAGACCGGCTCTCGACGGTGAAAGCAGTTCAGGCGGCGGGGCTAACAACTTGCTCGGGCGGCATTTTTGGGATGGGCGAGTCGGATGACGACATTGTTTCGCTAGCCAGCTCGCTCAAGGATTTAAACGTTACCAGCGTCCCACTAAACTTTTTGATTCCCATTCCTGGTACGCCCTTTGCCGAACGCAGCGAACTCACCCCACAGCGATGCCTGCGAATTTTGTGCCTGTTTCGGCTGATGCTACCTGCTCAAGAAATTCGGATTGCGGGCGGACGGGAAGTGCATTTGCGATCGCTCCAGCCCCTCGGCCTCTACGCCGCCAACTCCATTTTTATAGGCGACTACCTCACCACCCCAGGCCAGTCAGCCAAAAAAGACTTCGACATGATCCGCGACGCTGGATTTGTGATCGAGTCAGCCTCGGAACCATAGGCTTTTGCAGTCAGTTTTTGATTATTCAAGTCACCGACCCACCCGATTAAAACCGCTTAAGCTGTATGGCTTTAACGCCCAATCGCAGCATTTCTGGTGAGTTCAGCTATCAATTAGGCATAATAGGGGTAGAGTATAAATCTCTCAGTCGTCCCACCTGGAGCTGCATGAGCCGCCGTATATTTATCGGAGATATTCACGGCCATTACGATGGGTTAATGCAGCTGATAGCCATGATTGCCCCTACTGGGCAGGACACATTGCATTTTGTAGGGGATCTGATTGATCGCGGGCCCAAAAGCGCTCAGGTTGTAGAATTCGTCAGGCAAAACAACTATCCCTGCGTGCTAGGCAATCACGAGCATTTGCTGCTCAACGCCTTTCCTGACGAAAACCCCAACCTTAGTGCTTTCCATGGCTGGCTAAACAGTGGCGGACAGCCTACGCTCACAAGCTATCCAAGCACTGAAGCACTTTTGGAGCATGTGGAGTGGCTGAAGAACTTGCCCCTTTATTTAGATCTGGGCGATGTTTTTTTGGTGCATGCGGGATTCAACCCTCACAAGCCGCTGGCTCAGCAAACTCAGATGGATTTTTGTTGGATTCGAGATATCTTCCACCGCTATCCATCCCCGGTTTTTAGTGACAAATGTATTATTACCGGTCATACCATCACCTTTACCTTTCCAGGAGTGAGCCCAGGGCAGATTGCAAAAGGCCCCGGCTGGCTAGATATTGACACTGGGGGATACCACCCTAAAAGCGGCTGGCTCACCGCTTTAGATATTGACGAAGGCCTGGTGTATCAGGTCAATACGATTACGGACGCTGAACGGATGACCACGCTAGAAGCGGCCTCAGTCGCTATCGATCCTGCTGCTGTCAGGCCGCGAAAGCAACGCCAGCCCCTCGGCTAATACAAGTGTCAATTGATACCTTACGCTAAGCTAGTACGGTTTTGCCCGCAAAATAGTCGTTTAGCTGCTGGGTATGGTCATGGGCAAGCTGCTCGGTGGGCAAATCCGGTATATGAAATGCCCCGACCTCCATCACTTCTGCCTTATCAAAGATGCTGAAAGTGCCTTCTACGTGAGCTTCTAAAGCTATGCACACCGAATGAAATCGCGGATCTCGGCCTGAAGCAGAATACACGCCGACCAATCGGCCTACCGTAGTGAGCATTAGCCCGGTTTCTTCGGTTAGCTCACGGGCGGCGGCGGTGGCAATGTCTTCATCCCAGTCAACGATACCGCCAGGCAGGCTCCATAGCCCGCTGTCACGACGGCGAATGAGAACAATGCGCCCGTCTGGCAGCAGCGGAATTACGCTGGTACCTACAATAGGACGGCGCAGCAGTAGCCCTAACAGGATACGCACTGGCCGCAGCTGACGAAGCGGATGAAATTCTTTGGGCATGAGAAAAGTCCTAAGCGGCGGCCATTAACTCATTAATATCAGCGACGACCTCTGCCACATGAGGTTCGGGCTTTACTTTACGGTAAATTTTTTCCAAAGTGCCCTCTGGCCCAATCAGGAACGAGCTGCGGGTAATGCCCATATACTCTTTGCCATACATTTTTTTGGGGCCGTAGCAGCCGTACTGGGTGCCAACTTTGCCCTCTGCATCTACCAGCAGCGGAAAAGGCAGGCTGTGTTTGGCTGCAAATTTGGCGTGCGATTTGGCATCGTCGGTGCTCACACCTAGGACAACAACGTCCTTAGCCTTTAGTTCTTCATAGGCGTCGCGAAAGGCACAGACTTCTTTTGTGCAGCCCGGCGTGTTATCGCGTGGGTAGAAGAATAAAACGACTCGCTTGCCTGTGAGCGCTGACAAGCTCACGGTGTTGCCGTCGGCATCAGGCATGGAAAAATCGGGGGCAGGGTCACCGATGTTGAGATACATAAGCTAAGGAGGCTCTGATTTGATGGATTGGGTTTATGGAGGCTAGTGGAACAGGCAACTGGCGAATTGCTAAAAAATTGTATACCGCTATGTCAGGGAAAAGAGCCACGTTAGTATTAAGCAGGGGTGATGATTTTAACTATGGGTATTCAATTGCGATCGCAACAGTTCCATAAAAAATGGCTTTCTAGCTTCACCATCATACTGGCCGTTTTGATGGTGGGATGCCAACCTAAAGAGCCCACTGCCCGGCGAACGGGAAAAATCAGTCAATCCGGTGGCGAACAGGCAACTTCTGACCGGGGAACCTTGCCAAGTATGAGCAGCTACATCTCAGAAGGCACGACCCGCAAGCCAGCTCAGAGCAAACAAAACAAGCCAGCAGACGGCTTGCCACAGAATGCCCAAGAAAATGCCAAAGCAGGGACTAGCGCCGCAGACAGTGCGCTATCAGCAGGACAACAGTACTGTTTTTATAAAGCAGGCAATCAGAACTGGCTCGGCATTCGCTTACAGGTAACCGATGACCAACAGATTACGGGAAAAAGCGCTGGCACCGTAAACTCTCCTCAAAAAGGAGAAGCGCACTACCAGCAGACCTTTACGGGTAAGATAACAGGCGATCAGGCATTAGTAGAGGTAACGACACATATTGCTGGCGCAACTCAGAGCCGACAGGAGGCTTGGACAGTAACGCCACAGCAGCTCGACATGAAGCGCATTGTGATTGAAAAGGCCTCTTGCATGAAAGTGTCGCCTGTTCTATAGATTTAAGGTCACCGAACGCTCGGATGCAGAAGGCTATTGCAAAACTACACTGACTAGAGGCTCAAACTTTTCGACTAGGTCGGCGCGCGTGACCAGCGTAGGGAAAGGATAAGTGCTGTAGTCCTTACCAGCCACCAGCGGGAACGAGCGCTTGTGGTCGAGCGCCGTCCAGTTCGCTCCTGCTGCCTGGGTAATCGCCCATACTGCCGCAATATCCCAAATTTTTGGCGTGGCTTCTACTGCGCCCAGGCTGACGCCCGATGCCACCGTGAGCAGGTTATAAGTAGCCACGCCCAGCATCCGAATTTTGCAGGGAAAGGGCTTTTGCAATACCTTGATGCTGCGAGCGCATAGGCTAAAAAAGTGCGATCCCGACGGCGCATCGGCAGCCGGATGAATGGGTTCGCTGTTGACAAAAGCGCCTGCTGGCATCTTCAGACCCGACTCGCCCGGCCAGAAGCCGTAAAAATGCTGGCCGAGAGAAGGAATATAGACATGGCCAAATACAGGGGTGCCCTTGTACAAAAGACCTAGCGAAATGCCCCAAAGCGGAATGCCTCGGGTAAAGTTAGTGGTGCCATCAATCGGGTCAATCACCCAACACCATTCTGTACCAGGAAAGGTATGCTCAGCTTCTTCGCTGAGGACACCGTGGTCGGGAAAGGTTCTTTTGATGCGCTCACTCAGCTCAGCATCCGCCCATTTATCGTATTGGGTAACCAGGCTACCATCAGCTTTTTGCTCAGCAGTAGCGCTACCAAAGGCTTTAAGTAAAGGGCCGCTCACATTGTTAGTCGTTGACTGGGCAAAGGCGCTCACCTTTTCCCAAAAATCAGGTGTTGTCATTAGTTAAATAATTTTTTGAGCGATCGCTCTGTTCTATGGTCTTTACATTCTGCAACACGAGCGCCCTAATTCACACTCAAAACATTCCACTGATCATCCAGGATTAATCTTTCGTTAGCTATGAGATTAACGGACTAAGACACTAGATCAGCACTGGCTAAACTCTTTGGAGAATGCGGTCGTTTCCTATCAAGTATTTTCTCATTACGCTGGTGGACAGTTACTTTGCAGCCAATTAGACAAGTTCTCAATAGTAGAAAATTCTGACAGCCTTGCGATTAAAATTTCTAGCTGGTCTAGAGATAGCTGACTCACTTGCTTTCGCTCGGCTTCAGGTAAGGTACCAATTTTGAGACTTAGCAGCCGTAGAATTAACGCCCTCTCACGTTGAACTGCTTCCTGAAAGCCTTCCGCTTTGCCTTCCGCTTTGCCTTCCGCTTTGATTTCCTGGTAAATCGCTGACTCCTGCATAAGGTCGCTCCTAAGAATTCGCCGAACAACGGCTTTATCCAATACTAGCGCCGATAGAATAGCGGCGGTAGCGGTGAGATTGCTCTGTACGATCCGCTCAGGAATGCGCTGTATTCGTTCAGCGACCTGTTGTAAAACGTCTGCTGGACTATCAGCTTGACTCAGAACAGCAAAGGGCAGCAGGCCAGGGACGTTTAGGAAAGAATCGAGCGGCTGTTCCCACAGACGAATGACTTCGAACTGATGCTGCGTATTTTCTAGCGTAAAGGCTGTTTGCCAAGCCAGCTCGGACTGGGTTTTCTGAAGGTAAATGATAACCTGCCGCATGGTTTTATTAGGAAACCGTCGATGGACTCTCACTCGGTAATCCAGCATTCTAAACGGAATGTTTGGCCTGGGAAGCGTTTGAAATTCTATGTGCAGAACAAGGTTTTGCGATTGGAGCAAAATAAGCGCATCTGCTCTGATGGGTTCAAGCGAAAGTTCTGACGGGCTGATGGCGACAAGCTCAACAGGCTCGCCTAATAGCCAGGTGGCGAAGTCGGTTGGGAAGTTTTCGATCAGGAATTTGCAGACGGTATCAAACATGTCGTGCAGTTTAGCAGCCTCGCTTACGGCTAATCTAAGTCGTTTTCTAGCGCCGCTGTGATCATCCTTCGGATGGGCTTTGCCATCGCCCGCTTCGCATCCATTTGAAACTCCTGTACATCAACCCGGCTCACCAGCGCGATCGCCACCAGCATTCCTACCGCCTGAGTGCCAAATACCAGCGCATAAGCAGGCAGCAATTGTTCAGCAGTAGGCGCTGAAACGGTCGCGGCTCCCGTCAAACTTTTGCCTAAAGACAGCAGCCCACCGCCCAGCACAGAGGCGCTGCCTCGGGCGATCGCCTGTGCCAGTCCCCAAGCGCCAATAAATGTCCCCGCCGTTTCAGCCGCCGTTAAATCAATCATCAAAATAATGGAGCCAGTGGTTAGTAGCCCCGCTGCCAGGCCAAACAGACCCACTGCACCTTGCAGCACCCTAGGATCTGCTGTGGTTCCTGCGGCGGCTAGTCCTATCAAACAAGCTGCCGCCGCCAAGCATCCCACTTTCACCGTGCGCTTTTTCCCCAGCAGCGGCACCAGCACAAAGCTCGTGGCGATGATGCCCAAGAGCGTGCCAATCCCAAAAAAACCGTTGAGCGCAGTCGTTTGTTGAATGCTCATGCCAAAGATTTGGCCACCGTAAGGTTCTAGCACCGCGTCTTGGGCAAACAGGCTGAGGCTCAGCACTAGCAAAAAGCAGAAAAATAATCCCGTTTGGCGGCTAGCGGTTAATACCTTTAAGGCCCGCTTAAGCGTGACGCTATCTTCTCGACCATTCGCCACCGAGCGCTGCTCCAGCAGGGAATAGCGCTTTTCTATCCCGACTGTACTGACAACCGCAAGCGTACAAACAATAGCGGGCGCAATCACAAAAAGTCGATTAATCGGGCCGCGCAGCTCTGCAACCGAAGACGCGCCTTCTAGCGGGCCAAGGACGGCGCTAACGATGCCAACGCCTGCCACAATGCCCAGCATCAGCATAGACCAGCCGATGCCAACGATTTTAGACTTGGTTTTTTCGTCGGAGACATCTACTAGGAGGGCGGTAAAAGGCGTAGAAGTCGCAGAGAGCGCCAAGCCATAGAAGGCGAACACGATAGCCAATAGCCCGACCCAGGGATAGGCACCGACGCCCCAGCCAAACTGGGCGATGTGTTCGCCAAGCTGCCACATGACCTGCACAGCGATAAACGATGTCGCCCACATGCTAGCGATCCCTAGCCAGATGTAGCCGCTGCGATGATGGCCTAACAAAGGCTTAGCATCTGACATTTGGCCAAACCAAATTCGCGCAGGCGACATGAACTGATGGACGGCGATCGCACCCGCTGCCACCAGCGCAGGCACCCGCAGTTCATCGATCATCACCCGGTTGAGCACGCCTAATGTCAGCAGCGACATAATGCCAAGGCCCATGTTAAAAACACCTAAACGCAGCATCGTTAACAGGCCAATTTGGGGGATTTGCCGCGCCCCTTCGGCCTTCAGTGCTGTCGGAATGTTATCGCTCGACATCGATCTTTTCTCGCAGGTGTGTCTTACCAGCATAAAGGATGGTCGAAGGCAAAAAAAGCGGGTGATCGCATTGATCGCCCGCTAGGGTTGTACCTAAACCTGTTGTCTCAAGATCTCTGTCTAGAAAGGTCTTAAGGAAAAACTAAAGCCGCATAAGGGCCAAAGTGAGGCAGCGAACCATGAGTCTCCCAACTAAATGACTCGCCGCCTGGTGATGGCTTACCAAGCGTCTGTATCACCTGCTTCAGCAGTATTTGTCTCAGCAGCATCTGTGATCGCAGGCTTCTCAGAAGCACCCGCTACGCTCACTTTCACTACTTTGTTGCGCTCATCTTCTGCTTTAGGCAGCGTCAGTACTAAGAGGCCTGCTTCATAGTCAGCAGTCACGTTCTTAGGATCAATAGCGACGGGCAGCGAAACGACGCGACGGAAAGCACCGTAGCGGAACTCATTGCGGCGGAGCTTAGTGCCCTCCGCGAGTTCAGGGGCAGTGCGATCACCCGAAATAGCGACCACTTCACGGCTGGCTTGAATATCAATGCCATCCGCATCAACGCCAGGTAGCTGTACGTGTAGGGTTAAAGCCGCTTCGCTTTCCAGCAGGGATACAGCCGGTGTCCAGGTAGTAGGCGCAGTTTCTACGCCTGCAAAGTCATCAAACAGCTGATCGAGCTGCTGCTTAACGGTGTTGAACTCTTGAAAGGGTTGCCAGTAACGACGAACAATCATGTAACGGTCTCCGAATGTGGATGTATCCATCATGCCAATCACAGCGTCTGTTCACTCAGTGCGAGAACCCTCACCCAGCGGTAGAGGATGCCGACATTCGGTTGAGGTACGGTTTTTACAAAGATGAAATACGAATAATGAAGTATGAAGCAAACCGCTCTGATCACAGGTGCCTCTAGCGGCATCGGCCTAGCCCTAGCTGAAGTGTTTGCGAGAAACCAATACAGCTTAATTCTGGTTGCTCGCAGTGAAGACAAGCTACGGGACTTGAGCCAGGAACTCTCTAGCGAATACGGCGTTCAGGCGACTGTTTTTAGCCACGATCTCACTGACAAAGACGCGCCGCAGCGGCTATTTGATCAGATTCAGCAGCACAATCTCAGCGTTGATGTGCTGGTCAATAATGCGGGCTATGGTGACTATGCTGAGTTCGTCAGCAGTGACTGGGAAAAGCTTCAGGGCATGATTTTGCTCAATGTGCTGGCGACGACTCATCTGACTCGGCTGTTTCTGCCTGCGATGGTCAGTCGGGGCGCTGGCAAAATCTTGAATGTATCTTCTACAGCCGCTTTTCAGCCGGGGCCAATGATGGCCGTTTATTTTGCGACTAAGGCCTATGTGCTTTCGTTTAGTGAGGCGATCGCTGCCGAAACCGAAAACGCGGGCATCATCGTCAGCACCCTTTGCCCAGGCCCCACACAATCTGGCTTTATCGGCAAGGCCAATATGGACAAAATGGCGCTGGCCAATAATGCGAGTGAAAGCAAGCTTCCTACCGCCGCAGAAGTTGCAGAATTTGGCTACGACGCCCTTCAAAAGGGTCAGGTTGTCGCTGTTCATGGTCTGGCCAATCAGCTACTTGCCTTCTCTACCCGGCTCGCCCCTAGAGGCATCATCCGCAAAGGCGTTAAGCAGTTTATGACATCTGAGTAACCTGTCAACTAGCTAGCGCCAAGGCAAGCGCACCTTGAAAGAAATAGAATCTTCCGCCGACTGCTGCGCAACCGACAGTGGCTCTGTTATAGGTTCTTTTAGGCGTTCTTTGGGCTGGCTTTGAGCCAGATGATCGGTGGCTTTATTGGGAGCCGTAGCATCGCTAACCGTGCTGCTCGTCAGCTTCGTTGGTAGTTTTGGTAGATGAGCTGCATTACTCGCTGCCGCCAAACCCATGCCGCCTAAAATTAGCCATACGCCAGAAAACTTACCGCCTCCCAGTTCAACAAACCACTGAAATAGCTCAGCTCCTATAAATAGCACTCCAAAACACGTCAGCCAGAACTTCACGGCAATCCTCAATTAGGTAGCAATGACGCTAGAGTAAGAACATACCCCATACCGCGATAAGTTTCCGTGAAAGATCACTCTCCCGAAGCGCCTTTTAGAGGCATCACCCTGCTATCTAGCCGCGAAATTGATGCGATGCGTCCGGCCTGCAAGCTGTCATCTGAGCTGCTAGATTTTTTGGCACCCATGGTTCAGCCAGGCATAAGTACGCTAGAGCTAAACGACGCGGCTGAGCGCTGGACTCGCCAGCACAACGCTACCAGTGCGCCTTTAGGCTATCCTGGCCCAGCAGGCTCGGAGAACTTCCCCATGTCTATTTGCACCAGCATTAATGAAGTAGTGTGCCACGGTATTCCCAACAAGAAAGACGTATTGCAAGATGGGGACATCATCAACATTGATGTGACACCTTTGCTGAATGGCTACCACGGCGACAGCTCGCGCACTTTTTTAGTAGGCGATGTAGACCCCGTCGCTCGCAAGCTAGTTGAAGTGACTGAAAAAGCCATGTGGAAGGGAATTGAGGCGGTTAAAGTGGGCGGACGAATTGGTGACATTGGCGCAGCGATTCAAGCCTACGCTGAGTCAGAAGGTTTTTCGGTCGTCCGTGACTTTGTTGGTCATGGCGTTCACCGCATTTTTCACACCGAGCCTCAAGTCCCGCACTACGGTGTCAAGGGTAAAGGCAAAAAAATTCGGCCTGGCATGGTTTTTACCATCGAGCCGATGCTAAACGTGGGCACTTATGAGGTTGTGCTTAAGCCCGATCAGTGGACGGCAGTGACTCAAGACGGTGAGCTATCGGCCCAGTTTGAACACACGCTGGCAGTAACCAAGTCGGGCGTAGAAGTTTTAACCTATCTACCTGTAGCCGTTATGGCCTAGCGTGACGGCTCAGCGTTTAGAAGAAAAATCTAGCTGCGTTTTGGGTTGGGCAGTTTTGGCAAATTGGGAGGCGATCGCCCCCAACAAAATCAGGCCCATCAGCCCGGCTAAGGGGTTTTTATCAATGCCGGTCACCCACTCAGGCACGCGACCCGTATACTCGCTGAGTCCACCCACATTCACAATGTAATAGCCCCAAATTAGGCCTGCATGTAGCCCAATCGGATAGCCCAATCCGCAGCCCATTTCTCCATCCTTGCCTTTGCCGCATTTGCCTGGCTGGCTGGATCGTCTGGCCCACACTAGCGCCATCCCCAATATTACCAGGCCCAAAAACTGTGGGAACGTCCGCACAATTTCTGCCCAAGGCTTAATGAAATGAGTCGCTGCAAAAAAGGCGGCGTCCATAGCTAACGCGGCTGTGGAGCGATAGTTTTTCTCCAGCTCAGTGAGCAGCCACCCTCGAAACAAAGCTTCTTCGGCAAAGCCAACAGCCAGCGCCATCAGCAGCCCTTCTAGCACAAACTGAGCGAATTTAGGACTTGGTGTAGCTGGCGTGGCCCAGCCTAGTAAGGTTTCTATGCCAAACAGCGCAAACACGCCTAGCAAGCCTATCGCTAAAGCCGTTAAGAGCTGGCGGGCCGTCTGCACATTCCAAAACAGGCCGTAGCGACTCAACGGCTGGGGCCACTGGTGTATCTGCTTGCCCCACCGAGGTAGCCCCCATAGAAAGCCTGTGTACAGCAGCACCAGTGCCAAAATTTCTGTGGTGCCTGAGTAGCCATAGGTATAGCCTAGCCAGCGCAGCAGTGCGGCGATCGGCAGCCAGGTGATCGCCAGCGAACCCAAAAAAATAAATACCCGCTGCCAGGCACCCCGCCTACCGATCCACCGGCTCAATTGTGCTCGACCGTCAGAGCGACTCATTGAGGCTACTCATCCGGCTCAATTGTGCTCGTGAGCCCTTTACTGCATAGGTTTTCACAATAGAACTCGGCGTGCTCTAACTCACAGATAATCACCAGCCCAGTGCCTGAGTTGTGAGCCTGCATCATAATGTCAATCGCCTGAGGTGCGGTGAGCGCAGGCACTGTCTGCACCAAACTCTCAACCACATATTCCATGCTGTTAAATTCGTCGTTGTGGAGCAGCACCCGGTATCGGGGCGCTATTTTCGGAACCGTTGCAGTGATCGGCTTTTCAATCGTTCCAATCGAGGTCGGCATTGTTTTATTTCACTCCTTCGCTAGAGTCGTTTCTAGTGTAGTCAACTGGTGTAGTCAACTGGGCTGATAAGACGGCGTTTTCAGCAGGCTCGTCTGTAGGCTCGTTTGACAGGCCTTACGGGTAAACCACTGGCAAACCTTTGGTTATTTTTATTATGACGATACGGTTTCAACCCTGCCGATTTAATCACCCTGAGGGGGTGATAACATATTTAGCAAATATGTACGATTCTTAATATATCTTAGCTGTAGTAAAACAGGCATTCCCCTCAAAAAACCTTATGAGCGTTGTCCCTTCTCAGATTCTCTACCTGGAGCACAGCACATCTCGGCTATACGCCGAGGCTATTCAAGTAGTCGAGCAGCGCCATCTCTGTTGGGCTAGGCCCACCCTGCTGATTCAGGGATTGCCAGCAGCTAGCAGCCGCTCATCCCTAAGGTCACATTTGGGGCGACAGGCGCGTCAGGCTGCGATCGCTGCGGCTGCCGCTGACCCTACTCAATCTTCCCTAAGCCTTTATGACCTGGAGGACTGTCCAGATTTAATCTGGCCGCTAGCGCTATTTGAAATTGCCTGCGATATCGATTTTTTTGCGCTGCTGGTACAGCTAAAAATCAACCCTGATGAAATTGCACTGCGCAACGGCAGCAGCCAGCTCAATATATTCATTCGCAGCTTTTGGCACACCCATGCCAACGTTTTTCCAGCCCCGCCCCGTGAGCCACTGCCTTCGGCAAATACGTGAATTTACTCAAAATAGCAAGTTGACTGTGCCTGTATTTGAGGTGGCTGTCAACCAGAGTTCTCTTTGTTATGCCTGGATTAGGGTTGGCTGTGTTAGTGCATTACTAACTACTTGTAAAAAAACCAGCAGGCGTAAAAGAGAAGCAACCGGGCAAACGTTCATCTATCCAAAGATTGATGTTTAGAAATTTTCTGAACTTTAGCTACCTAAATTTAGGCCAAACAAGGGGCAGCGTGCCGTAGGGAAAAAGGCTGCAAGCCTTGCCAAAAGAGGAAAAGTGGTGAACGCTTGATAAAAGCAAAAACTACCAGCGTTTATCACAATGAATACATTAGAGTC
>JBGTGK010000089.1:0-3868 GCA_041746795.1 Phormidesmis sp.
GGCCCAACAGCGATGCGCCGAGTATTACAGCGTTGCGGCTATGGCAGATTGCTTGCGGCCTATTTTAGCAGGCCTTAAAATTTAAGCAGATCCGGAGCCACTGGGTTTGCTCAAGGGCTCTCTATGCAGATTTAGCAAAAACTGAGCCCGAAAGATTTGGCTATGAATGCATAATGCCATCGCTGCCATACTATGAGCCTCTTTAAAGATTTAGGGAATAGCGCAAAATTTAGGGAATAGCGCGTTAGCTCCCGTATTGCTTGAAAGCAGCCCTAATCAAGAAAGTTTATTGCCAAGCGGGAATGATAGCGCCAAGCAGTTTACCGTTAGTCTTTACAATCTCTTGTTTTGTTTAGCCATTTTTCACAACTATCCTAGATGCAGTAGCGTCCATTTACGGATGGGTCAGTCGCTATTATTTACGGCATCTATACTGTATTCCATCTGTACATCCAGTCGCCTCGCCTTCAGTCCCCTCAAGCTTTTTGATTCCTAAGGGTTATGCATTCTAGACAGCTCCTCATAAAATTGATGCTCCGCTATCCGTTTCTGGTGCTTCTCATCGTCTTGATGGGTTTTTCTGGCGCTGTGTTTAACGGTGTCAGTACAATTTTGATCGTCCCTATCGTTCTGGAATTGCTAGGCCAGTCCGCAAATCTCGTCAGTCAGTTGCCGTCGAGCTTGCAGAAGTTTCTAGGGCTTTTTGATGGATTTCCCGATCGCTACCGACTGTTAGCGATGTCTCTTTCGGTCGTCGGCTTAATCGTTCTCAAAAATGCCGCAACTTACTGCGGGGCGCTATCCTCTAATCAGCTCAATCGTAAGCTGGGAGCCAGCCTTCGGCTAGAAGGCCTGAAGATTTTGCTGAATGTAGATCTCGCTTACTACATGACGACTAGGGTTGGAGACTTAATCAACCATCTCAATATAGAGGTGAACCGAACGTCGATTGCTGTTCGGACGCTGGCCAGGATGGCGATCGCCATCATCACTATCATCGTATTCATTGGAATTTTAGTGTGGTGGTCTTGGGAACTCACCATTATTTCTACGTTTACGCTGGGCCTAGCAGCGCTGGCTAATCAAACTGCTATTCGCAAGGCTAAGCAATACGGATCCGAACTTTCTGAATATTCGCGCCGCTACTCCTCGCGGATTGTCGAGATTCTTTCCGGTATTCGGCTGGTGAAAGGGACGGCCAATGAAGACGAGGAGTTTGATACTGTTGCCAAACTCATCACCGATCGCGAAGTGTCAGAGTATCGCTCTGAGCTGCTGTTCGCTGGAATTACGCCGATTAATGAAGTTACCAGCATCATCGCCTTAATTAGCATCGCCTCCATTGGCAAGTGGGTAATGGCTAATCAGATAGAGCAGTTTTCGTCTATCTTATTCGTCTATCTGATGGTGCTATTTCGGATGCTGCCTGCCATTGCAAACCTCAATTCTGCCCGCAGTCAGCTTTCTAATGTAGAGCCGAGCGTTGCAGTTGTCAGCGAATTTTTGCGTCGCGATGACAAGCCCTTTATGCCTGCGGGCCATCGTGGGTACACAGAGCTTCAGTCGGCCATTCGCTTTCAGTCGCTGAGCTTTACCTATCCTAACCACGAAAGGCAGGTGCTCAAAGACGTTAGCTTAACGCTCAAAAAAGGCACAACGCTGGCTTTAGTAGGCGCTTCTGGTGCCGGCAAGTCAACCCTGGCAGACTTGCTGCCTCGCTTTTTCGATCCTACTAGCGGCCGAATTACGATCGATGGCTATGACCTCAAGTCATTTGATATCAAGAGCTTTCGCCGTCGGTTAGGGATTGTTAGCCAAGATACCTTTTTGTTCAATGCGACGGTGCGCGAGAACCTGATTTATGGGCGTCAGCAGGCGACCGATGATGAGATCGAAGACGCCATGCGGCGGGCTAATGCCGATGAGTTTATTGAAGACTTGCCCCAGGGGTTGAGCACGATGATTGGTGATCGCGGCGTTTTGCTATCAGGCGGTCAGCGGCAAAGGCTAGCGATCGCTCGCGCCCTCCTTCAAGATCCTGACATCTTAATTTTAGATGAAGCTACGAGCGCCCTCGACACCATTTCAGAAAGGCTGGTGCAAAAGGCGATTGATGAGCTGAGCCGTGATCGCACGACCTTAGTAATTGCCCACCGACTTTCTACCGTCCAAAATGCCCACCAGATTGCCGTTATGAATCAAGGGCGCGTAGTCGAAACGGGTACCCACTTAGAGCTACTGAATAAAGGCGGCTACTACTCTGAGCTGTGCGCCATTCAGTTCTCTGAGCATGTAAAAGAAGATCTATGCGGTTCTGATCCGTCAGATCAGGGGCGTGCCGTCGCTAAGATGTCGTATGAAATGCGATCGCGCCTAAACGGCATTATCGGCACTCTCGGGCTGCTGGCGGATGGGGAAGTTGTCTCAGATAACGGAGAGCGTAAGGAGATGACGGTTTCGGCTTACGACAGCACCTTGAACCTGCTCAAAGTTGTTGAGGATTTAGAAAAGTCAGGTCGGAGGGCTTTGAGTTAGCCCGAGTGCTAACGGCCAAAAACGGTTGATATACGGTCGTACCTCAGCGGTATTTTTGGGCATCTTGTGACTAAAGTTACAAGAGAAAGAGCCTATGCGCGGTGTTTATATCGTCGCTAACGATAAGGTTGCCGATAATGCGATCGCGCTGATGAGCAGCTTGCGCCTGCATGACCCTGACATTCCTGTCTATCTGATTCCGTTCAGCGATAGGCATTTGGGTGTGGTCAAGCGCCTGACCGATTTGTATAACGTGCAGATCTTTCCTGACCTAGACTTTTTGAATGTGCTGACTGAGCGAATTGGCGAAATTTTCCCGCGCAATTACCTGGCGCTACCCAACAAAATGCGTAAGCTGGCCGCTTGGTTCGGCCCGCTAGACGAGTTTTTATACATTGATACCGACATTCTTTGCTTCAAGCCGGTTTCGGAGATTTTGACCTATCTAGATCAGGCTGACTTCGTTTGGTGTGACTATCACTTTAAAGGCGGGCTCAAAGACGTTTTTTCTGACGTGGTTATTGAGCAAAACCTGTTCAGCTCTGAAGCGTTAGAAGATGTCTTTAACAGCGGCCTATGGGGTTCTAAAAAAGGAGTATTTTCGCTCGAACAGCTTTACGCGCTGCTGAGCGAATGCGCAGCTCATCGTGAGTACTTCGACTTTTCTAGCGGTACGACCGATCAGCCCATCATGAATTATTTGGTGCTCAAAGCTATTCCTAGTCGGCTTAACGTGGTTAAGGCAAACGCCCATCTTTCTGGGGGCGAGCCCGGCAGCTGGGGAGGGTCACCTCATTTTAAGCGGCGCGGCAATGCTTTGTTTGATGGTGATCGCCCACTGCGCTATCTTCACTGGGCCGGGGCTCCTATGCGAACCGGCGGCCCCTACCGAGACCTTTGGGAGCACTATCGTGATCGCAACGCGCCGCCAAGCAAAGCCGCAGCCCTGATGGCTCAAGCTCACAAGCAGATCCAGGCTCAAACTCAGGCCTTTGACTTACAGCGGCTTAAATCTCAGCTAAAAAAGGCGGGCAGAAACACCGTTCAAAGGCCATCTTAGCCGTCTTAGCCGTCTCAAAAGCCTGCTTAAAGGCAAAAAAGAAGTCCCTAGCGGAGCGTCTGGCGACTAGGATACTGGTTCAGCAGCTCGTACATCCGAGGGGCATCAAACGATCGGGGATCTATACGAGTACCCGATCTATCGACTGCCTTGTGGGTGGTAATGCGCTCGTTCGGAATGCTGGTGCGGGCTAGCAGCCAGGCTAACGACTGATACTGAGCTTCAGTGTAGCCACTGTGAGTTGCCGCACTGTTATTGCGTCCGTCGGGTGGG
>JBGTGK010000090.1:0-2804 GCA_041746795.1 Phormidesmis sp.
CAGCAGCACCTTCTTTACCTGAGCGCAGCTTGCCTGAGTGTGAAGACATACCGCCAGACATACCGTTAAGCGGTGTTAAAGGACTACTGATATCGGAAGTGTAAGAGGCTGTCATATTTAGAATCAGGTTCACATCATGACGACGTTGAGAGTCAGGTATTTAAAGGGCAAGATTTTTGTAATGACGCTCAGGAATTACTGTGGCTTCACTATAGCAACCCTTTATAAGGAAACTGTTCAATTTGATAACTTAAGTTTCTTTTCTTATCGCTTGCAACCTCCTTGTAAAGCTATGTCCGCTGGGTTTCGCTTTGTTTGTTACGTTTCTTTTTCTTATTTCCCAGGTAGCGGCCCAGGTGACGGTTTGTCAAATATTCGAATTTCAGCTTATTTTTCCTCGACTTTTAATTTTCTAGGCAGCTCATGGATGAAATGGGACAACATTTGACAGCCTTGTGGGTGGAGGTTTTGGTTGACTGCGTAGGCGCAAAGGAGCTATACACCTACGCCATACCAGAGGGTTTAGCGGTTCAGCCGGGGGATATCGTCAGCGTTCCTTTTGGCGCTCAGCGGGTGGGCGCGATCGCTATTCGCCTCTGCCAAAATCCCCCAGAGGGGGTATCTCTCTTATCTATAAAATCAATAGAGAGCATTATTAACCCTGCGTTCTTTACTAAAGAGTATTGGCAACTGTTAAACCGTGTCGCTCGCTACTATCAAACGCCCTTCATTAGGGTGATTCGAACAGCGCTACCCCCCGGATTGTTGTCTAAATCACAGAGAAGGGTGAGGATCACTGAGAAATTTATGACTGAATTGTCAACTGGGAGTGTAGAGGCTTTGACCCTTAACCTAGCGCTTTCAGAAGTAGCTGCTGAGCTAGTGACAATCCTCCAAGGCTCGCCCCAGAGAGACTATAGCTGGCAATATATAAGACGTCAGCTAAAACTTTTTCGCCGATCCCCTCATGAAGTCACTCAAGCGCTACGGACGTTGACGGCGTTGGATGTGGTGAAAAGCTACCTGGCACCGCCGCGATCGCCGAGTGCCCAAAAACGCCAGGCCGTGATTCTGATAAAGCAGGCAACCGCAGAGGCAGACCTCAGCCGCCGCCATCAAGAAATCCTGACAGCTTTAGCGCATAGCGGCGGCGAACTGTGGCTCAGCGATGCGCTTCAGCTTCTGCACACTACCAGCAAAACCCTCAAAAATATTGCTACACAGGGCTATTTAGTCGTAGAGCCCCGCGAACGGCTGCGGGCGAGCAGCCACTCTACGGCGCTGCCCGATCGGGCCAAAACGCTGACTGCGGAACAGGCCAAAGCGCTGGCTACGCTTCAGCAGATGCAGGGCTACGGTGAGGCGCTGCTGCATGGGGTGACCGGCTCGGGTAAAACTGAGGTGTATTTACAGGCGATCGCGCCGATTTTGGCAGCTCAAAAGTCAGCGCTCGTCCTGGTTCCTGAAATTGGCCTGACCCCTCAGCTCACCGATCGCTTTCGCAGTCGCTTTGGTGAAAAAGTGTGCGTGTATCATAGCGGCCTTTCCGCAGGCGAACGCTACGACACCTGGCGGCAAATGCTTATGGGCACCCCACAGGTGATTATTGGCACCCGCTCAGCCGTGTTTGCGCCCTTGCCTAATGTCGGCATGATTATTTTGGACGAAGAGCATGACAGCAGCTTTAAGCAAGACCAGCCCATGCCCTGCTATCACGCCCGGCAGGTGGCGCAGTGGCGCGCTGAACTAGAGGGCTGTCCGCTGGTGCTGGGATCGGCGACGCCTGCGGTGGAGACCTGGGTGAGGTTGGGGCGGGCACGAGGTAGGCCCCTACGGTATTTGCCTATGGCCCAACGCGTTCACGACCGTCCTCTGCCGCCGGTTGAGGTAATTGACATGCGCACGGAACTGCATGAGGGAAATCGCACGATCTTTAGCCGTCCGCTGCAAAAGGCCCTAGAAGAACTGGTTGAAAATAAAAATCAGGGAATTTTGTTCATCCATCGGCGTGGGCACAGCAGCTTTGTCTCTTGCCGAAGCTGCGGCTATGTAATGGAATGCCCTCACTGTGATGTGTCGCTGTCTTTTCACCAAACCCACCCAAAGGCAGCGGCTAGGCTGCTTTGCCACTACTGCGGCTACGGGCAGCCTCACCCCGCTGAATGCCCTGAATGCGCGTCGCCTTACCTTAAAAATTTCGGCAGCGGCACTCAAAGGGTCGTCAACGACTTAGCGAAGTATCTACCTCAAATCCGCTGTATTCGCTTCGATAGCGACACGACGCGCAACAAAGGGGCACATAGAGCCCTGCTGACCCGGTTTGCCCAGGGAGAGGCTGACTTGCTAGTAGGGACTCAAATGCTGACGAAGGGCATTGATTTACCGCAGGTCACGCTGGTGGGCGTGATTGCCGCTGATGGGCTGCTGTTTATGCCCGACTATCGGGCGAGTGAGCGGGCGTTGCAAACGATGACGCAGGTGGCAGGCCGGGCGGGCAGAGGGGAGCAGCCTGGCAGGGTGATTGTACAGACCTATAGCCCTGAGCATGTGGCCATTAGGGCGCTGACTCAGCAAACAGCCGCTCAGCCGGGGCAAGATCCGCTGGTGGCATATGGTGACTTTGTACAGACTGAGCTGAGCGATCGCGCCACCCAAAACTATCCCCCTTACGGTCGGCTGATTTTACTGCGCATTAGCGGGCTAGACGAGCGCACGACCGAAAGCGCTGCGGGGCAAATCGCTACTCAGCTGAGCCAACAGCTTGCTCAACAGTTGGCCCAACAGGTGGCCGCCTCCTCAGCAGA
>JBGTGK010000091.1:0-3180 GCA_041746795.1 Phormidesmis sp.
CGCATTTAAAAAGCTGATGAGAACGTCCTTGCTCTGCCTTGATCCAAAGATCTTTTTAAAGGCAAAGTCTGTTTTGGGGTTTAAGAACCGCATCGGCTATGCCAAACGCAAAGGATACGCTCAGTATAGTAGAACCTACCAGTTATTTTTAGGCTCGAAAGCGCTATAGAAGCGCTATAGCGGAGGAACGGCAATCTGAGCTTTGTTTTGATTTGAACGATGCGTAAGATCCATCAGTAATTGAGAGTAGATGCCTTCGGACATGGCGGGCGCGATCGCCCGCCCAAAATCAATACAGCTCACCCAATGATCAACAACTCGAACAAAAGGAGCAATTCGGCCATCGTCATAAATTTTAGGAAAGGCGAGATGCTCGGGTTCAGGAATCTCTTTTAACTCACCACCGAGTTCGCTCATCCAGACTTTGAAGCCATTAACATAGTCTTTTTGGCTGGGGTTGCCAATTACTAAGGTGCCTTTGTCGCCATAGACTTCAACAAAGTGGCCACGTCCAGCGTAGCTAACGGCGCTCAAGGTAATTTGGCAAAGGGTGCCATCGGCCATTGTCAGGGTAATAGCACACACATCATCAGAATCTACCGGCTTCATCTCACCCATTGCCGGGTCAGGCCGTTGTGAAATAGAGGTGCTCAGCGTAGCGCTAACGGTGGCCGCTGGCCCAAACAGCCAGTTCACATAGTCAAAAGCGTGGGAGCCAATAGAGCCTAGTGCCCCACCGCCCAAGTCTTTTTTGGCATACCAGTTCCAGGCGCGTTCTGAACTCGCACGGCTAGAGGTAATCCAATCGACTTTGATCAGGCGCGGTTTGCCCGTGATGTCCTGCTTGAGCAGTTCAGCGAAGTGCTGCCAGGCGGGAATAAATCGGAACTCAAAGTCGGGGATGACGATGACGTTGTTGTCTATCGCTAGCTGCTGAAGATGCTGCGCTTCTTGAACGGTGAGGGTGACGGGCTTCTCTAAGAGAAGGTGTTTGCCTGCTTTGATGATCTCCTTGGCCATGGTGTAATGGGCAAAAGGAGGCGTTGCCAGGGTGACGGCATGGACGCTACTTTGGGCGAGGATTTCGGTGAGGCTGCTGCTGGCAAAGGGGATACCGCTGGCATCGGCTACCTTTTGGGCTTTGGCTGGGTTGCCATTCCATACCGCTACCACCTCGGTACGATGATGTGCCTGCAACCCAGGAATATGTACCTTTTCCCCAAAGCCAGTGCCGACGACGGCTACTCCAATCTGTGTCATTTTCCCCATCTCCTTTTCATCCTGTGGCCCATAGAAGCATACAGGGCTGGCTGAACCTCAGTTAAGCGGCTAGTTTACTGCTGTAAGGCATACAAAAGTCCATTCGCAACGTTTGCTGACGAGCCTATGTACGATGAAGCGCTGAAATTGGGTCAAGAGTATGGTGACGTCCAATGCTTAGAAGATATAGAAGAGCTGGCGTATCTGTAGAAGATTGGAGTTAGAAATAAACCGCGCAGCCATGCAGTCATCGAGTGACACAATGCGGTGTTTGCGGTCTCAGACAAAAGCACAGACAAAAGTACATAGAGCTAAGCCTTGGTGAGTAAAAACTGGCCGTTGCCATTGTACTCGCCGTCGCAGGTGCCAAAAATAGTGCCTAGCAGCAGCAAGTACAGCCGCCAAATTCGGCGGAATTTGGCGTAGTCCATGCCGTAGTTCAGGTCTTTTACCTCTGCTTGGCTGGCGTCGAATCGCTCTAACCAAGCGGTGAGGGTTTTGTGGTAGTTTGTGCCGTTGATGTACCAGCGCTGGACGGTTTTGAGGTCGCGATCGCACCTCGGCACCGCATCAAAACTCCAGTAGCGCCCATTCGGGAAAATGTACTTATGGGTGAACCCAGACGACATGTTGTTAGGCGTGCGTACGGTAATGATATGGATAAATACCTTGCCGTCATCTTTAATCATAGAGGCCATCTTTTGAAAAGCCTTAGTCAAATTGCCAACGTGGCAAAAGACCCAAACCGTCACAATTTTGTCGAACTTTTCGGCGAACTTGGCCTCATTTAAATCGCCCTCGTATAGGCTGAAACGTCCGGAACTCAGGTAGCTCTTTGGATCTTGCATTTTGGCTCGAATAAACTCGCACTGCTCATGGCTCAAGTTCAGCCCAGTGAAGCGAACGTTGGGAAACTTGAACATAATGTAGTTTGGCACGCAGCCCCAGCCGCAGCCGAAGTCAAGAATGTTGTCACCGTCTTGAATATCAAGCCGTTCGATCAGCTGATCGATCATGTGCATTTGGGAGGTTTCTAAGTCAGTGGCTCCTCGCTCCCATAAGCCCATGCTGTATTTGGGGTAAATTACGTCCCAGCTGCCCAGCATTCGGTTGAGCATTGCCTGCGGCAGGTCGTACTGTAGCTTCATCAGGTCTTTGGAACCTTCGGCAACCTGCTCGGTTTCGGTGAGCACCCATTCGTAAGGCGCTAGCAGCCCTGGAAAATGCTTAAAAAGCGGTGGCATTGAGGCTTGCATTGCTGAGCGCATCACGCTATCAGGGATCTCTAATCCGTTGATGTAGGCTTCTGCAAACGTTATTTGAGCGGCGTTTAGCACGCGGCTGATCGCACGGGTCGTTTGGTAGCTCAATGAGCCCTTAGCGCTGACGGGCTGTGCCAAAGAAAGCTGGGGAGAATCAGTCTCGAGGGTAGCGAGCTTGTTGGTAGAAGTCATAACGGTGTCTACTGTATAAACTGCAAATTAAAACATGAGAAACTGGTTAAGCTATGGAGGATAAGCAAGGTAATAAAAAGCTTTCATCCCCCCGTTGCCCGATGACTTGAGATGTTTTTAAGTGCAGTCAGCAATTCCAAAGGTAAAGCTTAAGATTCCTAAAGCGGCCAAATAGTCTTTACACTAAAAGCATGAAAAAGACTGAACAGATTCTCTCTCGCATTCCTGGAAATCCTTGGCTCGGCCTGCAAAAGGCGGACGAGCTTTGGAGCCAATATAAATCAGGCACTCGGCCTGTGCCTAAAGTCGTCACAGAAAATTCCCAGCGCCTAGCGTCGGTAACCTACGATGTCGCCATTTGTGGTGGCACGCTGGGCATTTTACTTGGAGCAGCGCTGGCTAATAAAGGCTGGAGGGTAGTGCTGCTGGAGCGGGGAGCCCTGCGCGGGCGCGATCAGGAGTGGAA
>JBGTGK010000092.1:0-16839 GCA_041746795.1 Phormidesmis sp.
CAACTCTGCTTCAACGCACAGGGACAACTGATTGAAATTCGTCTAAATGCTGCTGATACCCTTGTCAGACCTTGGATTCAGGGATTATCTCAACTGCTGAAGTTAGAGCATGTTGCCGTTTATTTGGGCAAAACTTAGGTAAGTAAGTCATAGTTCTTTCGAGCCAACCGCTGAATGCTCTCAGGCAAAGCGTTAAAGCGTTTCCAAAACTGCGGCGTCGTTCGATGCACTTGTGAGCCCTGTCGCTAAATCCTGTAGCTGTCCTTGAGACTTAGCTAGCATCGCCTCTTCCATTAAAAAATCCAGCTTGCCACTAGCAACGTCAGCTTCAAGCTGTTCATCCCAAAGCAGCCAGTCCTTCTCGGCAAACCATTCTCTCAATTGCACAAAGTCATTTTGAGAAAGTGCCTCAATTTCAGCCTGAATTTGTTCTACTTGCTTCATAAAGAAATAGTTAGGATTAACTTGAGTGAGTAGATATTTGCATTCTATCAAACGAGCATCTGGTTTGATCATGTAGACTCGTTTACTGGTTTTGAGGCTCTGGGCCAAAGTAAGCAGATGTAAAGCTGCCGTGCAGTCCATAGGGGACATGGTGCTTCAGGT
This sequence comes from Phormidesmis sp., assembly GCA_041746795.1. Taxonomy (GTDB): domain Bacteria; phylum Cyanobacteriota; class Cyanobacteriia; order Phormidesmidales; family Phormidesmidaceae; genus Phormidesmis. Next base: position 607 of record JBGTGK010000092.1, read on the forward strand.
TTAGCTTTGCAATAGGGCCAGTGGTGATGTCTTTAGCGTTGAAAATGGCGAGTTCTGTACGGTGGTGTTCGCCGTTATAAAGCCATAACAAAATCCACCCATCGTCCTCATCTGTTCCATTAGGCCTCGCTACAAATAGGGGTTCACCGCCAAACCCACGCGGCGCAGCACTCCAAACCTGTTCTTCACCCGTTTGCATATCTCGTTTCAGCAGCCCTTGCAACGGCGCACTGCCCGTCTGGTCGTGAGCTATCCCAATGTATAAATACCGGTAGTCTCGTCCAACTTTTTGCGGATGAATGGTTGGAAACTCGCAGTAGCGCTCAATCGGTACTGTGACATCGACCTGTTCTGTTGCTAAGTCCACGGTAAAGCGCCACAGCTGACTAGCCGGTACGTGGTCAAAGTCAACTTCGCTGTAGTCTTTGGCATCGCCAATATCAGGAAACTCGTCATAGCAAATGGAATCTAAAATTAGCTTGCCATCCGTTTCAAAGGCATTAGCGTGATGAAAGACAAAGCAGGGATCGGTTTCAAAGAAACGGACTTCTCCCTGCCCATCACGAGGAATCACAACAATCTTTGTCGGCTGCTTAGCGTTGAACTGAATGCATTCAGCTGCGCCCTTAAGCCCAAACACAAAAGGCATCGGGTTAAAGCTCACCGGGTTCTGAACAAAAATGCAGTAGTTAGGCGTAATCGCAAAGTCGTGCAAAAAGGCAAAGCCAGGAACAGAATGGCGATGGTCTTTTGCTAGGGTGCCGTCGGGGTGAAACTCAAACAGTCTAATTGTGCTAGAGAGTCCGGCTTTTACGCCAAAGGTCACCATTCTCTCTTCACCTTCACAGTCAGGATCAAACTTAGGATGAGCTGAAAAAGCTTCTCCTTCCTGAAGAATTCCATCTAGATGGTCGAGCCCGATGGTTTCGAGAGTGTTGGGATCGAGCCGATGAGGCTCTGCGGCTTCCCATAGGGCCAGCAGCCTGCCGCCCCAGTAAACGATGTGGGTGTTGGCAATGTTTTTGAGGTTGAGGTCAAAGGCGTTTGCGAGCCAGCCACCGGGCTTTTGGGTGCCAAAAACGCCCCTATATTCGGGCTTGCCGCTTTTTTGCTCGGCTAGGTAGCCTTGGGTGCGCACGAAGCGGTTGCGGTAAAAGGCTTTTCCTTGGGCGATCGCCATCGAACTAATCATGCCATCGCCGTCAAAAGGATGCCGCAGCCGATAGCCATTAATATCAGTTAGCCCAGGGCCATTGCGAAACACCGTGCCCGATAGCTCAGCCGGAATTTCACCTTCGATATCGTCTACCCAATAGTCAAACTCTTGGGGCTGCGATTCATAGCCAGTTTTCCAATCTTCTCTCGTAAAAGAGACTGCTGAATTTTGGGTAGGAGAGGGAATCGTTTGCATAGGTCTAATGTGGGGAAGTTGGAAGGGTGAAAAACTTTGTGTACACCAAAATATCGTTGAACAGTAAACTCTCAATAGATATAGTCAAGTATCTCTAAAATAGTGGCTACTCTCTAAAGCGTGATATCCAGCCTAACGGCTGCATCATCTATGACTTCATGCGTTGCCAGTGCCAGAACCGGTGCTTTTTTAGACAAAGCATTTTCTGTCTGCTCATCATCACCGCCCTGGATCGCCGCTGTCTCCGGCAACATCTTCAGCAATGGTAACGGTAGCAGGGTAGAAACATTGGTTAACAGCACCAGCAGCCATAGATTAGTAAAGTCAGTTTCAGTGACTTCTAGCCAGTGGGTGAGCAACGCGCCCAGCTCGTGAGAGATTAGGCCAGCTAGGTTTACAACAGACATTAGCAGCGCAAACAGGGTCGCTTCTACACCCGGTGGACATAGCCGTGCTGAAAGCACCAGCACGGGCATAAAAGCGATTTGTCCAGCGACGGTCAGGATTAGGCTATCACCCAGGCTAAACCAATGGTCGTCAATGCCAAGGGTGCGGTTGGCGTGGGTGACCAGTAGCAGCGTGGTCATGCCTAAGGCGGTGGAGATAACCGTAGACCAGCCGAAGATTTTGCGAAAGGAGACTTCTTTAAGAAAGCGCTGAAATGCCCAGATGCCGATCAGGGAAGCTAGGCTAGTGACCAAACGCACTCGGCCTAAAAACTCGGGCTGGAAACCTAGCTCATTGGTTGAGAAAAAGAAAAAAGCCGAGTCGGCAGTGGGTGTAGCCTGCCACAAAAATAGAAACAGCGCGGGTAGCCAAATCGCTTTTTGAGAGACTGCGCCTTTGAGCAGCTTGATCTGATGAGCCACAACTTTAAAGTTCGACTGCGCGGTGACCGGGTCTTCGGCAATGAGCCAAGCAACGCCGCAGACGATCAGCGGAAAGTTTGCCGTAATGCCAAAAATAGCCTGAGTGCTGATTTTCTCTAGCAGTAAGCCGCCTATGTAAGCGGTGATCAGTCCGCCCACGGCTGAAGCGCCCCAGGCTAAAGACTGTAAGGTACCGGCTTCGCCCTGCCCCTCGTCACGAACGCGTTCGACTACGAGTGAATCGACAATGACGTCGGAAATGGCGACTGAGAGGGAGCTGAGTAGGATAGTGAGGGTGGCTTTAAGGGGAGTGTCTACTACGGTGGCCATGGCTAGCCAAGCGATCGCGCCCAACACCCCACTCAAAATCAAGTAGGGCCGTCGTCGGTAGCGAAAAATCGGCAGCCCGTCCGACAAAAAGCCAAACACCGGCTTAATCGTCCAGGGCAGCGCCGCAATTCCCATCAGCGCCGAGACTTCGGCAGGAGAAAGCCCAATATCGTCTTTCAAGAAAAAGCTCACCGCTAGGCGAGCCAGCCCCAAAATACCCTGAACAAAATACACGAGCAGAATCGCGCTCAGCTCCAGAGTGAGCGGCTGTCCTAGCAAAATCCGCCGCTCTATAAATTCTTTTGCAAATCCCTTGAACGTTCCTTGAGAATTCTGCTTTGCGGTTTTTTCAATGGACTGCTCAGAGAGGTTGAACTCTGTCATATTAAGAAATGTAATTCCACTCCTTATAATAGCCGGGTTCTCACAATCGTTCAGAAAAGTCTTAGCGTCGATGCCCAAAGCGCAATGTGGGGCTGGAACGACACCGCATTTGGGTAGAACCTCTCCCTCCTATCCGGCAGGCTTCGCCACTTTTTTCTTTTCGGCGTTAAAGTACTGCTCCAAAACCTGTTTCACCATCGGCGCAGCGAAAGAACCGCCGCCGCCGCCTGAGTGTTCGCCAAAAGCAACCACCACTATTTCAGGCTTATCGGAAGGGCCATAGGCCCCAAACCAGGTATGTGTTTCTCCAGCCGCTTCGGCAGTCCCACTTTTACCCGAAAGGAGCGGTAGGGACGGGTCGTTTACAGCTTGGCCTGTGCCATTGCTCACAACCTCACGCAAGCCGTCTTGCAGCACCTGAACCGTACTAGGTTTCATCCCTAAAGACGTTTTCCAACTTTTGGTAGCTTCTTCGTCCATCACAAAATGGGGTGTTACCTTATAGCCCCCGTTGGCTACAACCGCAAACATCACCGCAACTTGCAAAGGCGTTGCCAGTACGTTGCCCTGGCCAATAGAAGCGTTGATGGTATCGCCCAAGTACCAGGGCTCATTTAACACTTTGCGCTTCCAAGCTTCATCAGGCACCAGTCCTTTATCTTCCTCCTCGCCTAGCTCAATGCCTGTTCTTTTGCCGAAGCCATACTTGTGCATCCAATCCTGTAGGGTCTTCGCGCCCACGCCTCGGCCAATCTGATAGAAGAAGGTGTCACTACTCATCGCTAGCGCCCCTCGGAACCCCAAGGGCCCAAATCCGGCGTTATTCCAGTCCCAAAACTGAATGCCCCCCACGTTCAAATAAGGATAGGTTTGTAGCACCGTATCTGGCGAAAATTCACCCGATTCCATGCCCGCTGTGGCCGTAATCACCTTGAAGGTACTGGCCGGAGGGTAGGCGCGCATGGCCCGGTTCACCAGCGGATAGCCGTTTTTGGTGACTTGATCCCACTGAGCCTGAGTAATTCTAGTTGAGAACATATTAGGGTCAAAGGTGGGTCTGCTCACCATAGCCCGTACCGCTCCATTGCGCGGGTCTATAGCAACAATCGCGCCCGTTTGGTTGCCTAAGGCCTTTTCAGCAGCCTGCTGTAAGCCTAAGTCCAGCGTTGTTTGTACATTCTTTCCCGATTCAGAAGGTTTTTCACCGATGACGCTCAGCACTCGTCCGCTGCTGTCTACTTCTACCTGTTGGCCGCCCCACTTGCCCCGTAGCGCAGGCTCTAAGGCGGCTTCTAAGCCCATTTTGCCGATGACGTCGCCAAGTCGGTAGTCCTCGTCTTTAAGACCGGCGAGTTCGGTGTCGTTAAGCTCTCCTGTGTAGCCCAACACATGGGCAGCTAGGTCACCGCGAGGATAGTTGCGAACGGCTTCTGCTTCTACGCGTACGCCTGGAAGCTCGGGGTCGTATTCAGCTAAAGCAGTCGTTTGGGCTGAGCTAACCCCTCGGGCGATGGGCACTGACTTATTCGGGTTATAGCTGTTTTGCTGTAGGCGCTCGTTAATTTCATCGATGGGCACGTCTAGTATTTGGGCAAGGCGAGCGATTACCTGAGCGCGCTTGTCGGCTTTTTTTGGCAATGCAACCGGCCAAATAGATACCGAGTGAGAAAGCCTGGAGCCCACTAGAATCTGGCCGTTACGGTCGAAGATGGTGCCTCTTGCGGGGCGTCTGGGCAGCAGCAAAATGCGGTTGTCTTCAGCTAGCTCGCGATTGCGATCGCCTTGAACCAGCTGTAGGTATGCGAGCCGACTACCAATACCGCCCATCATCACCAGGCTCAACAGCAGCATAATCACTACCGACTGATACTGTCGGCCAACGGTGCGGCCCCCCTTTTTTTCGATGAAGCTAGAAGCACGCTGGGAAAAAGCCATAGTGGTTTGAGGTTATGAAAGGCAACGCTGACTGGTATCTGGTATTGGAGATCTGTAAATAGTCTATCGCTTCGTTCTATCGCTTTGGGAACGGAAGATTCGGTTAAAAAGCCAGCTGCATCTCAAGCATGGTTGGCGATCGCCAGCTTTTGACTTTAGTTATTCAGCTACGCTAGTTACTGAGTACGCTGGGCTGAGGCGGCTCCACAGGCGTAGGTGCAGGTGCAGGCGCAGGCGCAGGTGGCGGCGGTGCCGGTGAGGATGGCGCAGGTGGCGGCGCTATTGCGGGTGCGGGTGCCGGTGCCGGTGCGGGCGCTGAGCGTCCGTCGTTGCTACCGTTTGGCGCGTTGTTTTCGGCAGGTGCAGGCTCGTTTTCAGCAGGTGCGGGCTCGTTTTCGGCAGGTGCGGGCTCATCGTAAGCAGGCTCCGGGTTCTCCTCTCTGCTAGGCTCTTCGTACGGATCTTCACTGTAGGATCTGCCGCTAGGTTCCTCTTCATCACGGCTGGCCCCTGCCTTATCGGCCCTCACCCGCCCCGGATTGATCGGCTTAGCTTTGATGGTTCCTTTTCGCCCACCGAGTTCAGGCAGTTCAGGGAATTTCTCGACGGGCAGGGCATCAATAAATTGGCTAACGAACTTATACCAGGCCAGCGCTGCCGTTGAGCTTGCGCCTCTAGTCGGGGTGTTATCATCATTACCCATCCATACTCCCGCCACCAGCTGAGGCGTATAGCCCACAAACCAGAGGTCTCGATAATCTTCAGAGGTGCCCGTTTTCCCGGCGATCTGCCTACCTGAAATAGCAGCGTTTCCACCTGTACCGCTGTTCACAACACTTTCTAGCATCCAGGTCATAATAGAAGCGGTGTCTTTATCCATTGCCTGCTTAGGTTTCTCATCAAACTCGTACATCACGTCGCCCTGAGAATTAGTGATGCGGGTAATGCCATGAGCAGTCATGTGTTTACCCTCGTCGGCGAAGGTGCCATAGGCGCTAGTTAGCTCTAACAGATTGACTTCTGAAGAGCCCAGGGCAAGAGAATAGGCTCCTAGTAAATTTGATTCGATGCCCATGCGATGCGCCATGGCAATAACCGGATCAAAGCCCACGTCAACCAGCAGCTTGACAGCAACGATGTTAATGGAGTTGGTGAGTGCCTGCCTCAGGTCAATAGTGCCGCTGTATTTTTTGCTGTAGTTTTTGGGCTCATAGCCATCGACGACGTAACGGGCGTCGTCGTAAGTTTTGTAGGGAGACATGCCACTGGCGATCGCAGTTGCATACACAAAAGGCTTAAAAGTAGAGCCCGGCTGCCGCTGCGCCTGAGTCACCCGGTTGAACTGAGAGCCATCAAAGTCGGTTCCACCCACCATGGCCTTAATTTGGCCGGTTTTAGGATCGATCGCCACCAAAGAAGCCTGCCCAAAGTTCTGCCACTGGCTGTATTCATCAGTCACTTCCTTCACCGTCTTTTCAGCGGCCTCCTGCCACTTCGTGTTTAAAGAGGTTTCTACCACCAGTCCACCGGCTTCTATTTCCTCAGGCGTGAGAATTTCTGAAAGCTGCTTTTTGATGTAGATAGTGAAGTAAGGGAACTTACTGTATAGATACTTGGGTTCCTTAGGATCTAGCGTGACATCTGCTTGATAGGCTTCGTCAGCCTGAGCAGTGGTAATAACGCCGTTTTCCTCCATCCGGCTAATCACCTTGTCTCGCTGTTTGCGCGCCGCCACTGGATCTACCAGCGGCGAATATACGGTAGGGGCGGGGGCCATGCCTGCAATTAGGGCAATGTCTGCCACGCTGAGCTGGTCAACAGTTTTACCAAAATAAATCCAGGCGGCGTCGGCTACACCATAGGCACCCGCACCTAAATACACCAAATTGAGATAGCGCTCTAGCACTTTCTTTTTGCCCAGCTTTTTTTCCAGCCGACGGGCCAGAATGGCTTCTTTGAACTTACGCTGAAAGCTCCGATCCTGATTGAGAAAAGTCAGGCGAGCAAGCTGCTGAGTAATTGTGCTAGCCCCTTCTACCACACCGCCGCTGGTGAGGTTGGCAACAGTAGCACGAGCAATAGAGCGGTAATCGACGCCGTGATGCTGATAAAATCGGCGGTCTTCGGCGGCGATAAAGGCCTGTGACACCACCTCAGGAATTTCATCGTATGACAGGTTTTCTTGCGACGTAGGGCCAACCTTTTGTAAAACTTCGCCGTTGTCGGCTTTGACGGTGATGGTGCCGTTGCGTTCGTAGGTCAGCGCCTTAGTAACATCAGGGACGGCTTCGTTGAGATCGCTCCACATCCGATAAAACCGGACGCTAGGGCCTGCAATGCCTGCACCCACCAGAAGTAAAATCCAAAATACGGGCTTTTTATAGGGCGGCTTAGCCACAGCCACAGCTCGATCGCGGCGAGCAATAGAACCACCACGAGTACCTGATGGATTGTTTAGGGGGAGTCCCAAACCGTATGTTGGCCCACTGCTTGGCTCACTGCTTGACCCGTTGCTCGAACCATTGCTCGATCCGCCGTCTGAATAGCGACTCCTCTGAGGGTCTGCTCTATTCGCTTGGCTATTTTCGGACATACCGTTCGCTCTGCTGGTCGATCGATCGGTCGCTTTTCGCCGTCGTACAGTCCGAGAAGATGGCTTTGGCGATGAGCCGCGTACCCTATTGGACCATTGTTTCAACTGTGAAAAGAGATTGGCCACTTCAGTAGATTCTCCAGGCGAGCGATCGCCGCTGACAAACTTATCTTTTTTGCAATCGACGCGACGTTACTGCCACTGTTTCAAGCTGAGCATCCTCTTCACAATTGCGCATAGATGCTACCACGGGTAGATGACTATCGAGATGTTCCAATAGTCATTTCTAAGGCTATTTTATTCAATGGTTCCTAGCTCACTAAAGCGCTATGGCCTAGCGCTAGCGCCGTAACCAGCATTCCTAACACTAAAAACGGCTGGGCGCTGGCCTGATATTTAACGTCATTTTCTAGCGGGTTGCGAAGGAAGTACATATCTTGGAACGTAATTTGTGGAATGATCAGCAAAATCAGCAGCACCGCGTACAGGTTTTTATGAATAGCCATCAGATAGGCCACCATGCCACCTTGAAAGATATCGATCATCAGCACGCAAATCCAGGCTGCGGTCTGTACGCCAAACATAACGGGCAAGGAGTTGAGGCCGAGCTGGCGATCGCCCTCAACCGCTTTAAAGTCATTCACTACGGCAATTCCTAATCCGGCCATACTGTAAATCAGCGTCAGAATCACCACCGTCCAGTTCAATTCGCCAAATAGCGCGTGACCTGCCCACCACGGCAAGGCAATATAGCTGGCACCTAGCGCATAATTGCCAGCCCAGCCGTTTTGCTTGAGCTTCAGCGGCGGCGCAGAATAGATATAGGAGACAAAAGATCCTCCCAGGGCAAGAGCAAACAATGTTGGGAACTCATGACCGGCCCATTGATCTAACGCATAGGCCACGCCAAGCCCGCTGAGCAGCAGCACCCCAACTTGCACCCGCACCTGGCCCAGGGAAATGGCCCCGGAAGGAATCGGTCGGTTGGGCTCATTAATGGCGTCTAAATCGCGGTCGTAGTAGTCGTTAATGGTTTGGGTATAGCCCGTGAGTAAAGGGCCAGACATGAGCATACAGGCCGCTGAAACCAGGACGTTTTCAGCTGTCCAGGTGAATTTCCCTGACGAGGCAGCACCGCAAACGACGCCCCAGATTAGTGGAATCCAGGTGATGGCTTTCATCAGCTGGAGGCGAATTTTCCAAATGGACGTTTCGCCTGCTTGTGCGCCCTTCATGCCAAGCAGCTGCCGAGCTTTACCGCTACCTCTAGTAGCTTTTTCTAAGGCAGCTTCTGGAGTGCCTTCTAATGCGGTTTCTGGGGCGGCTTCTGGAGCGGATAGATCTGGAGAGGCTAGCTCTGCTGCGAGTGACTCCGATAGCTCCGATAGCTTTTCTTCAGACATAGGGAACTTCCTGCAAGAGGTCAGCGAACGCCCCTTAAAAACAAGGGATGGGGGCGTGGATCTATAAAGGTGGATTGATAAAGTAACTAAGCCTAAAGCATTCAACCGCAGAAATCTAGCCGAAAGAAATGATCAGGTAGCCGTCTTGAAACTTAGCGCCCGTGACTGAGCGGCCATTTAGCGCGGGCGGTAAAGACAAGTTGTGGCGCTGGTCGCCTGCTTGAACGGTGACTTCTGGGCCGTACTGAGTGAGCTTAACCTGGGTTTTATCGAACCCTGGTAAGAACAGCTTAACCGTGCTGTTGGCGGTGTCTACGCTCATGGCACTGGGGACGCTGATGGGCTCGGTGAGGGCAGGCAGCGCTTGAGCGAGCGTTTGCCAGCGATCGCCCTCCACACTATAGGGCAGGGTAGTCAGCGGCAAAGGCGCAAAGGCTGCGGTCGTTTCCGCCTGATCGGGGCTAACACCGGGGCTAATAGAATTTATGATCGCGCCGGTAACACTTAGGCTAATTTGCTGGGCGGCGCTCCAGAGATATTTGCCCTGGGCGATCGCTACCTCGTCAGCCGTCGTCACCACATAAGCTCGCAGCTGCATAGGGTCACTCACCATTGCCTTGCCTTTTGCCACCATGCTTTCTACACTTTGAGTCTCAGGCCGACCCCAAATATCACCCGACGAGCCGCTACTTAATATAGCGCCGGTAATGGGGCCAATAAAAGGAGAAATAGAGCGATAGAACTGAGAGTCTTGAAAGACTTTTTTGAAGCGACGAAAGTACCAGTCAATGCCGCCAATCGCTCCCCACATACGCAGGCTAGACTGATCGCCTGATCCGTCATGCACAATCACATCGTACTGCTGGCTCTCGGTGTATTCGCGAATGGCATTCAGCGCCAAAAAATCATCCATGCCTGGAATCACGCTCAGCTCCTGACCATAGACCGCTTTGAAAAAGGGATCTCTCAAATACTGAGCTTCAAAGTTTTTAAGCTTTTCCCAGTTTTCGTCTAGCAGGGCGGTTGTTTGCAGCTGAACGGCTTGAAAGCTGCTGCTGCCCAGCGTTACCGTAGTCGCTTCTGCGCCCACACCTGCACCCGTTTCCAAGCCGAGCAGCACAGGCAGCGCTGGCCCGGCTTCTTGTGAAATCAGCAGCACCCTTTTCTCGGCGGCGGATAGCTTTTGAGCCGCAGCGATCGCAACGGTAGAGCGCCCTGTGCCTCCCTTGCCCAAAAACGTAAGAATCAACGTCATAATCTACCTGTTCTCAGTACTATTCAACCGGCACTCTCAGCCGGTACTATTCAACCGGCACTATTTAACCGGCACTACTTAATCGGACGGAGTTCGTCCTCAAAAAACCAGGTGGTGTAGTCGTCAGCGTCAAAGGCGACCAAAGCACCAATGTTTTGACCATCCAACACTTTGAAGTCTTTGATGATACCGGTTTTACCCAAGCGGTCGGCCATCGTTTTTGCCACGCGATCGCGCATCCGACGTACCTGAACCCGCTGCCCAATTTCCAAATCCATGTTTAATAACGGTATCCTTACTGAAATATCTGGCTAATCGCCAGCCCTCAGTTTATCAGCGACCCGCTGCCCTCGCTAAACAACCTGTCCAAAAAAATTGACTCACTAAAATGCTTGCAAAACGAATCCTGCCCTGCCTCGATGTCAAAGCCGGTCGCGTAGTTAAGGGTGTCAACTTTGTCGATCTTAAAGACGCGGGCGATCCGGTAGAGCTGGCTAAAATTTATAACGAGGCCGGGGCCGATGAGCTGGTGTTTTTAGATATAACTGCCACTCACGAAGACCGCGAGGTGATTTATGACGTAGTGTATCGCACCGCCGAGCAGGTGTTTATTCCGCTGACGGTAGGGGGCGGGATTAGCTCCACTGACACGATTAAGAAGCTGCTGCGAGCTGGGGCTGATAAGGTCAGCATCAATTCAGCGGCGGTGCGCGACCCAGAGCTGATTGACCGGGCGAGCGATCGCTTCGGCAATCAGTGCATTGTGGTTGCCATTGATGCCCGTCGCCGCCAGATCAATTCCCCGCCCAGCTCAGAGACTGGCTTAGAGACTGGCTCAGAGACTACTGAGCGCCCCAAATGGGACGTATTTGTCCGAGGAGGCCGAGAAAACACGGGTCTCGACGCAGTGGAATGGGCCTGTAACGTAGTAGCGCGAGGGGCCGGAGAGCTGCTGATCACTAGCATGGATGCCGACGGTACTCAGGCAGGCTATGACCTAACGCTGACGGAGGCGATCGCTAGCCGGGTCGATGTTCCCGTGATTGCTTCAGGCGGGGCAGGCACCTGCCAGCACATTTATCAAGCGCTAACCACAGGCAAAGCCGAGGCGGCGTTGCTAGCTTCGCTGCTGCACTACGGCCAGCTCAGCGTCGGCGAAATAAAAGCCTATTTGAGTGATCAAAAGGTGCTCGTTCGTCAGTAGCTATTTACAAAAGATTATAAAAGTTAGCGTTTTCTCAAATAAGCGCTAATGTTGTAGGCGTTGAGGCTATAGCGTCCTAATCTTTCCTATAGAAGTCGGGGAAAGCCAGAAACAGCCTTACAGATTTGATTAAAGCTGGGTTTGACAACTTGACGCAAGCAAGCAGGTCGGTCGGCAAAAGCAGTCATTTTCCCGGCCAAATATGATTTACCTGTTAAGCTATGTAAAGAGCTTCTCATCATCAGTTTCTACAAAAAAATCTTCGCCACCTTTTGCAGGTCTTCTCGCTCGGATGCTTTTTCTTACCTTAACCATTGTTATTGGCCTGGTCTTTTGGGCACTGCGCCTGATGGACAAAGCTGTCGAGAACCAGGAATTTTCTTTGATGCTGGCGGGTTTTTTAGTAGCTTCGTCTGCTGCTGCCATGGTAGGCGTCTATTTTTTAATGAGCGACTATTTAAACTTTGTGGGCCAGGCTGGGGCCGCTTTCGACAGCTACGATTCTGCGCTGTTTGAAAGCGATGTCCCCGTCTGGTTTGATTAGAGTCGATGATTACTTATTTAGGGCGCTCATCTGGGGCGCTCATCTGGGGCGCTCATCTAGGGCGCTTGAGAGTGCGTCCCAAGTAGAAGGGCCAACTACCCCATCTACAAAAAGCTGCTGATCGGTTTGAAACTTCTTAACGGCAGCTAGCGTTTGTTCTCCAAAGCCACCGTCAACTGGGCCATTGTAGTATCCCAGCTCTTGCAGCTCTCTCTGTAGCTGTGAGACGGCGGAGCCTGAGGCTTCGGTACGCAATATAGGTGGGCCAAGCGGAGCCGCAGGGGCCGAACTACTGGCAGCTGAGCCAACGGAAGTGGCAGGCTTGGGTGGCTCGGCAACAGCGGTGATAGTTTCGGGTAGGGGTAGAAGCTTCTGCCAGGTAGAGGGGCCAGCGATGCCATCGGCAGTAATCCCGGCTGCGGTCTGAAACTTAGTCACCGCCTCTAGGGTTGACTGGCTGTAGGTGCTGTCTATAGCGCCTTGATAAAAGCCCAATAGCTTAAGGGTGGCCTGCAACTGACCGACGCTTTCGCCCGTACTGCCTACAGCAAGCAAAGGGTAGTTTGCCTGTGCGGCTGCGGGCAAACGAACTGTTCCCAGTGCTATCAATCCTAGAACAAAGGCGCTCACTGCTGTCTTTCTGAGCATAATGGGTGTTATTAATCCTTTTTATCTTTTGCTTTATCTGTTACTTTGCGGGTACTTTGTGGTCGGTAGCTTTCAAGCCATATCAATATTAGCAGAATTCAAATCCCGCCGCCGAATACCGTGCCTTGGAAAACACCTATGGAATTTCTCAGATATTCTCACAACGAGACGCTACGCGATTCTCACAACGAGACGCTACGCGATCGCTTCCGAGGAGCCCTGCTGGGTTTGAGCTTAGCACCCACTGTCCTTGGCTCTGATATAGATGGCTTAACTCAGCCGATGCTAAAGGTAGCTGCTCCCCAGCTATTGCGCTATCACGATAGCTGGGAGCGGCGCTGGAACTGGGTTTGCTCTAGCGCGGCTTTCATGACTACTCAACCTTTTGCAAATCCGCTTGCGACCGTACAGGTTTTAATTTTGGGCGATCTTTTAGAAGTGTTGCTGTGCGATCGCGCTAAGCTCAGTGACTTTACCCATTTAGCGGGTCGCTCAATGCGATACGATTTGCCGACTGAGCAACAGCAATACTATCGAAATTTCGCCGAGATTTTACGCGATCGCCTGCCACTATTGACGCTGCCATCTGCTTCAATGCCCAGCACTTTTGCGGGTGACGCTTTTGTAGGTGGCCTAGTCAGCGCCTTGAGGCACCTCGAAAGCTATGCGCTATCTGTGCAGACCGCCGCTGAGCAGGGCGGAATTGCGCCCGTGATCGCAGGCTTTTTGGCGGGTGCTACAGGCGGCGTTTCATCGCTGCCCGTGCTATGGCAGGTAAGGGATGGGCAGGGTCGTGGAAATGATGTGAAGTGCTCAAACGTGCTGGCGATCGCCGATGGTTTATTTGCTGACTGGTCAGGCATACAGCGGTCAGCCCTATCACAGTAGTGATGTGTATCGTGAGACCTCAGAGCGAGCGTTCAGGGCAGCAGCCAGTCCATGAAGTTATAGGCACCCACACAACAATGATCCTAATGCTCTCCTATTATTTATCTTTTGGCTGGTAGGGCTCATGAGCGTTCTACGTAGAATTGCCAGTCGGGTTCATCAGCTGTGGTCGCGGCTGTACTTTTGGCTGAAAAATCCCCAGCGCTGGCGCGTCAGGCAGCAAATTAACCAGCGGTATGCGCCTCAGATAAGCAGTTGGATGAACAGCGCTCGCAGCTTTTTTGTCATGGAAGGGTATGCCCAAGCCGTTTCTAAGGAAGGGCCTAAGCCCCAAGGCAGTACGCGGCCTAACTCAGCGGCTATCAGGCGCTCAACCTGGCAAACTCTATGCTTGTTAGCTCACACCAAAGGGTTAGCTAGAGAGGAAATTAGGCAGTCTAAGCGGATCTGGATAGCAACGCTGCTGGCCATATTTCTGCTGAGTGCCTGCTTTGGGCAGCGCTTTTACGACCAGCCTGGGCTAGATGTTAAGTCGATATCCCCTCAGACCTTTTACGCGCCTGAGAGCGTCGTTTTTGAAGATAAGCAGGAAACCGAAAAACGGCGCAACGATGTTCGAGAGGGCTCGGTGCCGGTGCTTAAAATCGACCCGGATTTAACGGTGGCAGCCCAGCACTCTTTGGAAACCCTTTTGCGTCAGGGCCGCGAACTCAGGCAGCAGGCAGGCAGTCCGCCATTCATCAATCTAAAGATTGTGTCGAAGCTTAGTCAAGACTTTCTGTTTCAAGCCTCAGATACGCAGTGGCAAGACATCTGGCGTTTAGCTGCAATTAAAACGCTCTCGTCTGCACAGCTGGAGCCTTTGGCAGCGCCAGTGGTTAGCTCTACAGCTCCGGGTTCTACAGCTCCAGAGGAAGATTTAGAAAATACGCTAGCTAGCGCCTCACGCCCAGATGAGCCATCTACCGCACCTCAAGTTGGGTTGATTTCCCCAAAGGTTGCCGCTCAAGTAAGCGGTTTCTCTCCCGAACAGATTGCTGTTTTACGAGAGCTGGTGGCCTACCGAGAGCTATCTGGCGCTCAGGGGTTGGCTCAGCTCAAAATTAGGATCAATACGCCTAGAGCGCAATATCGCAAGGCTGCTGCTGAGCTGGCCCGCGACGCTAGTACAGAAGGCCAGCCTTTATATAATTACCGGCTATTTGAGCTAAGTGAAGATCAGTGGCGATCGCTAGAAAATAACGCTCGGCAGATCTTTTCAGAAATGATGATCCAAGGGATTCCGCAGGGTTCACCGCCAGATTTGCTGCGCCAAGCGATAGAAGCCAGAGTGAACGGCAATGTAAATGACGGCGTGAATGACGGCGTGAATGACGGGTTAAACACCGGTGTAAACGGCGGAGTAGATGCTGGCATCTTGACCCGCTCGGCTTTATATGCCAATCAGCTGACGGCTGATGTCGTAGCAGCTGTAATCGTCCCTAACCTGGTGTTAGATGAGCCCCGCACCCGGCAATATGCTGAGCAAGCCGTCAAAGAAATTGCGCCCGCCATGGTTTCCGTGCAAAAGGGCGAATTGATTGTGCGAGCCGGTGACCCCATTGACTCGGCTGATTTCGTGCGGCTAGATCATTTTGGTCTGTCTGGCCGCTACTTCAACTGGGTAGGGCTCTGCGGCTTTAGCCTGCTAGTTGCAGCAGCGGTGGCGTTTTACCTATGGATCGATCACGCTCAGGCTCATCGACTTAACCAGCCTGACCATCTATTAGTGCTCGTGCTGTGCTTGGTAGTCTCTATCCTGGCCGCGCTCAAGGTGCCCATGATGGGGTTGCCAGCCGTTGGGCTGTTAGTGGCTAGCTTTTATGGGTCATCGCTGGGGCTAACGGTGATAGGGCTGCTGACGCTGATTTTGCCGATCGGGATACCTGTGATGACTATTCCCCTGATCTCAGGCGCGGCAGGGGCGATGGTGGGTGCCTGGATTGCGCCTCAGCTGCGGGCGCGTGAAGAATTCGCTTTGCTAGGGGGCTTTGTAGGGCTGACGCAGGCGAGCGTTTATTTGGTACTGACGCTAATGCGCTCAACGATAGCCGCACCGCTGTGGAAAGTGATGTTTGTGGGTTCGGCCATGCAAGGGCTGTATGGCATAGCCTGGAGCGTGATGGCCTTGGGCGTGAGTCCTTACCTAGAACACTTTTTCGACGTGGTAACGCCGATTCGCTTAGCTGAGCTAGCCAACCCTAATCGGCCTTTGCTCAAGCGGCTGGCATCTGAGGCACCGGGAACTTTTCAGCACACGATGTTTGTGGCTAACCTGGCGGAGGCCGCTGCTCGGGTGCTAGGTCGTAATGTAGAGCTAGTGAGAGCGGGCACTCTGTACCACGACATCGGTAAAATGCACGACCCCCTTGGCTTTATTGAAAATCAAATGGGGGGGCCTAACAAGCACGACGCGATTAACGATCCCTGGATTAGTGCCCGCATCATTAAAAAGCATGTCACTCAGGGGATTGTAATGGCCCGCAAGTACCGGCTGCCCAAAGCGGTGCGAGCTTTTATCCCTGAGCATCAGGGCGATATGAAAATTAGCTACTTTTACCAGCAGGCTAAAGCACGGCAGGTGGCTGAGCCGAGCCTGGTGATTGACGAAGCTGACTTTGAGTACGATGGCCCGATTCCGCAGAGTCCTGAGACAGGCATTACCATGCTGGCCGATTCCTGTGAGGCGGCGCTGCGATCGCTCAACCCCGACGCCCCCTTAGAAGAGGC
>JBGTGK010000093.1:0-5687 GCA_041746795.1 Phormidesmis sp.
TGGGAGAAAGTGCCGGGTGACGACGGCCATAAAATGGCTAACCTGCGGGCGTTAATGGGCTATATGTTCACTCATCCCGGTAAAAAAACGCTCTTTATGGGCATGGACTTTGGCCAAACCCAAGAATGGGACGTTAACAGCACTTTGGACTGGGACTTGCTTAACTGCAAGCCACACCAACAGCTTCAACAGCTTGTAAAAGATTGGCACACGCTCTATCGCGCAGAACCTGCCCTGTACACCAATGACTTTACCCACCACGGGTTTGAGTGGATTGACTACAGCGATGCGCCGCGAGGACTGATCTCTTTTATCCGCAAAGATAAATACTCAAATGACCAGCTAATCGTGGTGTGTAACTTTAAGCCCCATGTGTATCAGTCTTTTTGGCTTGGCGTGAGAGAACCGGGTGCCTATGAAGAACTGATGAGTACGGATGATAAGAAGTATGGCGGCTTTGGACACACTAACCCCCATGTAGAAGTTCGGCAGTGGAACAACTCGCCTTGGCCATATGCCTTAGAGATTACGGTACCTGAGATATCTGTAGTAGTGTTTAAGAGAAAGTGACTGTAGTTGCGGAAGGATTAAGCGTGTGAGTGACGGTATTACGTTTGCGATTGAGGGGAGTGCGGCTGTGGAAGCTGCGGAGGCGCTGCTAGCGATTGAGGGGCTGAGCGGTGGCTTAGAGGCTGAAGATGGGGTGAGTAGGGATGGCGGGCTGACGGCGATCGCAACCATAGTCGGCATTATTGGCGGCACCACAGCCCTCGCTGAACAAATCCGAAAGTGGTACGTAGCGTATAAAAAGAGACAGTCTACAAAGACGATTGAGAAAGTGTTGATAATTACGCCGAACGGACGCTTTTTGCTTGAAAATGCTACTGTTGAGCAAATTTCAAAAGCGCTTGAACCGTTAGCGAAATAGTCTATGCAGATTCTCCATATTGACTTGCGCCTGATAGATGGCAGCTACGCCGACCTGCGCTACGGTTGGGAAAACCCTAACGCCTTTGAGTCGCGGCGGTTGCCTTTGGCGGAGATTCAAGACTTGATTGACCTGATGGAGGTGGATTACTATCTGGATCGGCGTCTGGCGCTGCCTGAAGACTATGTGAAAACGGGGCGGCGGCTGTATGCGTGGCTAGATGGGAGTGATCGCTGGCTTGCCCAACGCCTTGACAGTGCTAAAGCAGGTGTGGTGTTAGCGATCGCAACTTCCGGGCGTCTGTCACATCTCCCCTGGGAAGTTCTGCACGACGGCAGCAGCTTTTTGGTCGCTCGCGCCTATCCGGTACTGGTGCCCGTTCGATGGCAGGGAGAGGCTTTGAGCTGGTGCGATCGCCCCATTCCCAACCGTCCTTTGCAAACGCTGTTTATGGCGACTTCGCCTGAGGGGGTGACGCCGGTACTTAGCTTTGAAGCGGAAGAAGGGCGTATTTTAGAGGCGACGAAAAAACAGCCGCTGACGCTGACGGTAGAGGAAAGCGGCTGCTTAGATGAGCTAGAGAATCTGGTGGCTTCCTATGATCCGAGCTACTTTGATGTGGTGCATTTGACGGGTCATGCGGATATTGCCAATGGGGAGCCTTTATTTATTACGGAGAGTGAGACGGGCAATCGCCTCGATTCCACGCCGCAGGATATTGCCAAAGCCCTTCAGTTTCGCTTTCCTTCGCTTTTGTTTTTGTCGGGGTGTCGCACGGGGCAGAGCAGGCGCGGGGGTGAAGTGCTTTCGATGGCGGCGACACTGCTGAACTTGGGAGCAAAAGCTGTGCTGGGCTGGGCTCGCCCGGTGCTGGATACGGATGGTATTTTGGCGGCTGAGAAGCTTTATGCAGCGTTGGCGGCGGCTAGAGCATTGCCGGAGGCGTTGGCGCTGACCTATCAGGCAATGATTGCGGAGGAAGCACAAGACTGGCATTTGCTGCGGCTGTATGTGACGGGGGCGCTGTCGAAAAATTTGGTGACGCCTATGAAGACAAGGGGTCGCCAGCCCGTGCGAAAGGCTTCAATGGCCAGTGAGTTTTTGGATGTGGAGAAGCGGGTGAAGGTGCCGACGAGGGGCAGCTTTATTGGACGGCGCAGGCCGCTACAGAACTGTCTACGAGCGTTGCAAGATCCTGATAGGACGGGGGTGCTGCTACATGGCATGGGCGGGTTGGGTAAGAGTAGTTTGGCAGCGCGGCTGTGTGATCGCCTGCCTGACTTTGAGCGGGTGATTTGGTTTGGCCCTTTGGATGAGGCGGGGCTATTAAATCGGCTTGCGGAGCCTGTGAAAGATCGCGACCTTCGCCAGCGCTTACAAGACTCGAACGAAGACCTGAAGTATCGACTGCTTGCACTGTTTGAAGCAAAAACCGGGCCGACGTTTTTGTTAGTGCTAGATGATTTTGAGGCCAATCTGGAAGCAGAGAGCTTGCGGCAGGTAAAGGCTCCGGTGGCGAAGGTGCTGGGGGCGCTGCTGTGGGCGATAGAATCGGTGCAGATGGGTCACAAGGTGCTGATTACCTGTCGGTATGATTTTGACTTTACAGGGCTAGCGACCGTTTATAAGCAGCCCTTAGCGGGGTTGAAGGATGCAGACCTGCAAAAGAAATGTCAGCAGCTATGGGCATTTGGGCAAAAGTCTGTGATTGAGGAAGGATTGAGAAATCGGGCGATCGCGCTAGCGGATCGAAATCCTAGACTGTTGGAATGGCTAAATAGAGTATTGCAGGAGCCGTCGGCGCTGAGCTTGGGGGAGGTGCTGGATGCGTTGGAGGGTGAGCGACAAGTTGAGCTGCGAGAGAAAGTGTTGGCACAGGCGCTGTTGGCACAGATCGATGAGCCGATGAGGGCGATGCTGACTCGGGCGCGGGTGTATGAGCTGCCGGTGCCGAAAGCGGCAATTGTGGCTGTTTGTGGGGATATGGCAGATGTTGATAGTTTGATGGGGAAGGCGGTTGCGTTAGGACTGTTGGAGCAGAGCCCGGATGAATCGTTGAGGGTGCCGAGAGTGCTGTCATTAGACCTTATAGAAGATGAAGAACTAGCTGTACAAGCTGCTAAATCTTTATATCAGATTTGGTGGGAAGAGGCGGAAAGTCCTAGCGAAGTACAGGTGTTAGAGATTTATCGGCTGGCGATTTTGGAAAAAACAGAAGAAATCGCGGCAAACATCACGACGGCTCTAGCGAACCAAGGCAAAGCTGCGATCCTGCACCAATTAGCTGGCCTCAAAACGCAACAGGGCGATGTCGAAGGGGCGATCACATTCTACCAGCAGTCCTTAGAGATTGAGGAACGGATTGGCAACGCCCAAGACAAAGCCACGACCCTGCACCAGTTAGCTGACCTCAAAGCGCAACAGGGCGATGTCGAAGGGGCAATCGCATTCTATCAACAGTCCTTGGAGATGACAGAACGGATTGGCAACGCCCAAGACAAAGCCACGACCCTGCACCAATTAGCTGGCCTCAAAGCGCAACAGGGCGATGTCGTAGGGGCGATCGCGCTCTACCAGCAGTCCTTAGAGATTCAAGAACAGATTGGTAACGCTCAAGGCAAAGCCGCGACCCTGCACCGATTAGCTGACCTCAAAGCGCAACAGGGCGATGTCGAAGGGGAAATCGCGCTCTACCAGAAGTCCTTAGAGATTCAAGAACAGATTGGGGACGCCCAAGGCAAAGCCGCGACCCTGCACCAATTAGCCACCCTCAAAGCGCAACAGGGCGATGTCGAAGGGGCGATCGCGCTCTTCCAGCAGTCCTTAGAGATTCAAGAACAGATTGGCAACGCCCAAGGCAAAGCCACAACCTTGGGAATGCTAGGTCAGCTACTGGCCGATCAAAAAGGTGACGTTGACACCGCCATTCCCTACTTACAAGAATCTCTGGCTATCTTTCAAAGAATAGGCTCACCCAACGCCCAAATAGCACAAGACATCCTTGACCGAATCGAACGCTAACCGACCATCTAAAAGGCAACCTTCTGATCGAGTAGGATAACCCACAGGCAAAGGTTACGCCTAGTTCGCTGACCAGTCGTCGATGCTTAGCTCTGAAATTTGTCCAAAATCCGAAGTATTGCGAGTTAATAGAATTGCATCGTTGACCAACGCGATCGCCGCAATCCTCAAATCCATACTCCCCAGCCGAGGATATGCCTTTCTTAAACGCTGATATTCTAAAATAGCAGAGTAGCTAAAAGCTACCAGCAAAACCGAAGAATAATCCGTCTTCAACTGTTGCAACCATTTATACGCTGACACCTTTTCATCCACTGTCTTAGCTTTAGATAAAAAGCCGAGTCGCCCTCTAAGCTGCTCCTCATAAGTGATAACGGTTACCATAAACCTATCATCTGAACTCGCTGCAACCCGTTGTAAAATTTTCTTGCCTGCTTCACCATCACGCTGAATGAGGCTGAGATGGTCGGTATCGAAAATATACATGACAATCTACTCAGCAGACCTACGCCACTCTTCTCCAAGGCGAGTGGCCTCATCAAAAGTAGGATCATCTTTAAAGCTGCCTGCTACTTTCACCCACCAAGGATCTTCTTGCTTTATCGCACTCAACAAAATTTGTTTTACCTGCGCAAGCTCAGCCTCTAAAGTTGCGATCCGCGCTTCAAGCTGCTGAGAGCGTTCTTCAAGTTGTTGGGATGTCATAACAGTTCGTCAAGCACTAGAATCCACTCGCATTCTAGCAAGCTATTTGCGTAGGCGATCGCCCCACCCAGCCCGCAGCAATTCAGCTAACAAACACGTACACCCTTCAGGTGACTATTTTCTATCAACACCGTCACCTTTCAAAGCATTACTGCTTGACGCCAGCCAAAAATCGGTCTATCGTCATATCCAAGGCTGTGATGCCTATCACAGTTGTTCCCCTCAGAACTCAAGACCACTTAGCGCTATCGGTAGGTGCTTCCAACACCATACCGACAGCTAACCCCCAGGATTACCCAGCAATCCCGGACGCTAGGGCTAGAATAACCCTTAGCTACCCCGATTTGCGCTTCATCTTTGTGGGTGGCTAAGGAATCTTGTGTTCTGGTTTCCTCTCAAACTCACTCGGAGACCAGATTCACATGTTTATCCCTACTATCGAAGGCGCAACCGCGCCCACAGTTTCACCTGTTTTCCACACCCTCCCAGCAGCCACCTCCAACGATCTACAGCCGCCATCCGAACCCATCCGCCATATGGTATTCGGCAGTCTTTTAGCGGTAAGGGCCACCATCAGGCACTTGCACAAGCTGCGCTACGCCGAAGCGAATGATTGGAGTCAGCCGATGCCAACAGGCAGGCCCAATGAAGTAATGGCGATTTTAATCAAGCGAGTGAGCTTGGGTTGAGGTAGGGCTAGCGTGAGGTATGGGGCGATCACACTGAGATCAGCCCCGCCTGAACTCACAAAAAACTGGATTGAAGTGAGTGCGATCGCCCCCGCACTCAGATAAAAGCAGATCAAAGTGAGTTCGCTCCCGCCCGCACTAAGATAAAAGCAGATTGAAGTGAGTTCACTCCCGCCTACACTAAGATAAAAGCAGATTGAAGTGAGTGCGATCGCCCCTGAACTAAGAAAAAACTAGATTGAAGTGAGTTCGCTCCCGCCTGCACTCAGAAAAAGGCAAATCGGAGTGAGCACCCTTTCGCCGCTACAACCTCCAACCTTTCTATGGCTGAAACTGTTGAAGCA
>JBGTGK010000094.1:0-11639 GCA_041746795.1 Phormidesmis sp.
CTAGCTAGCTCACAGCCCATTTCATGCTCCGGGAAAACTACATGATCAGCGCCAACCCGCATCAGCAGCTTGCCGTGAATTTCGGAGGAAGCCTTGGCAACCACATTGGCAACGCCAGCTTCCTTAACATTCAAGGTCGTAATAATGCTCTCTTGAACATAGTTACCAATGGCGACGATCACGGTGTCAAAGTCAGGAATACCGGCTTCTATCAGGGCCGAAGGCTGAGTTGAATCAAGCTGCACCGCGTGAGCTGCGATCTGGTCGGTGAGCACCTGAGCGACCCGGTTTTCGTTAGAGTCTATGCCCATGACCTCGTAGCCCATGCCATGTAAGGTGAGGCACACGGCGCGACCAAAACGACCTAGCCCAATCACGGCAAACTGGCGGTTGGTGGCTCTGAGATTTTTAAAAAACTTGAGAGATGAGATGTTCACCATGGGGCGATCGCCTGAAAAGTTGTCAGAACACCTAAGCATCTTACTGGTTTGGCCGCCTGCAATGAACATCAGTATTCTTCAATACCTGTGTTCAAAACGCGATACGCAATAGATTTCTTTCTTTGCTAGGCTAGCTAGAATGCTTCCTTTGGAAATAAGTACGGACGTGGATATTCAAATTGGTCGTGGTAGAACAGCTAGGCGCGCTTACGGAATTGATGAAATTGCCCTGGTTCCTGGAGCCAGAACGCTAGACCCTCAGCTAGCAGATACTCATTGGGAAATAGGCGGACTCACCCGAGAAATTCCGATTATCGCTAGCGCCATGGACGGCGTTGTTGATGTCAAAATGGCGGTCGAGCTTTCCAAGCTAGGGGCGCTAGGCGTCCTGAACCTAGAAGGTATTCAAACTCGCTACGAAGATCCCAATCCAATTTTAGATCGGATTGCTTCCGTAGGAAACACAGAATTTGTGCCGCTGATGCAAGAACTCTATGCTCAGCCAGTTTTACCCGCGCTGATTGAAAAGCGCATCAAAGAAATTAAAGATCAGGGCGGCATCGCGGCGGTTAGCTTGACCCCGGCAGGAGCCGTTAAGTTCGGCAAAACAGTCGCTGATGCAGGTGCAGACATGGTGTTTATACAGGCGACAGTGGTCTCTACCGATCACCTTTCGCCTGAGTCTGTATCTCCGCTAGATCTGGCTCAGTTTTGTCAGGATATGCCGATTCCAGTTCTACTAGGTAACTGTGTCACTTACGAAGTGACGCTGAAGCTAATGAAAGCAGGTGCAGCAGGCGTGATGGTCGGGATTGGCCCAGGCGCAGCCTGCACATCTCGCGGCGTACTAGGCGTAGGCATTCCTCAGGCAACGGCCGTTGCAGACTGCGCTGCCGCCAGAGACGACTACCAAAAAGAGTCTGGCAGGTACGTACCTGTGATTGCAGATGGCGGATTAGTTACCGGCGGTGATATTTGCAAATGTATTGCCTCGGGTGCCGATGGCGTGATGATCGGCTCTCCGTTTGCAAGGGCCGAGGAGGCTCCCGGTCGCGGATTTCACTGGGGTATGGCAACGCCAAGCCCCGTGTTGCCAAGAGGAACCCGGATCAAAGTAGGTAAGACCGGCACGCTAGAGCAAATCTTACGAGGGCCAGCTAAGCTAGACGATGGCACTCACAATCTCTTGGGAGCGCTTAAAACCAGCATGGGAACCCTGGGTGCGAAGGATCTCAAAGAGATGCAAACCGTAGAGATTGTGATTGCACCTTCTTTGCTGACAGAAGGAAAAGTCTATCAGAAGGCTCAGCATCTAGGGATGGGCAAGTAGAATCTAGGGATGGGCAAGAGGAATGAGCAAAGTTCCTCATCAAAGAATGATGACACTGTGATTATTTTTGAGACAATTTTTAAGACTTGTCTTTGATAGCGCTTCAAAGCAGTGGCAAATTACGAAGAGTCTCTTACAATAAAACTATAGCGGAGACGCAAGTTTCCGTTCACTCCTCACACCACACCCCGCTCAAATTTTCGGATTTGGGCGGTTCCTCTTTAAACTGACACAGCTTTAAACTGATACAGAGTGATATAACCTTAGTTAGTGAAAAATCTGTAGATGCTCGCAATCGTGTACAGATTTTGGCTATGGTAAGATCGACGTACATGAATGACAAGGGTTTTAAAGGATGTCAGCCGCACAGGTAACCGATTCGACATTTAAGCAAGAAGTTTTGGAAAATGAGACGCCGGTCTTGGTAGATTTCTGGGCTCCCTGGTGTGGCCCCTGCCGGATGGTTGCTCCTGTGGTGGATGAAATTTCTGAACAGTATGACGGTCAAGTCAAGGTCGTTAAGGTAAATACGGACGAAAACCCTAGTGTTGCCAGCCAGTATGGCATCCGTAGCATTCCGACTCTAATGATTTTCAAAGGGGGCCAGCGAGTAGATATGGTTGTTGGAGCCGTCCCCAAGACGACGTTGGCTAACACATTAGAGAAGTATCTCTAGAAATAAGCGCCTAGAAATGAGCTTATTCATGAGCTGAAGCTTCAGCAGCGACTGTACCGAAGCGTTAACAGAAACATCAAAATGGAGGGGTTCTGGCATTTGCTAGGGCCCCTTTCACGTCTGAGCTATATTCAAACATGATCTACTAGCGTATTCCTCTGTACATGGGCTGTCTAGAGGTGGGCAATACCGCATTAAAATATGCCCACGAGTAAAATTGGACGATACCTAAATTTGCGCACATTATGGACGATTCTCCACTTAATAGCCCAGGCCGTAGCTCAAGTCAGCCTTTAGGGTCGCGGCCTGATAAGCAGCTGCGTGCAAACCTGATGCAGATGTTGGATCAGCTGCCGAGCTTAGAAAATGGAGCCTTGGTTGCCCAGATTTTGGAGACCCTGGTGCGAATGTCGGGGCAGGAGGCGGAAAGGCTTGATTGGAAAATTTTGAGCCATTCGCTGCTGGATATGGAGGAGGGCTTTAAGTCTTTTTATCCCTATCGTCATACGCGCAAAATTACAATTTTTGGTTCGGCGCGGACGCCTAGCGATCGCCCCGAGTATCAAATGGCTGCTGAGTTCGCTCGTAGGGTTGTCAGGCAGGGCTTTATGGTGATGACGGGCGCAGGCGGCGGCATCATGCAGGCGGGTAATGAGGGTGCCGGTCGCGATAATTCTTTTGGGCTTAACATTCAGCTGCCTTTTGAGCAGGGCGCTAACTCGGTCATGGCGGGCGACCCTAAGCTGGTGGAATTTAAATACTTTTTCACCCGAAAGCTGTTTTTTTTGAAGGAGAGCGATGCGATCGCCCTTTTCCCCGGTGGCTTTGGCACTCAAGATGAAGCCTTTGAAGCCCTAACGCTCATTCAAACGGGCAAATCAGAATTGTTGCCCCTGGTATTGATTGACCGCCCCGGCGGCGACTATTGGAAAAGCTGGGACTACTACGTGCGCAACCGCCTACTCGACCAGGGACTGATTAGCCCTGACGACACTAGCCTATATCACCTCACCGACAGCCTAGACGATGCCCTAGAGTACATTGAGAGCTTTTATCGGATGTACCACTCTAATCGCTACGTGCGGGGACAGCTGGTCATTAGGCTTAAAGCGCCCCTTGGCGAGGGCAACATTGATCGGCTCAATGCGGAGTTCTCTGACATTCTAAGCGAAGGCATGATTCAAGAGGTTTCAGCGTTTGATGTCGAGCGGGGCCACGAAACTGAGCACTTGCCTCGGCTAGCGCTTCACTTCAACCAAAGGGATTCAGGACGGCTGCATCAGATGATCCGCTACCTCGGGAAGCTAGGCGTTTCCTGCGAGGCAGTGAAGCATCCTGAGACAAAGTAAGTAGCGACTATCTACAAAGTTGTTGCGATCTTCAAACTTTGCAGCACTGGCATTAGTAATCTTTGATAATTAGCTAGCAGTAAGTGCTCCGACCGCGATATCCAAAGTTTTTGGAACGGCTGAGGTGAGCACTTCGTGGCCGGTTTCGGTGACTAGCACATCATCTTCTATACGAATGCCGATACCCTGCCAGCGCTGATCGACTTCCGGCTGACCTTCTACTGGCTCGTAGTTAGGAGGAATGTAAATACCTGGCTCGACCGTGACAATGTTGTTCGGTGAAAAGGGTCTCCAAGTTTTATTAGGATTGCGCAAAATACCGGCGTCATGCACGTCGAGGCCAAGGAAATGGCCAGTGCCATGCATAAAAAAGGCTTTGTGCTTTTTCGCCTCAATCAGCTTGTCTACCTCGCCTTTTAACAACCCTAGCTCGACTAGCCCTGTGGTGATAATGCGAGTGGCCGCGTCGTGAAAGGCGTTAAAGGGCCGACCTGGCTGTACCTGTTCGATGGCGGCTAGCTGGGCCTGGAGTACCAGATCGTAGAGAATACGCTGTTCTTTAGAGCAGCGATCGCCCACCGGCAGCGTCCGTGTAATATCTGCGTTGTAATAGTCATAAGCGCAGCCTGCATCAATCAGCAGCAGGTCGCCTTCTTCCAGGCGCTGATTGTTTTCTATATAGTGCAAAATGCAGGCGTTTTTACCCGTCGCCACAATAGACGGATAGGCTGGCCCCATTGCGCCTTCTCGGCGAAATATGTTTTCAATCTCTGCCTGAATTTCGTATTCGTAAACGCCTGGGCGCACCAGCTCACGGACAGCATTGTGGGCTTGGGCACTGATGGCGATCGCCCGCCGAATTTTCTCTAGCTCCCAGGGGCTTTTAACCCGGCGAAACTGCTGCATCAAGAGCTTAGAATCTTCAATCGCAACCGGGCCTGTGCCCCGTTTAGTCATTTTGCCGAGCAACTGCTGCCACAGCTGAAGAATTCGACTGTTAAAATCGCTGTTGTGGCCGAAGTGATAGTACAGCCGGTCGGCCTTAACAGCATACTCACTCAGCTTTTCATCCAGTTTTTCGATCGGATAAACTTCATCAGCCCCGTAGCGCTCCTTGGCGACTTCAACGCCCGTACGATAGCCGCTCCAGGTCTCCTTTTCCTTGTCTTTGGGCCGCACAAATAGCACGAACCGGTGCTTGCCGTGAGCCGGGGAAAGCACCGCTATAGCGTCGGGCTCATTAAAGCCCGTCAGGTAAAAGAAATCGCTATCCTGCCGAAATAGATAGTCCACATCGTTGTGCATCACGGCTGTAGGCGCACTGCAAAAAATCGCCGTGCCCTGACCAATCGCCTCTAGCACAGCTTCTCGACGCTGACGATACTCGCTATGCATATGTATTCAATGAGCTATTTACTGGGCTATTTACTGGGCCTGAACTTGTTAAAAAGCATAGCTTAAAACTTCAACGCGCATCCCGCTGCTAGGCAGGCTGCTAGCGCTGACGCTGAGCGTATTGTCGCCTTGAGTAACAGGCGTTCCTGACATCAGCGAAATGAAGTCGCTGACGCCAACCAAGTCGCAGCTACCAGCATCAGCTGCTTTGGTACGGTAGTGCGTCGGAATCACAATTTTAGGATTAAGCGATTTAATCGTATCTACCGCTTCTTGGGCAGTGTAAGACGCAGGGCCACCGCCGACAGGCACTAATAATACGTCGGGGCGACCAATGAGAATTTTATCTTCGAGCGCCATAGGAGCCGCAGCGCCGCCTAAGTGGGCTATCTTGACGCCAGCCTGATTCCATACCCAAGCGATGTTAGAACCAAAGCGACGGCCATTGAGCCGATCGTGGGGCATGCTCACGCCTTGAACCGCTAGGCCATTGACCGTATAGTCGCCCGGCTCGGCGAGCACTTGGGTTTTTGCATATCGCTCCGTCAAAAAGCCTTCATCAAACAGGCGGCTGCTCAGCAAAACCAAGTCAGCAGCAGCGGTAGGCTCTGCGTATCCGGCTGTACAGCCAGCGGCCTTGAATGGATTCACTAAAACGCGCTGGCCGCCGCCTGTGAACAAAAAGGCCGTATGACCCAGCGCGGTGATGGTTAAAGATCCGCTTTGAGCCTGATAGGTCTGATAGCCAGAAGCTAAGCCCAAACCCAAAGTTCCTACAAAGCTTGCACTTGCGTATTGCAGCAGTTGTCGCCGTTTCATGATGTTTTCAAGTCAGAGTTTCCATAGTGTATAAATCGTGCCGTATGGTGTGACGTTCAGCACAGCCAAGGTGGGCCAGTTTGTAAAGGCGGATAGTTCCCAAGCAAACGCAGCTACTCCGCTTTTACAGACCCTAAAAACAGACCTTAGAGACAGTCAGAACCCAGATCTTGAAGGAAGTTTTTCAACAGCTCTTTGCCCGATTCAGTCAGCACGCTTTCAGGATGAAACTGCACGCCTTGAATATGGGGATAGTCGCGATGGCGAACGCCCATAATCGTGCCGTCATCTACCCAGGCTGTAATCTCTAACACTTTTGGGCAGGACTCTTTTTCGATTACCAGGCTGTGGTAGCGGGTCGCCGTCAGCGGGTCTGGCAGTCCGGCAAAGACGCCTTGGTGGGTGTGGCGCACGGGAGATGTTTTGCCGTGCATGAGTTCTGAGGCAGAAATTACCTTGCCGCCATAGACTTGACCAATGCTTTGATGGCCTAAGCAAACGCCGAGGATAGGAATGTGCGGCCCGAGCTTTTCGATCACCTGTAAAGAAATGCCTGCATCGTCAGGGGTGCCTGGCCCTGGTGAAATAACAATGCCGCTAGGATTTAGCGCCTGGATCTCGGCAAGTGTGATTTGATCGTTGCGAAATACCTGGATGTCTTCGGCGACACTCAGCGTTTGGCCTAGCTCGCCCAAGTACTGCACCAGGTTGTAGGTAAAGCTGTCGTAGTTATCAATTACCAGAATCATGGGAGATTGCTGCGGCTATACGATGTAGTTGTGTAGATTATCCCGCAGATTATCCCAAAGAGGCGGGACAAAAATGAGCGCCGCAATCAGCAAGGCCACAATAGCGGCCATCAGCACCGCGCCTGCGGCACAGTCTTTAGCGACTTTAGCCAGTTCGTGATAGGTCTGGCCAACTGTTAAATCTACGAGCGATTCTAAAGCCGTGTTGAGAATTTCCATGACTAGCACTGCGCCAATCGTCAGGCAAATGACTGCAATTTCAACCGTGCTGACATGTAGCGCCCAGCATAGAATCATTGCGGTAATGCCAAGTCCGGTGTGGACTCTGAAGTTTCGCTGAGTGGTAAAGGCGTAGGAGATGCCTGCCCAAGCGTATTTGAAGCTGGTAAATAGGTTGGGGGCGACTTGCCAGGAGTGCGATCGCTCAACCAGCGGAATAACCCCTTCAGCAGGGTTTAAGGCAATCTGCTGGCGATCGCTCCTTGGATCGCTCCTTGGATCGCTCTTTGGATCGCTATGGTCAGCAAACTTACTCTCATGAGCCAGTTTGCTCTCTAATTTGCTCTCATGAAAACTGCCGTCAGTCTGAGTATCTGGAAGGACTTTTCTATCGCGGGAGAACTGGCTATCACGAGAAACCATATGCAGATATGTCCTGTTGCTTCGCTACGGATGACGGTCGCTTAACTTTAAACGTTGCCCAGTTGTTGAACCAACATACCTCTTCATTGGCATGCCCATTTGCTCAACGGCGGACACATTATCGTAGCTAGCGGATTAACGCTCAGTTCTCTAGTAGATTCTCTGGCAGATTCTCTGGTGAGTTCAGCTAGCTAGATCTACTAGGCCGAGGAGCTGGGTTTGCTTACTTAGCATTCGTGCCAAACTCTCATCATCTGGATGATCCCAGCCTAGCAGGTGAAGGAGCCCATGGGCTACAAGCCAGGCCATTTCTTGGGTTAAGGAATGGTTGCTTGCGATCGCCTGCTTGGCAGCGGTTTCTACTGAAATAATAATGTCACCTAAATAGACAGGTTGCTGCTCATGCAAAACATCTGACCCTGGAATTTCGGTTTCTAGGGCCGCAAAGGAAAGCACGTCTGTCGGTTTTGCCTGCTGGCGATAGTCGGTGTTGAGCTGCTGGATTTCGGCGTCATCGGTTAGTCGCAGGCTGACTTCGTAGGCGTTGAGGGGTGAAAGGGTAGGAGCCAGATCATTTAGCCAGGTGTGTAGCCAGCTTTGGTAGTGAGCGATCGCTACCCCAGGTACCTGCTCGGCGGCGCTGCCGTCTACAAAAGTTTCTAGCTGAATTGCGCTGATGTCTGATTTTGTGGCGACTTGAGTCATAAGAGGCAGTCGTTAGCGAGTGAGGTAGGCCAAGCCAATGAATAACGTTAGCAGTGCTACGGAAGATAGGAAAAAGTGATAGAGCGACTTACCGCCTTTTTTCACCATGTTTCGCATGGCTAGCTTTACATAGCTCGGCGGCGGCTCGTCTAAGGGCGATTTTTTCGGTTTTTCTAGGGTTTTGACTGATTTATTAGTGTTCATGTTTTTTTGCAATCTGTTTTTTTACACTATATCGAAGGTGGGCAACGTGTGGCTTTCGCTTGGGTGGTGGGATGTCTTGGGCGGCCACCCTACACCTGATATCAGACAGTGTTTTCCTGTAGCATCTGATTTTCCTGGCGCAAATAGGCCTGAATGAAAGGCTCTAGCTCGCCGTCCATCACGTCAGAGACGGCGGTGGTTTCAACGTTGGTGCGGAGGTCTTTTACCATTTGGTAGGGATGAAAGACATAGTTGCGGATTTGTTGACCCCAGGCGGCTTCAACGATATCGCCACGGATGTCGGCGATCGCCTGAGTCCGCTGTTCTTGCGCAATTACCAAAAGCCTGCCTTTGAGGAGTGCCATGGCTTTTTCTTTGTTTTGGAGCTGTGATCGCTCCTGAGTACACCGCACCGAGATCCCCGTGGGCAGGTGCGTCACGCGAACAGCCGTCTCTACCTTATTGACGTTCTGTCCACCTGCGCCACCCGAACGCGAAGTTTTTACTTCTAAGTCCTTATCAGGAATATCCAGCTCTACGTCATCATCGAGTATGGGCATCACCTCTACGCCCGCAAAGCTCGTTTGCCGCTTGCCATTGGCGTTAAAAGGAGAAATTCGCACTAAACGATGCGTGCCTTTTTCTCCTTTTAAGTAGCCGTAAGCATAGCGCCCTTCTATTTCCAAAGTGACAGACTTCAAGCCTGCCTCATCGCCTTCAGACTTTTCAACCATATTGAAGCGATAGCCGTTCTGCTCGCTCCAGCGCGTGTACATCCTCAACAGCAGCTCAGCCCAGTCTTGAGCATCGGTGCCGCCTGCTCCAGCATTAATAGTTAGCACAGCGCCCTCTTTATCGTAAGGGCCAGATAAAAGCTGCTGTAGCTCCCACTGATCTAGCTCGCGGTTGAGCTTACTCACTGTCCTTTCGGCTTCCGTTAGCAAGCTGTCATCTTGATCGAGTTCTAAAAGTTCTAAAATCGCCCCCGAGTCCTCCAGGCTGCTTTCCCAGCCCTGAACCTGCTCTAGATTTGATTTGTAATCACTGAGTTCTTGTAAATGCTTCTGAGCGGCCTCTGTATCGTCCCAAAAGTCAGGCTGAGCAGATAGCTGCTCTAAGTCGCTGATTTTGGCGTTGAGTGCAGGGACGTCAAAGATACTCCTGAGCTTTGCCCAGGCGATCAGAGAGCGAGTCGATTTCTTGTTTGAGGGTAGTGGTATCGAACATGAATGAGGTGTCTACACACCATAAAAATGACGAAAAAAGTAACGAAGCGATTGACGATTCGGCTTATGGCTACTTTCAACCATAGGCCGAACTGCTTAAGTAGTTTAGTCTCTACCGTTGATTGCAATCAACAGGCGCAGGATAAATACAAACAGGTTGATGTAAGTAAGATACATCGACAGCGCCGCAGGAATGGCCTGATCGTCGCGGTAGGTGCGAGGTAGCACAAAGAAATCTACAACGGCTGCGCCCACAAACAGAAGCACGCCAATCGCTGAGATTGCGATTTCAAGGAAGTTAGGAGCGACGACTCCAAAGAAACCGAGGACGAATTGACCAACGATGACCACTAGCAGGGCCAAAATGCCTAGCTGAATCGTCTTAGTCAACGCAAAACCATCTTCTTCAGAGAGGTTAGAGCCAATCGGACGCGCTGCAATAAACGTTAGGCCGCAGGCCAAAGCCGCAAACCCGACGCCTTGAATACCGACGCCGCTGCTTTGCAGCGCAACGGACACTAGTCCACTGAGGGTATAGCCCGAAAGTAGGCTGTAAGTTGCCAGCAAAGGCAGCGCTACCGCATTGTTTCCCTTGAGCGCTACGCTACGCGCCACGAAAAACAGGGCGAGTTCTGCGATGATGGCGACGAAAAAGGACGGCATGAAAATTTCGGGATTGGCACGCAGCACGTTGAGGCCGCCAAAGGTGCCAAGCGCTGTGATGATCAGGCCACCGCCTACGTAGGGAAGTGCGTTGGCAATGACGTTAGGGCCAATCAGAGCGCTGCTTTTGGCGTCTTTAATGGCTTTGCGAAAGTTACTGGTATTGCTCATAAGTGTTTAGCCTTGCGCCCTCATAGGGCCAAATAGAATCTACTAACTTATCCATTTATGAGTGTACTGAATTTGCCTGCTGCTTGGCGATTACGGTTCTCCATCTGCGCTGTTTTTTAGGGTTTGCCCGAAGCCATTAATGGGTGAAGATGGCTTGCTCACGAAGACCCTTCGGTCAGGGTTATCAAGGTTATTTACCAATTAAATAAACGGCTAATTTCCGTAAAAGCTCGGTACTAAAGCCGTGTGTTTTCGGCGTGTTAGGGAAGCGAGAACAGATTGGGAAATAGTTTGTTAAACGCGTCATTTATTCAGAGTATCTACCGACAGAAAATGCTGAAACCTTTTAGGCAAAGCTGTTTTGACGATCAAAAAAGAGTGTTCGATTTAGATCTATATACGTGTATTTGCATAAGCCATTTGGCCTCCTCCTTTCGGACTACCGTATTTCAACGATGGTGAGCTAAGGGGCGCTTCCCGAGAATGAATTTAATTCACGCAACATCGCTTCAACGCAGCAATCGCTGCATTAACCAATGGCTTCTGCAAAATCAGCTCAGCTTCGCTCTCGCGGCATGGAACTCCTGATGGAGTATAAACAGGATCGTTCGGTTCGGCTTCGCAATCAGCTAGTGCGGCTCAATGCTGGGTTGGTTCGTAAAATCGCTCACCGGGTAAGCCATCAGTGCGCTGAGCCCTATGAGGATCTTGAGCAAATTGGTTATATCGGCCTGATTCGGTCTATCGAGCGCTTTGATCCGGGTCAAGGCTGTGCGTTTAGTTCTTTTGCGGTGCCCTATATTCGCGGTGAAATGCTCCATTTTTTGCGCGATCGCGGTACCACTGTTAAAATTCCCCGTCGCTGGCAAGATCTGCAAAAAGAAGGTCAAAAGCGTCAGGCTGAACTCATTCGTCAGTATGGCCGTCAGCCGACTGACATTGAAATGGCTGAGGCACTTGATGTTTCTGTCCAAGAATGGAGACAGGTCAAAATGGCCAACAAAAACAGGATGCCCTTGAGCTTGGACGCAACGGTTTCTCACCAGATTGATTCGAGCATTACCTTGGGCGATACCCTGCCTGACATCCATTACATGATGCTACAGGGACTCGAAGAAGATCGTCAGCAGATTCAGCGGGCAATGAACCAGCTCGAAGAGAAAACGCGCTCTGCCATTGAGTTTGTGTTTTTCAAAGGGCTCTCTCGCAAGGAAGTTGCAGAGCGCATTGGCGTCAGCCCGATGACGGTGACGCGTCGCATTCAGCGGGG
>JBGTGK010000095.1:0-3587 GCA_041746795.1 Phormidesmis sp.
ACTCTAATGTATTCATTGTGATAAACGCTGGTAGTTTTTGCTTTTATCAAGCGTTCACCACTTTTCCTCTTTTGGCAAGGCTTGCAGCCTTTTTCCCTACGGCACGCTGCCCCTTGTTTGGCCTAAATTTAGGTAATAAGCAGACGCTTGGGCAATCCAGAAAAAATATAATTCGTGCAGCAGCTGAAAGGGACTCTCACCGATCATTTTCTGGAAAGTTCACACGTAGAAACATCCCTGCTAATGGCATAGCCGAATAAAAGAGCGTAGTCGGCGATAAACTCAACCTCATTCGTGCTCAGACGCCGCTCACCGCTCTTGAATTAACTCATCAGCTAAAGAGTGGCCTGGTTCTACCGATTGTTTCAGCAAGGCCCGAATTTCTTGAAGCACATCGGGTTGAGTAGCCTCTGGTTCAGTCTCATTCTCTGAGTTTTGCTGATTCAACACCAAAACGATTTGATAGTCCCCTACAGGAACGCCTTCGGGGAGTTGCAAAGATAGTGTGCGATGGCACAGCCTCTCCTCCGGAGAATCGCTCCCAACCTGCACTCGTACTTCAATAGTCTGCATCATGTAATACGTATCCTCCAGCAATAGCTTCATACATTATGAGCCCCAACTAACCCGCTCAGCCCGAAGCGCGGTTCCACTTACAGCGATCGCAATGAAAGCAGGCCAGCGCTAAGTTCTCTCAATCATCCAACCCATCTAAATGCAAAAAAAGGTTCACCAGCTTTGTGCCAATGAACCCCCCTATCTTCAACTTTTCTCTATAGCATCTCTATAGCCAACGAGCAGCCTACACAGCAGCTAGCTCATTAGCGGCTGTCGTCTTCCGAGTAGGGCGCTTGCGATCACGCGTTCTCACCCCACCCGCCATCTCGTACTGGCTACTATCTTTGTCATAGCGAATAGCCACATTTGCCAGCATCTTACCAGAGAACTTCGACAGCGCCTTTTCAGAATCAACAAAAGCATTGTAAGCTTCATCTACCTTAGAGAGCAGCGTATTATACACATCCAAATCAGTGCCCACTTTATCAATCAGCTTGGCAAACTCCGCATTAGAATAGCTACTCCCAAAATCGAGCTTAGGATCGATAGATCTCATTCCGGAGAGGCGCTTAGTAGCATCGGGTAACACAGCAGATTTTTTCTTGGGTCTTGGCATGGCAGTACGCCCTTTAAAGTAAGTGTAAACAACAAAATGCATAGAGACCCTTGCACACACAGAGTCATAGGTGAGCACGAGTCATCCAGCTGCAATTACAATACCCAACCAAAGAGATAAAAGATAACATCTACTCCCTTGTGAAACTACAGAGTTATTTCCAAAACTCTAGAAAAAAGTGTTTTACCTGCGTAAACACACTGTAAATCCTCAGAGAAACGACGCATTTTTGTAACTTGGCAACCCATTTGTTTAAATGATGCGGACAACATCAACAGGTATCCACATCATTTGGCGCATTGCCTACCTACTTTGCCAAAGCAAGCAGAGACTTCGCCAGCCCACCCGCATACTTTGCCAAAGTAAGCAGAGACTTCAGCACATCACCTACCTGTTTCGATAAATCACGTAGAGACTTCGGCAGACTGCATACGTGCTTTGTCTCACGATCAAAGCGATCTGGCATACTTATAAAAGTGCCAAAATATACGCCTGCTTAGCTCCGTAAGGGCATTTGTGAAGAAGTCGGCTATTCTATTGGAGAATCGTTGATGTGCCTCCTATTGCCTATGGCCGAGCAATTTTTTGAGCAGCCTATTCTCAACTCACCTTACGAGTACCCAGCGCTTCATTGGGAGCTAGATGAGGAGGGGCAGCCGACGAATAAGCTGATCGAATCCAGGCGTCCTTCTAAGTTTTTGACGCCGATTCCTAAGCCGAAAAAGCGACGAAAGGCTCAAGATGATACGCAACAGTCGCTTCCTCTTTTCGATACGGAAGGAATTTCTGACGAGTCGCAGGCTTACGATCTATCTTTGTTTATTAACAGCGTGCGGGAGAAGGTGAATGCTTGGCGAAATCTGAGCGATCCGGCTGATTGGAAGGTAACGCCTGAAACGGCGCGGCTACTTCAGCACTGGCGGCACCACAAGTTTCAGTCGCTGCGGCCTTTCTTTTGTCAGGTGGAAGCGGCAGAGACGGCGATTTGGCTGGCGGAGGTGGCTCCTAAAGGGCGATCGTTTCTGGCCCACATTGCGAGTGTGAATGAGGAGGCGAACCCTGCGCTGATGCGGACTGCGCTGAAGCTGGCGACGGGGGCGGGCAAGACGACGGTGATGGCGATGCTGATCGCCTGGCAGACGGTGAATGCGGTGCGTCATCCGCAGAGCAATCGCTTTACGCGAGGCTTTTTGATGGTGACGCCGGGGATTACGATTCGCGATCGCCTCCGTGTCCTTCAGCCCAACGACCCCGACAGCTACTATGCCAGCCGCGAACTGCTGCCCAGCGACATGCTGCCCGACTTGCAAAAAGCCAAGATTGTGATTACGAACTATCACGCCTTTAAGCTACACGAGCGGATGCAGATTGCTGCTGGGACGCGGAAGCTGGTGCAGGGGCGCGGGCCGGAGCTGAACACGCTGGAGACTGAAGGGCAGATGCTTCAGCGGGTGATGCCTGAGCTGATGGGCATGAAGAATGTTTTGGTGATTAATGACGAGGCGCATCACTGCTATCGCGAGAAGCCAGATACGGATGATGTTTCTGACCTGAAAGGAGACGATAAGGACGAGGCGAAGCAAAACAACGAAGCAGCGCGGCTGTGGATCTCAGGGATTGAAATTGTGAAGCGTAAGCTAGGCGTACAAAAGGTGTATGACCTTTCGGCGACGCCCTTTTTCTTGCGCGGATCGGGCTATGCGGAGGGGACGCTGTTTCCTTGGACGGTGAGTGATTTTTCGCTGATGGATGCGATTGAGTGCGGCATTGTGAAGCTGCCTCGGGTGCCGGTGGCAGACAATGTGCCGGGGGGCGAGATGCCGAAGTTTCGCAATCTGTGGGAGCACATTGGTAAAAAGATGCCGAAGAAGGGGCGGGGGAAGGCGAAGGCTTTAGATCCGCTGAGTTTGCCCGCTGAGCTACAGACGGCGCTGAACGCGCTGTACGGTCACTACAAAAAGACTTACGAGCTATGGAAAACGCAGGAAATTGAGGTGCCGCCTGTATTCATTGTGGTGTGTAACAACACATCTACTTCTAAGCTGGTGTACGACTATATTTCTGGCTTTGTACAGACTGATGACGATGGCAAGGAGACGCCTCATGAAGGCCGACTGGCGCTGTTTCGCAATACCGATACGTTTGGCAATGCCTTGGCGCTGCCGAATACGCTGCTAATTGATAGCGAGCAGTTGGAGTCGGGGGATGCGCTGGATGATAGGTTTCGGGCGATCGCATCCGATGAAATTGAAAAGTTCCGTAGAGACATCGTGCAGCGCAGCGGCGATCAGGCAGCGGGGCAGAGCATTAGCGATCAGGACTTGCTGCGAGAGGTGATGAATACCGTTGGCAAATCTGGCAAGCTGGGCGCGTCTATTCGCTGTGTGGTGTCGGTGTCGATGCTGACTGAAGG
>JBGTGK010000096.1:0-7822 GCA_041746795.1 Phormidesmis sp.
TGCCGAAGATCCGGCTGAGCCAGCGAGTATGCTTTACGCTCACAAGGGGCTAGTCGGGCGGATTGGCCCGATTGTGGTTCATGCCAGTATGCTGCTGATTTTGGCGGGCGCTATTTTAGGCGCGATGACGGGCTTTTTTGCCCAGGAAATGGTGCCGGGCGGCCAAACTTTTAAGATTCAAAATATTTTTGAGGCGGGGCCGTGGTCGGCTTCGCAGGTGCCTAAAGACTGGTCGGTCAAGGTCAATCGCTTTTGGATCGACTACTCTCCTGAAGGTAGAGTCGATCAGTTTTACTCGGATCTTTCTGTGTTGGACAATGATGGCGAAGAGGTCAAACGCAAAACCATTTGGGTGAATCAGCCGCTGCGCTATAAAAATGTCACGCTGTATCAGGCCGACTGGTCGGTAGCCGGTGTGAAAGTGCGGCTGAACAACAGCCCAGTTTTTAATTTGCCGATGGCGGCACTAGAGACGGAGAGCGGCAGGCTGTGGGGTACCTGGGTGCCGACTAAGCCGGACATGAGCGAGGGCGTTTCGCTGGTGGCGCAAGATTTGCAGGGCACTTTGCTGCTGTATGACATGAGCGGGCAGCTGGTTTCGACCGTGCGCAAAGGCGGCTCTACTAAGGCTAACGGCATCACCTTGTTTGTGGATGACATTATCGGCGCGACCGGCCTGCAAATTAAGGCCGATCCGGGGATTCCGCTGGTGTATGCGGGCTTTGGGCTGCTGATGGTGGGCGTGATGATGAGCTATGTTTCTCACTCTCAGGTGTGGGCGCTGCAAGTTGCCGATAAGCTTTACGTGGGCGGGCGCACTAACCGCGCTCAGGTTTCTTTTGAGCGCGAGCTGCTCGGCCTGTTGGATGATTTGACGAGTCGAGATGAAGGCGCAGAAGCGGATGAAGAAATGAGTGCTGTAAGTACGGCTGTAAGTACGGCTGTGAAATAGGGAACGGGCGTCATGCGAATTCTATTAGTAGACGACGAAGTAGAGCTAACCGACCCGCTGAGCCGGGTGCTACGGCGGCAGGGATATGAGGTAGATGTCGCCTACGACGGGCAAGTGGGCTGTGAGCAAGCAGCGGGCAATCAGTACGATCTGCTGATTTTAGACTGGATGCTGCCGGGTAAAAGCGGGTTGGATATTTGTAGGGAAGTGCGATCGCACTCCCAAACCACGCCTGTGCTTTTTTTAACCGCCAAAGACACGCTAGACGATCGCGTCGATGGCCTGGATGCTGGCGCAGATGACTATTTGGTGAAGCCTTTCGAGCTGCGCGAACTCCTGGCTCGCGTGCGGGCTTTGCTCAGGCGTCCGCCCACGATAGAAACCGCAATGGTGATCCAGCTTGCTGACCTGACGCTTGATGTAGAAAACCAGCTAGCCACTCGGGGCAGTCACCGCATTGAGCTATCGGATAAAGAAGTGCAGCTACTGGCTTATTTGATGCGATCGCCCCATCAGCTACTCACCCACGCCCAAATTTATGAGGCCGTGTGGGGAAAGGGCGTCACGCCTAGCAGCAATACCCTGGCCGCTCAGATGCGGCTGCTGCGTAAAAAAATTGAGCAGCCCGGTCAGCCCGTTTTAATTCACACGGTATATGGCAAAGGCTATCGCTTTGGCGCACCGGCTTAAAATACGTTCTCCGTATCTGTCAAGATTTCGTGTCAAATAATAGTTGACGGCTTTAGAAGCATACTGATACGCTTGTTTTTATGGTGATCGCAGTTCGAGCCTAGCTAGACGGCTTTCGCCTATCTGCCATGAAAAATTTAGCCGCTACCGGCGTTGGCTGCAACCAACTACCGATAGCTCGCCCCTAACACTGCACAACCAGTGAGAGAGGTTATGGACAATCATGCCATAGCCCCCCTGACTTCTGGCAAGTTAGGGGGGCTGAGTTTTTCTTGGTTTTCTTCCCTTACTTTCTGGAGAAACCATGAAAACGATGACATATTTAGCAAGCCCGCTGCCGACTCAATCGCTCACAGCTAGCCCCGCTTCACCTCTGGCGATAGAACTGGCTCAGCCGCTGCCCAACGGTAGCCGCTCGGGAGAACCCTTGCGGCATATTTTGCTAGGAAGCCCCGGCGCGGTGCGGCAAACGATTCATTTGCTGCACACGCTGCACTATGCAGAGACGGTGCTATGGAGCCCGATTATGGCGATAGAGGAGCCTTTGATCATTACGCCCGCTCAGGGTGAAGCGATGAGCTTGTTACGGCGATGGATTCGTTAACCTTGATGGCACCCAGGGCGATCACTGTTATTGAGATCTCCCCTAAGCTCTCTGCTAAAATCAACTGCCAAATTCAGCATTCTCAGACGACATCAGGGTTGCAAACTTTCAATGACCTTTAGATTTGCCCTCAGCCATTCATTGACTAAAACCTGCACGTCTACGCCGCTTTCGGCTGCTAAACGACTCATTCGGTCATTAACATCCGGCTCCAAATGAATTGGAAAGCTAAATTCTGCTTGAGCGCTGTAAAACTTACCCCGCTCTTCTTTAGAGAAATCAGGAGAGAAATCGTATTCAGCCTCCATTGGTCACTCTCCCGGTATTGTAGTAGCTCTGCCTTGGTTGCCTTTCTTGCCGAAATGATACGAATTTGACACATGCCTTGATTGATTTGCTTAAAGGTATGTACGACTACTCTAACAGTTCCGCTATTGTCTATTCCAAGCGTAGTCCAGCGATCTTCGTCTTGACTATACTCTTCATCGAAAACAGCCTTTCATCATAAATAG
Source organism: Phormidesmis sp. (assembly GCA_041746795.1). GTDB lineage: Bacteria > Cyanobacteriota > Cyanobacteriia > Phormidesmidales > Phormidesmidaceae > Phormidesmis. The sequence goes on from JBGTGK010000096.1 coordinate 2,759, forward strand.
AAATTTGGCGAGGGTCTTGAAAGACTGTTGCGGCCTGACGGAACGAAATCCGGTGTTTTCGACGATTGCTAGCTTCCTTGGCAGCGTCCCAATCGAAACTGTACTTCATGCATAGCTCCCTGCACAACTGGCTTATTTGTACCCTATTGAGAGGTTGTGTTACAAAAAAAAGGGGATGACTTATAAGCCATCTCCCCACGTTTGCCGAAGAAAAAGTTGTTGTTGATAGTGCCTTGCTTAAGCCGTGACGGCGGCTGGGGCCGGGCTGCTGAGTCGAGGAGAGCGGCGGCGATCGCTCAACCTTGTTCCGCCTGCTAGCTCATACTGGCTGCTGTCTTTGCCGAACTTTACTTTCACGCTCAGCAGCACGTTTTCAGCCGAAACTATCATCTTTTTTTCTTGCAGTTCTAAGGCATTAGCGGCATCATCTGCCGCAAACAGCAGCGCGTTGTAGTCACCAATTGATTTTTTGAGGCTATCGACCTCCTTGGTAAATGAGGCGATAGAGATACCGTTGCCAAAGTCGAGCTTAGGATCGATAGATTGCAGTCCGGCTAGTCGCTCTTGGGCTTTGAGCAAGGCGGCGGACTTCTTTTTTTGTCTTCCCATCTCGAGTTCCTGTGATTAGTGGAGTTTATACCGTTGTAATAGCGGCTGCTTGGCTTGCGCGAACTGTTGCGCTGATATTAAAGCGTCTGCCGCTTCGCTACTACAACAATGCCCGCTGCGGAATGTAAAAAGCACAGCAATAAGGGGTTGTAAATACGGAGGTTTTGCAGCATCCGGAATAACTTGTGCTGATATGACTCGTATAGTCACGGGTTAGTCGATTGCTTTTGTCACTGGGGGAGAGAATTATTTGAGTTTAGGAGGCGTTTATTTAAGATCGGGCAGGACATATTTAAGATCAAGCGACACTTATTTAAGATCAGGCAGGACATATTTGAGATCAGGCGTCATTTATTTAAGATCAGACGACATCTATTTAAGATTGGCAGTCGTTCATTCGAGTGAGTGCGTGAGTCGTTTGAGATGGGGGGCTATCCGTTTAAGGGGGTGGGTAGGCTCATTGAGGTTGGCAGCGGTGCGTTTGAGTGGGAAGTGTAGAGAAGCTAAATGAGGGGTAGGGTATTTGAGGTTAGCAGCGGGGCAAACGAGTTGGAAATGTTATCTGCCAGCATGATAGGCAACCGTTTAGCGATTTATGCCTGAATTTCTTCAATGGCCTGCTCTGCAAGCTCTACAAGCGGGGCAAAGTCAATTTGTTTGCCTAAGCTGGCCGCTGCTTGAAAGGCTTCGATGGCTGCATCGCGCTGCTGGAGCTGAGCATAGAGCTGCGCTAAGTAAAATAGGTTAACGCCTTGACTGTAGAGGTGGCCGATTTGCTCGTACAGGGTTTGAGCCGACTGTAAGTAAGCCACCCCTTGCTGAGCATCTGCTTGCAGTAGCCCCTGCGCCTGGAGCGTGTTGGCTTCGCCCAAGCGATCACCCACCTGCCGATAGATCGCTAAGGCTTCATCATAGTTTTCAATCGCTTCACTGCTGCGCTTGAGGAACTGCAACACATCGCCCTGCGCCTTGAGGGTGTTGGCTTCGCCCAAGCGATCACCGACCTGGCGATAGATGGCTAAGGCTTCGTCATAGTTTGTGATCGCTTCAACTCTGCGGTCGAGGAACTGCAACACATCGCCCTGCGCCTGGAGCGTGTTGGCTTCGCCCAAGCGAGCACCCACCTGTCGATAGATCGCTAAGGCTTGGGCATAGTTCTCAATCGCTTCATCTCTTCGGTCGAGAAACTGCAACACATCGCCCTGCGCCTTGAGCGTGTTGGCTTCGCCCAAGCGATCACCCACCTGCCGATAGATGGCTAAGGCTTCGTCATAGTTTGTGATCGCTTCATCTCTGCGGTCGAGGAACTGCAAGACATCGCCCTGCGCCTTGAGGGCATCGCTAAATAGCCTTTTTTCTTCATCGTTTAAAGGTTGCCATTGTTGGGTTAGGCGCTCGTATTGCGCCAGCCGGATAGCGTTGTAGCCGCTGAGCTGTAGCACCATGTCACAGCTACTGTAGCGATCCTCTTCATCTGTCTGTGTCGTAATAAAGTCGAGTGCAATAGCATACTCCCCTAGCTCGCAATAGTGATGAAAAATTTCTCGATAGGCAATCGTGGCTTCTGGATCGCCCGTTGCCGATAGGACAGGTGACTTTACGCTTTGGTAGTAGGCGATCGCCCGCTGATGAGCATCCCCATTAGCCTGAGCTTGCAAATAGCGCTGCACCAAAGGCTGAAACTCAAACAGCCAAATCCTTTCATCGCCTACCTGCTGCCTTTTGGCCTGCAAGAGCGATCGTTTCACCAGCTTCCGCAGCGCTTCCACCGTTACGTCATCCGAACCCATTGCCGCCGCCCCCGCCCGCGAAAAAGGCAGTCGATACACGCTTAGCCCTGGCAGCAGCACCGCCATCTGCTCCGGCAATCGGGCCAGCGTCGCCGCCAAAATTCGCCCCACGCTCGTCTCCGGCTCCCCACGATGAGCCCCCACAAACTCAAACAGATTCAACCCGTTAATATTTTTTAAGTATTTAATATCCGGGTCATCCGGCTCTTCTGCCCGCAGCCACCCCGCAGCCAGCTTTAGCAGCAGCGGATGCCCCGCCGCCAGCCCGACAAACTCACGCAGGGCTTGCCGCTCTCCAATGACATCTAGCGACCTTAGCAGCGCCATCCCCGGCTCATTCTCCAACCCTTCTAACGGCCACCATCGACAGCCGCGCATCAAATTATTCGGCACGTCAGGCTCTTCGCGGCTCGTTACTAAAACGACGCTCTCCCCCGCCGTGCTCAGCCACCCCACCCAAAACTCACCATAGCGAGCATCCTGCCACTGCCGACTATCCGCCGCTAGCAGCGTTTCCACATTGTCTAATATCAGCAGGCAGCGAACCTGCTGCAACTGCGCCACTGCCATGCCCACCAGTCGCTCATCGCTCACGCCATCTTCCACCCGCTGACCAAAGTGCGCCATCAGCCACCGCCCCCACAGGCTAAACGGATAAGCTCGGCTAAACGTCAGCGCCAGCGTTCGCTCAAATTCTTGAGCTTGGCCTTCAGCTTGTTCGGTTACCTCATCGGCCACCTCATCGCCCCACTGATCGGCCACCTTTTTAGCCAGCGCCGACTTGCCAAATCCGCCTGCCGCCTTAATGCCCACTAGCTGCACCGCCGAATCAGCCAGCCATGCCTTTAGCTGCCTTAGTTCCTGCTCGCGCCCCTGCCAATCTTGCGTATCTGGGCGAAAGCCATCATAAATGTAGTCATCCGGATTACTCTTTGCCCGCTCCGGCACGGGCGAGTACAGCTAATGGGGCGGTGGTGGGGTGCCGTGGTAATGAGTACCCCCCACAAAGCCCTGGCCGCCGTCTATTTTAGTTTGGTAGCCAGTGCTGCTGTCGTAGTTGTTTTGTTCCATTTTGCTATTGTCTTGCAGCTTTCCAGCCTTAATCTCTTGCGCCATCACCTTCAGCTCATCGCCAAACTGCGGATCTTCACGCATCACGATTTTTAAGTAGTCGGCGATTGTTTCTACGTCTGCCGTCGTCCCGGTTTTGCTTTCTAGGTTTGCGATCGCCGTCTGCGCCGCCGGAATCCCCTTCAAGCGCCCCACAATTTTCTGACGCAGCTCATCCATCTTGCTCAGCGCCGTTTCTGTAAACTTTTTAGCCGCCTCACCCGCCGCCGTCTCCAAAAACTTCCTAAACGCCAAATCCGCAATTACAGTCACCGTTAGGGCAGTCGCTGGGTCAGTCATAACAGTTTTGGAATAACAGGGCGTATATCAGCTTTAGTCTAAATACTAGAGCAAACCAGGCAAATCAGCCAAGCGGCGATCAGCCCTTAGTTCAACTTGACGCTTTTGCTCAACAGAAGACATACTTGCTAGCCATCAATCAGTGGCGGTGGGTAGGGGTTGAATGCCTAGCTGTTGCAACAATTCTGGTAAAGAAACTCGACAGATTGGAGAGAGCGTAAACAATGCTTGAAGCCGATCTGCCTCAGCCTTTTCTACAATATCAAGCAAATCCATTGATTCTTGGATGCTCGACAGGCGTAATTGTTCCATCGTGAATCTTACTTTGCAGTGCTTTGTATCGGTTCTCTACATCTGCCGGTAGACCCCGATTTATTACTTGTAGCAGCTTAGCCTCATGAGACGAAAGCAGCGAATGGAGCACCCCACAAATCACCGCCCAGTTCAAAGGCAACATTACAAAGAAGAAGCTTGATGCTATTAGTGAAAACCTAGATCGCCTCGAATGGTTCGGCCTCATCGTCTCTGACCTAAAGGGCGACATCCCCTATTGGCACTACGCCGAATCAGCTCAAGCTGCGTAGCTCAGCGACTGTCCTCAAAAGAGAATTGACTTTAGATAGAGAGAGCCGAAAAATCTTATGAGAAAGCGCTGATGCTGTAATCATGAGAGGGGTGCTGCTTCTGGTGCGTATTAGCTAATAGTTTTTACGAAAGGTCTATTAACAAGGTTGGCATCCGCTGTAGCCAGCGTAAGATCGTAGTGAATAGCAGTTGCCACCAAAAATCTATCGGCTGGGTCTTGATGCGGTAGATCCACATCTCGACTAAGAATAGCAATTGGGTGGTTTAGCTTTGCTTCTTTTGTCTTAAACGCTTCCAAAGTTTGGTTGATCCACTCAACTGCATCAGTTCCTAGCACTATTCGCCCCTTTTTAGACAGCAATAGCGTTTCCCAAACGGTGATAGGACTCAGCCATAGCTCGTTTTTGGTATTAGCTATTTCGGCTAAAAGCTCAGACGAGATGCATTCCGAATCCAACGAATACCAGAGCCAGATGTGGGTATCCAGCAGCATCTTCACTGTAGAACTTCCCAAGGCTGTTCGATAGGTGATACTATGTCACCTAAAATTTTTCCGCTGTCTTTTCTGAAGCCTGGAGCCGGTCGAGTTTCCAACTTCGTTGCAGGATAAACAATAGCAAAAGGCCGTCCTTCTTTCGTGATAGTAAGCGGTGTATCCGTTTTCTCAGCT
>JBGTGK010000097.1:0-46294 GCA_041746795.1 Phormidesmis sp.
CAGACGTGATTTTTATCTCAACTTGGAACGAGTTTGCTAGGTTTCAGCCATTCAAAGAGGTAAGTCAGATTTGACCATGACTTGAGACGAACGAGAAATCAAGGGGTTTGGGCGTACGTAGTCTGGAATTTGGAATTGCTGTTTAGCTGCTAGCTAACACCCTAATCGTAGAAATTATTTGGTTTTTACCTTTTGTTTTTGCGCGATTAGCTGTTAACTAGCAGTTTTTTAGTGGGCAGTCGGTTGATGTCGAGCTATGGCAAAAGCAAAAATGACAGATTGCATAGGTGGCTAAGGCATTTCAATTCATGCTACATTTGTTAGGCCGAAATGGGCACTCGCTCCTATAAGGCAGGTTACGGCTCTGTAGCTCAGGGGTAGAGCAGGGGACTCATAAGCCCTTTGTCGCAGGTTCAAATCCCGCCAGAGCCATTCAATTCTTAGATTTATCAGCGCACTTTCAGCGTAGCTAGAATGCCGTACTCAGGTCGCAGCGTAATGGAAGACTGCGGAATAATTTTGTGGCCAAGCTCAAGGTCGAACTGGTATTTTTGGGCGATGGTCGCTAAAAGTAGGACGGCTTCCATCAGGGCGAAGCCCTTACCGATGCAAATGCGAGGGCCGTCGCCGAAGGGAAAGTAAACGCCTTGAGGCAGTCTTTTTTCTAGCGGTTGTTCTCCTGAGGTCTCTAGCCAGCGCTCGGGCTGAAAGGCCTCTGGCTGATCAAAGTACTTAGGGCTATGGTGCATTACCCACTGGCTAATAATCACCACGGTGTTTTTTGGGATCAAATAGTCGCCGATGACAACGTCTTCGGTTGCTTCTCGGCCTAGAAGAGGAACGGGCGGATACACTCGCATGGACTCTTTGATTACTGCGTTGGTGTAGGGCAGCTTTTGCATGTCTTCGACGGTGGGCGATCGCCCCGCAAGCACTTGCTCAAGTTCCGCGTGCAGCTTAGCTTCAGCCTCTGGATGCTGAGCTAGCAGCATCCACGTCCATGAAAGGGTGTTGGCCGTTGTCTCATGGCCCGCGAGCATCAGCGTGGCAATTTCATCACGCAGCTGCTGGTCGCTCATGCCGCTACCGTCATCCTCATCACGAGCGGCCATCAGCATAGAGAGCAGGTCACCAGGGTCTTCGCCGCTTTCCCGTCGCTGTTGAATAATGCTGTAGATAGTATCATCCATGGCCCTGATCGCATTTCGATAGCGGATGTTTTCAGGGCGAGGAAACCATTCCACAATGAAGGAGTTTTGACGGCGTTTGCTGTCAAACCAGTTCATTGCTACGTCTAGCGCATGGGCGACCGTCTCGGCTTCGCCGGTCGAAACATCCTGATCAAAAATGGCCTTCATGACAATGTTGAGCGTTAGCCGCATCATATCGGCGTGAATGTCGCGAGGGGTATCGGGTTGCCCTTCACGCTGCCAGTCATCCAGCATTTTCTCGGTGTAATCCACCATAATCCGCCCATAGCCTGCGATGCGCCTACGCTAAAAGACCGGCTGAGCGAGTCTTCTTTGGCGGAACCAGGAGTCGCCTTCGTTGGTGAGCAAGCCGTTTCCTAGCAGCCGGTGCAAAGCATGAAAGCCCCGGCTTTTGACAAAAGAGCCTCTGTTTTTAAGAACGCTTTCAATCAGGTCGGGATGGGTGATGAGGCAGGCGGCAGTGGGGCCGAGGTGCAGCGGGACAATGTCGCCGTAGTTGCCATCGCACTCCGTCAAAAAAGCTAGCGGGTTCTTGCCCAGATCGCCCAGATTCCCAAGCACAGCGCTACCGGCAGGCCCTTCCAATTCGAAAATGTTTTGTGCGGCAGTTTGGCTCATGTGTATAGGCTTCCTAACAACTGAAAGCTGAGCAGCTAGTGCTTCAGCTTGTAGGTACTCTACGGTATCTATTTTTGCTGACGAACAAGAGGAAACCCGCAAATTTATATCTATAGGCAGAGTCTGCGGATAGACAGCTTAATATTCGGGGAGCCGTCTCCTGTATTAGGTTGTCTTAATTAACAAAATAAGTTGATGTATACTCATTTTCGCCTGAGCTGCAAGATAGCAATGCCGCCTCCCATAGCGAGCAGACCCAAGATGCTGATGGGTTGTAGAAAGCTTTTTGTGCTTTCTTTGGTGGTTTTTTGGGTGGTTTTTTGGGTGGTTAGAGTGCTGAGGGCAAGCTGGGCGATCGCGCCATGTCCTGCCTGTGTCGGATGAACATCATCCCAGAATAAGAATTCATCTGGATGCTCACAAATCCCGTCAAACACAAATCCTGATTTGAAGTGGGTGAGACAGGGGTCAGTTATGTTTTTGAATTTAAATTGGTCAGGGTTAGCAGTCACTGAAGCCAACAGACCGTCTAAATCAAGCTGAATAATGTGAACCCCAGTCGTAGCCGATAGTGCTGTGAGCTTTTGTGCCAAGAGCTGATTGTGCTTTGTCGATAGCTGAGTCAGGATTGCAGAACTCCGAGGATTGATCTGATCGAGCGATTTGGCATAGGGGTCTCGGCCTAAGTCAGGCAGGTTACCTACAACTAAATGCCTAGCGCCTGCACCGATCAGATCGGCGGCGGCCTTTGTCAGGTTATCAGTCACTTGCTCGGGGAGGTCGCTTAGCGTAGAAGTGGTAGATGCAGCAGGGTGAGAAGCAGCATGACTAGAGACCGCAGAATTATAGTCATTGCCGCCCGCTAGCAGCAGAAAAAGAGCACTGGGGATAGGGGGAGTCGTTTGAGCGAGTTTGACAAATGTTATGATTTGCTGACTCAGGCCCGGTAGCTGCGGCTCAAGGTTGAGTTCAGAACTCAAGCTACCTGCTAGCGCGAAGTTGATACCTTCGGATGGCAAAGTTGCTTTACCGTTGGGCTTGTCTGGAACCACAGCAATTGACAAGACGGGAGAGAGGCTTAGCCGATCGGCTAGCTGCTCAACCCAAATCGGGCCGTTAGAAAACTTTTGGGCATAAGGGGGAGAGGGTGGCACCCCAGCGATATGAAACAGATTGCCTGCATCCATCAGGCTATCGCCGAAAATGTTGATGCCAGAGTAAAGGCCGGAGTAATCTTGAACCCTCCCCTGGAGTGACTGCGCTATGGGCTGAGGCGATAGCAAAAAAACGAAGGCGGTAGCCCCGGCAGCGAACCAAGCTATCTGTGCCGATGTTAATAAACCCATTTTATTCATCTGGTTTCTCCAAGTCTACCGAGGGCTATCAAGGGGCTATTCAGGGGCTATCGGGGGCTATCAAGCAAAATTGCCACGGGTATGACGGTTCATCAATGTTAATATTTATGTTATGCGTCATCGCCGCTAAGCCACCACAAAACTCAAAACTGAAGTTTTTAACAGGAAGGAATTCATGAGTGAGCAGAACCAAGGATCCCTCAGAGTGGGCCAGAGCGCACCTGACTTTACCGCAACGGCTGTTGTAGACCAGGAGTTTAAAACGATTAAGCTCTCTGGCTATCGTGGCAAGTACGTTGTGCTCTTTTTCTATCCTCTAGACTTCACCTTTGTTTGCCCTACCGAAATCACCGCGTTCAGCGATAGCTATAGTAGCTTTAGCGATATCAATACCGAAGTGCTGGGCGTCTCGGTAGATAGTGAGTTTTCTCACCTAGCTTGGATTCAAAGCGATCGCAAGTCCGGCGGCGTTGGCGATCTTAACTATCCTTTGGTTTCCGATATCAAGAAAGACATCAGCACTGCCTACAACGTGTTAGACCCTGAGGCTGGCGTTGCCTTGCGCGGTTTGTTCCTGATTGATAAAGAAGGGGTTGTTCAGCACGCGACTATCAACAATCTCTCCTTTGGTCGCAGCGTCGAAGAAACCCTGCGCGTGCTTCAAGCCGTTCAACACGTACAGTCTCATCCGGACGAAGTTTGCCCCGCCGGATGGCAGCCTGGTAGCGCGACCATGAACCCCGATCCGATTAAGTCTAAAGAGTTCTTTGCCACTGTTTAAGTGCTCTGTCTAGCTGTCTAGGTGCTTCTCTCTAGTCCAGATCTTTCTAGCCCGGATTGTTAGTTCAGGCTGTAAGTTTAGACTGTTGAGAGGCCTAACGCGCTCATGCTAAAGCCGCCAGGCGTCAGAAGGCTGACCTCTAGCGGCCTTTTTTTCTTTAGCAGCTTTTTTGCTATTTGTGCCTATGCAGCTGACTTCTCGCGATTTTCGTGGCTTGATTAACCGGCGATTCTTTAAAAACTTCGCGCCTATTCCAGCTAGCTGTCGGTTTCAGCTCGGTGAAAAACTGCCCAACTTCAGCCTGCCAGGTGTGGACGGCCAAAATCACCAGCTTTCTAGCTACCAGGGCAGGCCCATCGTACTCGCGTTCACCCGAATTTTTACAGAAAAACAGTACTGTCCTTTCTGCTATCCGCACATTCTGGCCATGGCAGAATCGCATCAGCAGTTCGTTGGGCTCGGAGCCGTTCTGCTGATGATTACCAGCACTTCTATGGCGCAAAGCAAAATGGTTCAGCAGGATCTATCGCTGAAGATGCCTTTACTGGTTGACCCAACCTGCCAGAGCTTTCGCCGATATGGTACCGGCCAGGCGTTGGGCGCGCCTTTGCCCGCACAGTTCGTCATAGACGCACAGGGCCAGCTGCGGTTTCAGCACCTGTTTTCGTTTGCCCATCACAATGCCACCCCAGCTAGATTGCTGTGGGCAGTGCGGAATCTGTAGCGTTAAGAATCTATAGGCTAAAACTATAGAATCAAATAGGCTCAAACCAACGGAGAAGGAGGGATTCGAACCCTCGATGAAGTTTACACCCCATAACTCCTTAGCAGGGAGCCGCTTTCAACCGCTCAGCCACTTCTCCAAGTGAAGAACCATGATACCAAGAACTCTGCGAAAGCTCTAGCAATTTTTGACTTAAATCTTGATCCAATATTTTATCTGATACTTTTTAGATCGGCTGAGCTAGCCTCTGGCCTATTCTCTAGTTCGGTTTTTTGCCCCACAAGCTGAACTGTGGCGGCGAGCGGCGCATCCGACTGAATGCGCGGTAGCCGATGCTTAAAGCCACATAGGATCTCCCAGGAAATGCTGCCGGCCATCTGTGCCCACTGGTCTGCACTAAGCGTGTGGCCTCCCGACTGGCCAAGCAACGTCACAATGTCTCCCTCTTGCACCTGACTCAACTCAGAGACGTCCAGCACGAGCTGATCCATCGTGATCGCGCCAATTTGCCGAATTCGTTGGTCATGAACGATAGCCTCCATTTTATTGGACAAAATGCGAGGAACGCCGTCGGCATAGCCAATCCCAACAATGGCAATTTTCATAGGCCGCTGCGCTACAAACTGATGGCTGTAGCTTACGCCTGCGCCTGCCTGAATGTTTTTGACGTGGGTGATGCGGGCTTTCACTTCTAAAACGGGTCGTAAGCTGACGGTACTTTGCAGGTGAGGGGCTGGATATAGGCCATAGGTACAGAGGCCGACGCGCACCATGTCGTAGTGCAAAGACTGATTGGCTTCAGTGGCGATCGCAAGAGTAGCTGCTGAGTTGGCTAGGTGCAGGCGAGGGGGCAGCAGGTTTTTGCTTTTGAGGGCGGCGATCGCCTCTTGAAATCGCTCGTGCTGCTGGTTCATCACGGTAGGATCAGGGCTATCTGCCGTCGCCAGGTGAGAATAAACGCTGACGGCTTCTAAGTGAGGCAGCTGCCGCACAAAGCGGGCAAATTCTACCGCTTGCGTCCACTTAAAGCCTAGCCGAGACATGCCGGTATCGAGCTTGAGATGAACGGGAATAGACGGTGAAATAGACGGTGAAGTGGAATCAGCGGCTAGCGTTTCTGAAAACACCAGCGCCTGCTTAGGATCAACGATAGTCGGCTGTAGCTGCCAGCGGGCGATCGCGACAATTTCCTCGGGGTCACTCACTGCCCCCATCACCAAAATAGGCGCATCCAACCCAGACTGCCGCAGCTCTATTCCCTCTGGCACCGTCGCGACGCCCAGCCAGCTCGCACCCGCCGCTAGCGCCGTGCGGGCAACTGCGATCGCCCCATGGCCGTAGGCATCCGCTTTAACCACGGTCATCACATCAGTGCCTTCAGGCACCAGTGCCTTTATCTGTCGCACGTTATGGGCTAGGGCCGACAGGTTAATTTCTACCCAGGCCCGACAGCAGCGCATGGGCGAAAGGGCAGGCGTTTTATCCCAGCTAAGCATCACGAATCCTCACACATCTTGAGGGAACAGTGTAGCAGCGCTCAAACCGCCGTAAAACTTTGATTGTGCTAGTATTTAATGTAGGATTTCAGCACGTTGCATCAGTACGTTACATAGATGAGTATGGGCAATGAGTAAGGTTCTTGTTCTAAATGCTTCTTATGAGCCGCTCAACATTACCAGCTGGCGACGAGCGGCTGTGTTAATCATCAAAGGCAAAGCTGAGCAAATAGAGCAGCGAGAACAGCTGATTTATCCCGACTTTCCAATGCCGACTGTCATCAGGCTGAGGCATTATGTCCGCATTCCTTACAAAGACATTCCCCTGACCCGGCGCAACCTGCTTCATCGAGATAGCCACACCTGCCAGTACTGCGGCTACGAAGGTGATGGCCTAACCCTAGATCATGTAATTCCGCGATCGCGGGGTGGCGGCGACTCCTGGGAAAACATCGTGAGCGCCTGTGTTCGCTGCAACGTCAGAAAAGGAAGCCGCACTCCCAAAGAAGCAGAAATGCCGCTGGCCAATCCTCCCCGGAAGCCTCACAGCAGCCTTTACTTTGAAATTTCTCGGCATGTCAGGGGCGGCGTTCATCAGGAGTGGAGACGCTACGTGATTGGACTAAGCTAAGCAGCTTTGACTCTCGCCGCTTACTGTCGCAGCTTGTAGCCGAAAGTTCAGGAAAACATTACTAATGACGCTGATTCTCTGCCCCTAAAGATAGCGGTAGGGATAGGTAGATCTTGTAGCCGACTGCTAGATTAGCAGCTCTCAAGTTAATTTTCATCTCACCCGCACAATGACACCCCCGTAACCGCATTTTGTTAAACGACTACTCATCTCATCAAGATTTAGAAGACATCACTGACATCACTACGGGAGCAGACGTCTTGGGCGAGGATACCTTGGCAGAACAGATGACAGAGCAGACTTTGGCAGAGAATACCTTAGCAGATCACGCCTCAGACGATCAGCTGCTGGGCAAACAGACGGCTGCCCTTAGACGCACAGCAGGTCTCGACTCCTATCCTGCAGCCCTAGAACAGCTGCTCAGAAAACACAGCGGAACCCGGCAAATAGTGCTCCTTCAGGACTTTCCAGATCCTGATGCCCTGTCATCGGCGTGGGCCTATCGCCTGATTGCCAGCGCTTACAACATTCAGTGCGACATTTACTACTCAGGCACGCTCAGCCATCAGGAAAATATTGCCCTGGTTAAGCTCACTAACCTACCGGCGAAGCGATGGCCAACGCAGGAAGAGGATGCGCCTGACATTTCTCAATATCAGGGCTATGTCCTGGTTGACACGCAGGGCACCACCAGCCACCTGACCAAAAAGGTAGAAGACGCTAAATTGCCGCTCATTTTAGTGGTTGATCACCATGCTTCTCAGGGCACGCTCGACGCTGAAATGGCCGATATTCGTCCTGAAATTCACGCGACGGCCACCATTATGGCTGAGTACTTGAAGGCGGGTTTGATTAAGCTGGATCGAAGCAATAGCAACCATGTGAAGTGCGCGACGGCCCTAATGCACGGCCTGCGGTCGGATACTAGCCAGCTGATGCAGGCCTCTGAGCCTGATTTTTTGGCGGCGGCTTACCTCAGCCAGTACTACGATGCGCAGCTGCTGAGCGCGGTATTGCAGGCTTCTCGGTCGCGTCGGGTGATGGATGTGATTGAGCGATCGCTGCGCAACCGTCATATTCAAAACAACGTTTCTATCGCAGGCGTAGGCTACCTCCGTTATGAGGACAGAGATGCCATTCCGCAGGCTGCTGACTTCCTAATTACCGAAGAAAACGTGCATACGGCTGTGGTGTATGGCATTTTGCACGACGAAGACGAAGAAAAAGAACTCGTGGTGGGCTCTTTGCGCACGAACAAAATCACCTTAGATCCAGACGAATTTATTAAGGAGGCTTTTGGGAAAGACGCTCAAGGCCGATTCTTTGGGGGCGGTAGATCCACAGCGGGCGGATTTGAGATTCCGGTGGGCTTTCTGTCCGGCTACTACGAAAATAGTGACTACAACCGGCAAAAGTGGGAAGTGTTTGACAAGCAAATTAAGCAAAAGCTTCAGCGGCTGGTTAATCCAGAGAATGGCGTACTCAATAGCGACTAGCTCAACAGCGACTAGAGCCTTAGACTGAAGCGATGCCTATGATATTGAATCAAGTCGCTTGCCCACAGCCCTGAGGACAGTCCTAAGGACAGTCCTCAGGGCTGTGTTCATCGCACAGCATTATTTTGTGAGGCAATCCTTGTCTGTTACCGAGGTTTATTTCATTCGACATGGGATTGCGGTAGATCGCGCCCTAGGGGAGGACGGTGAGGGGCGATCGCTCACCCCCAAAGGCATTGCTAAAACCCAGCTAATTGCCCAGCGGCTGAGTGACCTTAATCTCCAATTCGACACGCTGCTGACCAGCCCTCTGGTGAGGGCACAGCAAACGGCGGACATTTTGCGCTCAGCAGGGCTCGCCGCACGGGTACAGGATTTTCTGCCCCTGCGTCCGGGCGGCCAACTAGCCGACTGGCTCACTTGGCTAGGCGAATGGCGCTTGGTGATCGCCCAGCCGAATCACACAAACGCTGAGCTACCCAAGAATTCAGTCAATCCGTCCGTGGCCTTGGTTGGTCACGAGCCTGACTTGAGTCAGTGGGCACAGCAGCTCGTTTGCGGGCAGTGTCAAGATAACTGGACGCTCAAAAAAGCGGGCATCATTGGACTACAGGTTCCTGCTGCCGATCGAGCAGTTGGTGAAAGCCAGCTTTTTTGGCTATCATCCCCACGTTTTTTGCTGTAGCCTTTTACTCCGCTAACCTCGTACGGGTTTATGCTAAAAATAGCCACCGCTTTAAACTAGCCGCTAGCTCAATCTCTAGTAGCCTTTAGGCTCACCCTTCAACGCCCATTCTTACATCAGGAGCCCAAACAGATGACGACATGCGATTATGTGCCAGGCTTGGAAGGCATTCCGGTCACGCAGTCGAGCATCAGCCATGTCGATGGCAAAACCGGCATTTTAGAATATCGCGGCATCAAGATTCAAGACATTGCGCACCACAGCAGTTTCTTAGAAACGGCTTATCTGCTGATTTGGGGCGGGCTGCCCACGCAACAGCAACTGCAAGAGTTTGAGCATGAGGTGCAGTATCACCGCCGCCTAAAGTACCGCATTCGCGACATGATGAAGTGCTTCCCCGAGAGCGGCCATCCAATGGATGCACTTCAGGCTTGTGCAGCGGCTTTAGGTTTATTTCACTCGCGCCGTGAGCTAGAAGATCCGACCTATGTGCAAGATGCTGTCGTCCGACTGCTGGCCAAAATACCGACGATGGTGGCAGCCTTTAAAATGATGCGGAAGGGCAACGATCCGGTTCAGCCGCGAGACGATTTAGGCTATGCGGCTAACTTCCTTTATATGCTGAACGAGCGAGAGCCCGATCCGCTCGCAGCCCGTATTTTTGATGTCTGCTTAATTCTCCACGCCGAGCACACGATCAATGCCTCCACTTTTTCGGCCATGGTAACGGCCTCTACCCTGACGGATCCCTACGCAGTAGTTGCCTCAGCCGTTGGCACCCTAGCAGGCCCGCTGCACGGCGGCGCAAATGAAGAAGTGATCGCCATGCTGCAAGACATTGGCACCATAGAAAATGTACGGCCCTATATTGAGCAGCGCATTGCTAACCGCGAAAAAATTATGGGTTTTGGCCACCGCGTGTACAAAGTAAAAGACCCTCGGGCGGGAATTTTGCAGGGGCTGGCTGAGCAGCTTTTTGACAAGGTGGGTCGCGATGCCTACTACGATATTGCCTTGGAGCTAGAGCAGGTCGTTGAGGAAAAGCTAGGTCACAAGGGCATTTACCCCAATGTTGACTTTTATTCTGGGCTGGTGTATCGCAAGCTGGGGATTCCGACTGATTTGTTTACGCCTATTTTCGCGATCGCTCGCGTCGCTGGCTGGCTAGCCCATTGGAAAGAGCAAATCGGCAAAAACAGAATTTTCAGGCCCACACAAATTTACGATGGCCCCCACAATCAACTCTATACGCCGTTAGAGAAACGCCCGCAAATGTGGGAAAAACAGCCGTAAAACAGCTCACAGCATGGCTTATAGCTTACTTAGCCAGGGCCTTGAAATCTCGCTCGCACTTGGTAAGATAAAGCGATTCATTATTCCGCTAATTCAGTAGCACTACAGAGGTGATGGGCGTTACCCCTCTTGGCAATACGTAAAACTCGCACGACTATACGTTCAGTGACGATTTTCAGGAACTCCAGCCCCGCCGACATTTTTTGTCGGCGGGGTTTTTGTATATAGACCGAAAGAGCATACAGGCGCTGATTAAGCGCTAGAATTTGTGAGAGAAATTACCTATGCGCAGATCTCCTAGATAAGAGGCCTTGTAAAAAGTATGAATCCAGGCATTGACCTTCAAGGGAGTTTTGTTCGAGCCCTGATCGATTTAGGCCTGCCCTCGGGGGTAGCTAAAACCGTTTGGATCCCGCTACCAATGCTGCTAATGCTGATAGCAGCGACCGTGAGCATCTTTATTTGCGTGTGGTTAGAGCGTAAGATTTCAGCGGGCGCTCAGCAGCGAGTCGGGCCAGAATATGTCGGGCCGCTAGGGGCCTTGCAGGCTGTTGCTGATGGCGTAAAGCTGGTTTTCAAGGCCGATATCACACCCGCCAAGTCAGACCCTTGGCTATTTGCCCTTGGCCCTGCCATTGTGGTGATTCCAGTTTTCCTATCTTTTTTAATTGTGCCCTTCGGTCAAAATTTGATCATTACCGATTTGGGCATCGGCATTTTTCTATGGATTGCCCTCTCCAGCATTGCCCCCATTGGCTTTTTAATGGCGGGCTATTCCTCTAATAACAAGTATTCACTGCTAGGCGGACTGCGGGCTGCGGCTCAATCTATCAGCTATGAAATTCCTTTGGCCTTAGCCGTACTAGCTGTCGTGCTAATGAGCAACGGCCTCAGCACGATTGATATTGTCAATCAGCAGACTGGCTACGGCATTTTAGGGTGGAATATTTGGAGACAGCCCGTAGGATTTATCATCTTTTGGATTGCGGCCTTAGCCGAATGTGAGCGCTTGCCTTTTGACCTTCCAGAGGCGGAGGAGGAGCTAGTTGCAGGCTACCAAACTGAATATACTGGCATGAAGTTTGGCCTGTTTTATGTGGGCTCTTACGTTAACCTGATGCTATCAGCGCTGATTGTGTCGGTACTTTATCTGGGCGGTTGGAGCTTTCCGATTCCGGTAGAGGCGATTACAAGCCTGCTAGGTGTAAGTGAAAATGCGCCCTGGGTGCAGCTGATTGCGGCTTCACTAGGGATCGTAATGACGCTGCTTAAGGCATATCTGCTGGTATTTCTGACCATCTTGCTGCGGTGGACGGTACCTCGCGTTCGAATCGACCAGCTGCTTGATTTGGGCTGGAAGTTTCTACTGCCGGTTTCGCTGGTTAACCTACTGGTTACGGCGGGGCTAAAGTTGTCTTTTCCCTTTGCTTTTGGTGGGTAATTCTTGACACCTAATCCTTAACCTCTCGGATGGTGAGCAACGAGGAGATTTCGTTTATTCGATAGGTTTTCTTGGGTGCTCGCCCTACAGTTCTCTCCTTTTTTCTTGTCATGCTGAATTTTCTCAAGCAGGTCGGCGACTACGCAAAAGAAACCGCTCAGGCGGCGAAATACATTGGCCAGGGTCTTTCAGTTACCTTTGACCATATGAAACGCCGCCCGGTCACGGTGCAATACCCTTACGAAAAAGTGATTCCCTCAGAGCGGTATCGCGGTCGTATCCACTTCGAATTTGATAAGTGCATTTCCTGTGAAGTGTGCGTGCGAGTTTGCCCAATTAACCTGCCGGTGGTGGACTGGGAATTCAATAAGGAAGCTAAGAAAAAGACGCTTAACCACTACAGCATTGATTTTGGCGTCTGTATTTTTTGCGGTAACTGCGTAGAGTATTGCCCTACTAACTGCCTGTCAATGACTGAGGAATACGAACTCTCTGTCTATGATCGCCATGATCTTAACTACGACAGCGTAGCGCTAGGCCGGTTGCCTTATAAGGTTACTGACGATCCAATGGTGACGCCTCTGCGAGAGTTTGCCTACCTGCCCAAAGGCGTTATGGATCCTCATGATTTGCCAGCAGGCAGCCAGAGGGCCGGTCGCTTGCCTAAAGATATTTTGGCTGAGCTAGAAGCGAAAAAAGCTCAGAAGGAAGCCCAAAGTGCTCCCGTCGAAACCGCTGACAAAGGATAATCCTAGAAAGATAATTCTGTATGTGCGCAAGGCTAAGACCACAAAAGAAAACATCGTGAGGAGAATATTGCTTTGAATTTGGCAGAAGGTGTACAGCTAGTCTCATTAGGCATTCTTGGCCTGATTATGGTTGCCTCAGCTTTAGGAGTCGTCCTACTTTCTAATATTGTGCACTCGGCTTTTTTACTGTGTCTAACCTTCATTAGCATCTCTGGGATGTATATTCTGCTTAACGCCGGGTTCGTAGCGGCGGCTCAGGTGCTGATATACGTGGGGGCGGTCAATGTGCTTATTTTGTTTGGAATCATGCTGGTGAACAAGCAGGAAGACTTTGTTCCGCTTAAAAACGGCTGGATTGGCAAAGCGGCGACTGCGGCAGTTTGCACAGGCATTTTTGGCCTGATCGGGACGATGGTGGTCTCTCATCCCTGGGCCATTTCTTCTGCGCCTGCTGCGGGTGACAAAGCCATTGAGGTGATTGGCCAGCACTTTTTTAGTGACTATCTGCTGCCGTTTGAGCTCGCCTCTATGCTGCTGCTGATTGCTTTAGTTGGCGCGATTATCCTGGCTCGCCGCGAGTTCATTCCAGAGACAGTAGCTCCTCAGCAAGAGGCGCTAACGCTGCCAGAACGCCCTCGTGAGCTGGTGGCCGCTGGCACGCGAGACGACAATTAGGTCAAGCGTCCTTATTCAACGGATCTATTCAACTGTCCCTACCTGACGTATGAGCGACTTTTTATGCAACTTGAGTATTTTTTACTGCTAGCCGCTGCCCTGTTCTCCATTGGTATTTATGGCTTGGTCACCAGCCGTAACGTCATTCGCGTGCTGATGTCTATTGAGCTGATGCTCAATGCGGTCAATATCAATTTGATGGCGTTTTCTAACTATCTAGACCCTAGCGCTATCAAAGGGCAGGTATTTGCGGTGTTTGTGATTACGATTGCAGCGGCTGAGGCGGCTGTAGGCCTGGCGATTGTGCTATCTATTTACCGCAATCGCGATACGGTGGATATGGAACAGTTTAATTTACTCAAGTGGTAAGAGCTTAAGAACCGTATGCCACAGCCGCACACAACAGGGGAGCCTTTGCGTGGAGCTAAAGCAAGTCATTATCGTATATAAGGCAGGCAGTTCGGCTAGTAAAAGCTGCGCTGATAAGTGTGCTCGCCAGCTAGAGGTCTTGGGCGCGAAGGTGATGATGGGGCCAAGCGGGGCTCAGGACAATCCCTATCCGGTTTTTTTAGAGTCAACGCCTGCGTCGATCGATCTGGCTGTGGTGCTGGGCGGTGATGGAACGGCTTTGGCGGCAGCGCGCCATCTGTCGGCTGATGATATTCCTATGCTGGCGGTGAATGTGGGCGGGCATTTGGGGTTTTTGGCGGAGTCGGCAGATGAGATTGATGCGTTTGAGCAAGTGTGGGAAAGATTGCTCGGCGATCGCTTTGCCGTACAGCAGCGCATGATGCTTCAGGCCAGGGCGCACAAGGGTGCTTCGGGTAATATTGAGCCGATGAGCGATCGCTACTTTGCGCTCAACGAAATGTGCGTAAAACCGGCTTCGCCCAACCGCATGATCACCTCTGTTTTAGAGGTGGAAATAGACGGCGAAGTCGTCGATCAATACCAGGGCGACGGTCTGCTGATTAGCACACCGACGGGCTCTACAGGCTATACCGTTTCGGCAAATGGCCCGATTGTACATCCGGGAATGCAGGCGCTGATTGTCACGCCTATTTGCCCGATGAGCCTGTCTAGTCGGCCCATTGTGCTGCCGCCAGGGAGCACAGTTAGCGTGTGGCCGCTGGCAGATACGGAAGGCAATACCAAGCTGTGGACAGATGGCGTTTTAGGGACGGCTATCTGGCCGGGTCAGCGGGTTGATGTTCGGATGGCTAGCCACCTAGCGAAGTTTATTGTTTTGAAGGAGAATCAGTCTTACTACCGGACGCTGCGCAATAAGTTGCAGTGGGCCGGGGCACGGGTGAACTATCGGAACGATCATCGGAAGTAGGCTTCGGCTACGCTCAGCCTACCAACTATACTTGGCCTACCAACTAGGCTCAGCCTACATCAGGAGCTGGTGGCTAAGCGCAGCCGAAGTCATCCGACGCTCCAGGGTAGCCGCACCATGAGTTGATTGCGGCCTCGACGTTTGGCTTCATATAGGCCCAGGTCTGCGGTATCGACAAGCGTGCTGATGGGGATGTCTGGATTGGGTGTAAGGGTAGTCACGCCCAGACTAATGCTGACGTAAGGGGAAACCTGAGAGGCTTTGTGCTCCATCTGTAGGGCAAGGACGTTTTCAGCGGCGTCTTTGGCGATTTGCTGTGCGCCTTCGGAGGTGGTGTTGGGCAGCAAAATGACGAACTCTTCTCCACCATAGCGAGCGGCCAAATCATCGGGGCGACGAGCGGCCTTACCAATGGCTCTGGCCACCTGCTTCAGGCATTCGTCGCCTTAAGGGTGGCCGTAGGTGTCGTTGTAAAGCTTGAAGTAGTCTACGTCGCAGAGGATAAGTGATAGCGGAGTGTGCGATCGCAATGCCCGCTGCCACTCCTGCACCAAATGCTCTTGAAAGGCGCGGCGATTGGCCAGCTGAGTTAGGTCATCCACTTGAGAAAGGGCTTGCAGACGGTTGATCTTTTGCAAGCGCGTGATAATGGGCGCGGCACATAACGATAGGCTCACGGGCACCACAGGTAGCCACCAGCCAGAAACAACTAGCGCCAAATAGCCCAAGCCAACTATCCCTGCTAAAGTTAGCCCCAATAGCTTCAGGCGATGAAAATCATTTCTGCCAAATTGGTAAAGGCAGATGCCCAGCCCCGCAGAAATCGCAATCAGCCCAACTTCCATAGGCTTTGGCAGCGTCTGAATAACGGGCCTTTGACCAAAAGCCGCGCTAATGATTTGGCTGGCCATGCTGGCATGAACTTCAATACCGTGACTGGGCAGCAGACCCACCCCACCTTTGCGGCTGCTGTAGGGCGTAAAAAAGACGTCAGCATCGCCTGACTGCCTGCTGCCGACCAGCACAATTTTATCGCCCAGGGTGCCCGGCGGAACGGTGCCTTCTAAAATATCTCGGGCGCTAAACGTTTGAAAGGTGGGGTCGGCACGCCAGTTCATAATTAGCTGATAGCCGCCCGCGTCGGCATTGTGATAGCCACCAGAGTTTTTTTCAAAAGGGGGCAGTCTGACAAAGCCTAGCTCCAGTACATCAGCATTGGAACTGGGCTTAATATCAAGGCTCTTTAGGTACTCTAGGGCGACGCGAAAGGCGAGGCTTTCGATCACGCGATCGCCCGACGCGCTCGGAAATAAAAACCCCCGACGAATCCGCCCATCTACATCCACAATCAAATCGCTCGCAGCCACCCTGTCGTTCTGCACCAGCACTGAATTTCCAGATACTGAAGAGAGCGCTGCATCATCCACAACCTTCTCAATGCCAATGAGGTTAGGCGTTTCAGCAAAAATTTTTTGAAGTCGCTCGTATCCCTCATCGTGAGGTACATTGCGAAAAAGATCTATCCCGATTACCGTAGGATTCTGCTTCTTAACTGCTTCAATAACATCAGCGAGCATTTGATCTGAAACGACAGCCTGCCCATATCGCACAATATCCTGCTCATCAATCCCGATAATAACCACCCGCGTATCCGGCTGCTCAGTGATCCGGTGGCTCATCATCCAGTCAAAGGTATGTAGCTCCCAAACCTGGAAAGCCCCCGTCCCTCGAAGGGCCATTATCCCCCCAGTTGCAATTATCCCCAGCAGCGACGACACATATTTCTGACTGATCAACCGTCGCCGCCAGCTATTAAGGACATTTGTCCATTCCATGGCAGGCGACTTGCAAGGCTTGTCCACCACGTAAAATCTGTTCCTCTACCGTTTTCCTCATCTTTTGCAATATGGTGTTGCATAGGGCAAAAAAGAGGCAGCCTTTGTAAAAACGCCTCGAAAGACACCCCGGCAAATCGCTGCGTGAGGTGGTAATTCTTACCTTTATTAAACCCACTCAATCCGCTAGAGATTCATCTACACGGGCACGATCAGTATGGATCATGAACTAGATAAGCTGAAGGCGTTATTAAAACAGAAACCCTTGCTCCAAGCGATTTCTCAAAGCAAAGGTCTATAAAATCAGCGCTCTTTAAAGCGGTCGGAAAAGTCTAAGAAGCTAAGGCTCTTGCTAAAGACAGGTCTAGAGGCACCTCCGTATGGGCTTGGTTTAGCAGCTCGCAAATCTCCAGCAGCGTGTTCATCTTTAGGTCTGTGCGGTATGCTGCGACTAACGTATTAAGCGCATCGTACCAAATGCCCTTAGCAGCATAGGCATCTGCTCTTTCTATCGGTGTCATGAAGCCAACCGTAGCCGCTAGCTCCCTGTCGGCGACTCGCTCTATAAAGCTTCGAGCGTGAACTTCATGGGCGCCGCCATTGCAGGTAGCAACCACTGTCCATCGGTAGCGCGCACCTACTTCTAGAGCGACTGATTTAGGTAAGGATAACTCAATTAACCCTGAGTTAGCTCTCACATGCTCGATATACACCGGGACTGCTTGATCAGGATGAGAAAGAACAAACTCCATGTCAACCTTTTGATTGCTCTCTAAATACCAGGAAAGCGTAGGCCGAGCCTTAGTTGTCAGACCTGTAGTGCCGTCAGGGACTAGCAGCGTCACTGCCGGATCAGGAACGAGAGAATCTAAGGCGCAAGCTGAAGCCGAGATACTCCTACGGCCTCCCGACAGCGTGCTCGAAGCGCTGCCTCGATCGGGATTGGGTGTCCAGCGAACGTTGGCCTGAGCAGCAGCGCTAATTTGCAGATTGCCTGCTTGATGAGGTGTAGCAGGAACGTATGTGCCTGACCAAGCAGCCAGAGTTAAAAATGCGCCGAGAACGTGATATTTGCTCACTGTGAAGTCCTTACGGTTTTGTGATATCCACTGAACAGCTACCTCAGCAGGCTATTGTTTGCGGTATAAATTTATACTGGCTTTAGAGACAGAATCCGCAACATTTGAAATAAGCTTTTAGTGAAAGCAAGCGCTCTTTACTTAAAGTTTTAGTAGGTAATCGGCGGTAAAGTTAGAATCTAAAAAGATCCGTTCAAAGCGCTGTTTCATCTTGATCGCGCTTATCAAGATCAATGACTCTAAGCGCTGATGTCTATAAGTGAGACATTCTCATAATCGGTTTGAGCAGAGTAGTTAGGGCGCTAGTAAACCCTGCCATCTCTGTGCTCGAACTGACGATTCCCATCAGTCGTCGGCACGCAGACCAGATCCTCGTCAGGATATTCAGCGCGATCGGGCGTCGATTTATCCCCAATTTCTAAATAGGTTGCGATCGCATCAGAGCGGTTTACAAGGTGATGGCCGTTGGCTCTACCTGCTACAAAGCCCGCCATGTCTCCAGGGGTGAGCGTTTGCTCGCCTTCGTCAGTAATAAGCACTAGCTCGCCCGATGCAACGTATACAAACTCATCTTGGGCAGAGTGCCAGTGCCTTAGAGCAGACTGGCTGCCGGGTGCGAGCGTGGTTAAATTGACGCCAAAGTTTTGCAGACCGGCGGCTTTGCCAACTCGCTGACGCGATCGCCCCACCACCGCCATCTGAAACGATTCGGGATAATTAGAGCCTGTTTCAACCGGAACCGCCGATAAATCGATCTGCATTTACTTCACCTACAAAAAAACTTTGCCTAAGTTAATCAGTGATAATCATGCCTTCGGCTGCCAGCTCGGCTCTAAGGGCGTAGCTTGAAAGGCTGGCAGTGCCTCAGCCCGTCCGGAAAGTGCAGATAGCGCAGGGTAGCGACGGCTATCAATAACATCAGCAACAATGAGCTGAGTAAACTGCCAGGCGACGCAAACGCTGATATCGGCCTGGGTTAGAGCATCGTTGATTAACCAGCCAGACGTTTCAGCGGCATAGGGTTCGAGTAAATCGTAGGCGGCGACTAGCTGAGATTGAATGCGATCTTGCCAGGGCTGATACTGCTTTTCGTCTGGCCGCTGGCGCTCATATACTATCTGCACACTTTTGTCGCAGGCGTTTATGGCTAGGCCAATCAGCCGCGTGGCTTGCTGATAGTAGGAGATCGCCTCAGGCATTAGCGACTGACCTGAGAGTTTTTCGAGGTAAGCCAAAATCAGGGTTGAATCCATCAGCACTTCGCTGTTATCACACACTATCGTGGGTGCTTTTATCAGCAGGTTTATTTGGCTGAACTCGTCTATGTTGCGAAAGACGGACAGGGAAGCATGGTCGAAGGGGATGTCGAGAGAGTGGAGGGCGATCGCCACGCGCCGAACATAGGGAGAATCGAGCATTCCAATCAGCTGCATAGCACTTTGCCTCTATTCATTGACCTTTTACGTTAACCCTTATAGACAACCACATATATAGACTCGCTCCATATCTATTAAATATATGAGCGCCATCATTTCAATAGATAAATCTGAGTCCTCACGCCCGCCGTTTACGTGGGCAGCATTTGAAAAATGTTCTCTACGAGCGCCTTGGTTTTATCGTCTAGCTGCTGCCAATCTACTTCACCCGCTTCATCAAACAGGCTGCTATCAGCATCAATCGCACCGTTTTTTTGCGCCGCCAGCACGACATCATCCAACGCACATACCCGGTAGCACATGGCCCAAATATCTACCGTTTGATCGGGATAGTTCGCCTTCGTCAGCCTAAGTGTGTACAGCGGAGAAGGCTGCGGTAGCTGAGACATCAAATTAGCGACCCGATCGTGCTCTTCGGGCGGAACGCCATGTAGCAGCTTTTGCAGAGCAGCGTATTCTTGCTGCTGCGCGGGCGTTGTTCCCTCGGGCCAAATCAGCTCTTCCTCATATTTACCTTGCCAGTCAGTGAGATCTAGCTGCTTGCGAATATTGTCAATGACTCGAATCAACGCGGGCTGCATTAATTGCTGCACTTGGGCTCTGGCTAAGGCCGTAGAAAATTGGGGCGTAACCATTGGCGTCATAGCTCATCCATCCGAAACCAGGCGGTTAGCGCAACCGCTAGCCCATCGGCAGCATCGTCGGGCTTAGGGATGCTTTCTAGCTTTAGCTCACGGGTAATTGCATCTTGCACATCTGCCTTATCGGCGTTGCCATGTCCGGCGACAGAAAGCTTTATTTGAGCAGGCGTAAACTCCACAAAAGGCAGGTTGCGCTGAGCCAATACCAGCATCACCACGCCCCTGGCCTGAGCCACCAAAATGATGCTGCCCATCTTGTAAGAAAACAGCTTTTCAATGGAGACCAAATCTGGCTGGTACTCGTCAATGACGCTGTGCAAGTCGTCATAAATAGTACATAGCCGCTTGCCAGTGTCGGTGCGAGCTGCCGTTTTTACCACGCCGTAGTCCACCGTTTTAATTTTAGGTGAGAGCGATCGCATCTCGGCAGGGTCGTATTCAATCACCCCAAACCCTAAAATAGCCAGCCCTGGGTCAAGCCCCAGAATACGTTTGGTCATCCTAGCTTTCTATCTCACACCCGCTGGCTGACGACCGTTGGCAGACATGATCGGCTCGGCAACACCAAACGCCTTGCTGAAAGTTTTCTCTACCTTAAAGCCAGAGTCAATCGACTCCAAGGGATCCTTCCGCAGTCGGTGGCGCAGACATAGCGCAATCACCTTTTGAATATCTTCAAGCGTTACTTCCGTGCGGCCTTCATAGGCGGCTAGGGCTTTAGCAGCGCGATTGCTAACAATATCGCCCCGCAGACCATCCACGTCTAGCTTAGAACATACTTCGGAAATTTTGACTTGAAACTCGCGCTCTAGCACCACGCTGCTCAGACGGTTTTGAGCGTCAATAATCTTTTGCTGGAGGGCATCCTGTTCAGCCTGGCACTTAGCGGTAAATTCGTCTGGATTTTGGTCAAACTCGGTGCGCTGCTCGACGATTTGGACGCGCATTTCAGGATCGCGCACGGTACGAATCTCGGCGTGCATACCAAAGCGATCCAGCAGCTGAGGACGCAGCTCACCTTCCTCCGGATTACCGGAGCCAATCAGGACGAACTGAGCCGGGTGACGAACCGAAATGCCCTCACGCTCTACGGTATTCCAGCCGGAGGCCGCAGAATCGAGCAGGACATCTACTAGGTGATCGTCTAATAAATTAACTTCGTCTACGTACAGCAGGCCGCGATTAGCCTTGGCAAGTAGGCCCGGCTCAAAGGCTTTAATGCCTTCTGACAGGGCTTTTTCAATATCAATGGTGCCGCAAACGCGATCTTCAGTGGCACCCAGCGGCAAATCAACCATGGGCACTTTTTTCGCTGCGACTGGAATGTCCTGTCCTTCGTAGTCTGACTTTACATCGAGATCGTCAGGGGCGCGGTTGTAGGGGTCGCCAGCGGTCACTTCAATTTTGGGGAGAAGGTCAGCAAGGGCGCGAATGGTGGTGGATTTGCCCGTGCCGCGATCGCCCATAATCATCACGCCACCAATCTTCGGATCGATCACGTTTAAAATCAGCGCTAACTTCATGTCCTCTTGGCCAATCACCGCAGTGAAAGGAAAGACGGCGCGGCGGGCTAGGGGCTTGGCGTTACTCACAGGCTTGATCTATGTATTTTAGGTGTTTATACATTGTGCCATAGGAGGCTTGCGCGACGGCAGCTAATTGCCGCCGATCGCTTTGCCACCGATCGCTCTACTGACGTAATGAGACTTTCCACAGCGATTACACGATCCGAAAAATAACTGAGATCACCGCACAGCGCCATAGGGCACTATTCAGATAATCAGTCTTTTGAATCTTACAAATGAATCGCTTAATCTCAGTGCTTGGGACAATTGCTTTTATCGTTGTCGGTCTTTATATCTGTAGAGCTGCGCTGTATGTGACGTAGGATGTATTTAACGAACTTTATTATTTTATGCGCCACGGACTGCTGCCTAAGCTAGTTTGGTTTGCGGTGATAGCCGGGGTGTTGTATATCCTCTTTGGGCGAGGCGATCGCCTTTAGAGCACAATTTATAAAGAACAATACACGCACTATCGCCTTCAGCAACATTGCCTTCCATGACAAAAGCCGCCCTTAGTAAAGAACGGCTTCGAGTCTTATATGCTAATTAATCTAGCCATCGGAGCGACAGGATTTGAACCTGCGACCCCTACTACCCCAAAGTAGTGCGCTACCAAGCTGCGCTACGCCCCGAAGCGTTAATTTGCCTATAAAGAATAGCATAACCCTGCACTGCGTTAGGGCGATTTTTCATAGGGAAAGGGCTTGTGACTGCGCTAAAAAAAAGATCAGGCAAAATAGATATTGATCTCCACTAGACCAAGCAGTCCATAGACCAGACAGTCCTAAGGACTATTTTCCCAAACAGTGAATTAATGAACTTGAGCATAATCAAAAATGAGCGTTGGCAATCAAGAATTGCAGCAGGTCAGGCGCTTAGAACCTAGCTTTATCTACCTTACACGAGAATTTTCGCACTATCCTGTGGACTGTCCTGAGGATTATTTTGCAGACATGTTGGCGGACTGTCCTGAGGACATGATATACTTTGAGCAGCTAAAAGACTTGAGGGTTTAGGGGGAACGGCTTCCACTGGTAGGTAAAGCCCCTGCTGGCGTACAAAGGCCAGAATGACTAAAAGTCCGCCACTTTAGCAGCTTGGTAAGGACACTTTAACAGGTGTGTAAATGTCAAGAAAATGCAAAAAGTGGTGCCAGTGCTAACCTCAGTATCACTATCAACGTCATCACCGACACCACCGCCAGTATCACCAATACCTAATAACTGCGGCTATAAGCTGCAATTAATCGATGAGTGTATCAGCTGACGGCAATCAGCCGGTACTCACCGGTGCTCAATGGCTACATACTAAATAGATTTTTAGAGCTGACAGAAATGTCGGCTCTTTTTTTAGCTGTTTTTTATATTAGCGCCTCTGTTACCTTTTAGAGACCAACCAAGCTACCTCACCGCCCGAGCGAAAGCCTGCTCGGTTGAATACAAAGCCCGCCTCGTAAAAAGTTTGGCCATATCGACTAATTTCAGCAGGGTCTAGCTTTAGCAGATCTGCTAGTTCAGAGGTTCTGAGCTTCCAGCCATTGCTAGCTGCGCGCTCTAGTGACTCGTAGTAAGCCAGCGGATCGGCAGCTACAGCGGGCCGCATTTGGGCAGTGAGTTCGGCAGCGATCGCACTCACCAGCTTCACCATATCCGACTGGTTAAGCGCTAGCCCGCCAGCACCTGACGCCTGGTTGAAGTCACTGGCAGACTGAGTGTTCACATCTAAACCCTTACGGGTAATGAACTCGGCGACATTGCCCCCAATTTGGATGAAGTCATGCAGTTCATCGAGCAAAGCAGCTTGCTCACCGCTGATGTAGGCGCGGTTGCCAATTTTTTCTCGTTCAATTCCCAAGTCAGACATGCGCTTGTATACAGCGCTTCTGGCAAGGTCGTAGCGATCGCTCAGCTGGTTAACCGGTATGCGATCAACATTTTCGCCACTCATTGCCTATCCTCTGGACAATCCTCAGGAGATTAATTAGGTATACCACACATCCCTTCACCTCCGTATGACCTCATAACAAGCTGGCTGTTCTTTACTCCTATTTGTCGTTGTCCTAGCTGTCATCGTTGGTATCTAGGCCATTGTAAAAAATAAATTCGGCGGTCGTTCCGCCACCCTGAATAAACTCGTGCAGGGCGTCTAGCAAGGTCAGCTGTTCGCGACTGACGTAGGCACGTATTCCAATTTTTTCTGTCTTGATACCCAGATCTTTGCGGCGCTTGTAGACGACACTTCTGGTGAGCTTGTAGCGATCGCTCAGCTGACTGACAGGCGTTCGACCAAACGGTTCTAAATTCATTATATCCTCAGGACTATCCTTAAGAAGCAAGTATACAGTACATAGATACTATACACACTTTTCCTCCAGACTGTCCTGAGGACTATATATTACTTCTATTTAATAGCCATAGCTCCAGCGGGCGTAGTAGCCGCGAGTGTCTATGTGCGTGAAGATGGAGGAGCTTGCCAGCCCACCGCGTGAGCCCCACCAGCGATTGAGATTGTCATATACGGCATAGGAATTTACACCTACTACCACAAAGTCAACGGCATCGCCGGACATATGACGAGAGTAAAGGGCACCCCCTGCCGCGCGGTTGCTAGCCGGGTCGCGATACCATGAATTGACGGTGATAACGCGATTGTCCATCCTGGCGCGAACTTCTTCTAGTGCCCCAGCAACTCGAATCATGCCATAAACGATGTTGCGACTCTCTGGAATCCGACCACCGTTTCTGGTAGCTTCTGCCCAGGTAAAATGTCCGTTTGGAATGATCGGCTCTGAGAGATAGAAAGTGCTGCTAAAGCCGGGCAGACGGAACGGGCCGGTAGGTTTATCAACAGGCGCAGGCGTCGGATCGGGTACTGGCGTAATGGGCGGGGTGGGATTAGGCGTGTTATTGGGTGGGTTGCCTTCAATAGTGATGTCTGGGGCGTAGGCATACCAGGTTTTGAGATCGCGATCGCCTAGCCCCGTCGCCACCAGCGTAACGCGCACATGGTTACCAACGGCATTTTCGCTGTCTACTATTTCAAACTCTGTACCATTTTTTACAAACACCTTTTCATTGGGAGCAAGCTGAGAGGACAGCACTGGCCTGAGCTTAAACAGCGTATCGCTAATGACCTTGAGTTTGACGGTAGAGCCACTGACCCTGACATCAGGCTGATAGACGTACCAGGTATTAAGATTGCTGGGGCCTAAAAACTTATTAGCGAGGGCGACTTTGAAATGATTGGCCGCTGCTGGTAGATAGGACTGCAAATCGAACTGGGTGCCGTTTTTGACAAACGCTTTTTCTGCATCAGATAGCTGAGAGGACAGCACAGGACGCTGCTTGAACAGCGTGTCGCTAACGACCACTAGCTTGACGGGCGATGACTCAATCTCAATATCAGGATTGTAGGCGTACCATATCTTTTGGTTGTTACCCAGGGTCTGATTGGCTAGTACGAGCCGGGTGTGGTCGTTTTCGGCATCTGAGTAAGAAACCAGCTCAAACTCAGTTCCATTTTTGACAAAAACCTTCTCCGAATTGGATAGCTGACTCGACAGCTTAGGGCTGAGTTTAAAGAGCGTATCGCTCACTACTTTGACTTTCACTGTAGACTCAGCTCCCTAATCGTAAATATGAACAGCGCTGTTAAGCTCGATTATCGCCTAAAGGACACTCTAACCGTCGCTAGAGGACATCTTAGTCTTTTCAAAGGACACTCTAAACCTTTGCTACCTCAGATAAAATAGCAAAAATTGTTTTATTTACAAACCCTGCCAGTCAAAAGCCGGTCAAAAGGCCAACGTTTTAAGTTTTTTCAAGCTTTGCTAGCGCCTCCAGCACAGCGGGAACTAGGCCGGATGGCCATTCACCTTCGGCCCTACGTCCGCTGAGCAAGATAAAGCGTAGGCTGTAGCTAGCAGGGTAGCCTTCAGCCTCCAGCCAGATTGTCTCGGTTTCCTGCTCGCAGGTCAGGCTTTCCTCTTCCATCAGCTGCTCAGCCATATCTGCCATGGTGCTGTGCAGCTGCCGGGCCACCCGACAAAGGTCTAAAAACTCAGCCACCGTTAGCTCAACTGCCCAACCACTGCCCGCTACTAAGCCACAGAATTCCTCAGCAGCCGGATTCCAACCCACTCGCCAGCCTTCTCCACACTCAACCTTTTTAATCACGGCTTGGTTCCGAATTCATCAGCGATCGCAAAAAAGGTTGCAGACACAAACGCCAGCAACCCTCATAAAGTCAGCAACAGCAGCGACTTTTATTGAAATTCAAGCCTATTCACCAATAATTTCAGGCTGGGTTAGCTCATCAGACATTTCAACGATGGCTCGCAGTACAGGCTTCATTTTCGACTCATCCAGGCTATCGAATTCTTCAAAACGGCGGCGCTGGGCGCGGTTAGCTACTTGCACAGTGATGCGATAGCGGTTCGAAGCCGCGCTAATAAGATCTTCGGTGCGGCGCATGACTTGCTGGCTATCAAAAGGAAGTCGCTTCATAGTGTTCGTAGTGAATTACGCAATTGTTCAGCATAGCAAATTGAGGTCATGAATGGCGCGATTCAGCTGTCTGAGCTATCTGAATCTACTATCTGAATGCCTTGGGAAGCAAAAGGCGCGGCCTGTAGCTGAAGGTCACGGTCATTCACCTGACTGCGAACAGCGTGCAAAATTTGGCTCGCCTGCTCAGCCGTTTCACATAGCGTAAACACCGTCGGGCCAGAACCTGACATCATCGTGCCGATACCGCCCGCGTGAGCTGAGGCTGCGGTCATGATTTCTTTGAGCTGAGCGACTTTGGGGTGAGCTGGGAGAACGACCTTTTCGAGGTCATTGTGCAAGTGGCTGCCGATCGTAGCCGATGAATGGGTAGCCATTGCCCTGACCATTTCGCCGGAGTGAATTCGCGCCTGCCGTTCTTCTAAGCTGGCCGTGTTTTTGAGAGATAAGTAGGTGCGCTCAAACTGCTGACGGTAGGTTTTATAGGCCCAGGGGGTAGAGACTGAAAGGCTGGTGTATTTGGCCAGTACAGCGCACAGCGGCGGTACTTTTGGCAGTGAGTCAATATTTTCACCGCGACCAGTGGCGATCGCACATCCCCCCGCCAAACAAAACGGCACGTCCGACCCCAGCTCGGCTCCTAGCTCCTGAAGCTCAATTCGAGTTAGCCCTATCTGCCACAGCACGTTTAGCCCAAACAGCACTGCCGCTGCATTGGCCGATCCGCCCGCCAGCCCAGCGCCCACGGGGATTTTTTTATCAATCGTAATTTCTACGCCGCCCGCCTGGTTTGTCCGGTTGGGAAATCGCTTTTGCAGCAGCCCCGCCGCCCGATACGCCAGGTTGGTAGGGTCACTGGGCACCTGCGGATGGTCGCAAATCAGCCGAATGGCCGGTACTTTTAGCGGCTTTAACGTGATCCGATCGGCTAGCGCAACGCTTTGCATGACCATCACCAGCTCATGGAAACCGTCGGGTCGGTTGCCGATAATTTCGAGATACAGATTAATTTTGGCGTTAGCCAGCAGCGTCATCATGAGGGCACGTCTACCTCTGTTGTATCAACCGCATCTGTATCGACCGCATCGTCCACTGCATCACTGAGCGCAACCCAATCCGCCACGCCCAGCCCCTCCGCTCGAATCTGAGGATTAATCAAGAGCCCTTCTAAAACCTTCGTCAGCAGGGCACGATCCAAAATACCTTGCAGATTGTTGCGCAGCATCTTCCGCTTTTGCGCGAACCCTACCTTCACAAGTTGAGCCAGCCGAGCCGGATTTTTTGCAGGCGTTGGGAATGGCCTTGGCCGCAGCCGAATCACCGCCGACTCTACCTTCGGCGGCGGCTTAAACGCAGTTGGCGGCACCAGACAAATCTCTTCACAGGTCGCCAGGTATTGAGCGCGAATAGTGAGGGCTCCATTGGCACGAGTACCCGGTTCGGCGCAGAGGCGATCGCTAATTTCCTTTTGTACCAGCAGCACAATATCGCTAAAGGGATGCAGGCTAGGGCTCACAATCGTGCCTAACAGCTTTTCCAAAATCGGCGCAGTAATGTAGTAAGGAATATTCGCTATCACTTTATTAGGCCGCGTCAGCTCGAAGTCAATCAGCGCCTGATCGAAATTTAGCTTCAAAAAATCTGACTCAATCAGTCGAAACTGACCAGAGGCCATCGCCGCAATGAACTGTTCGCTGAGCTGCAAACACAGGTCACGATCAATTTCGACAGCCAGTACTTTAGCGGGCGTATCTAGCAAACGCTGCGTTAAAATCCCTTGCCCTGGGCCAATTTCCAGCACATGATCGCCGCTCGTCAGTTCGCCAGCCGTCACAATCTGGTTGAGGATTTGATCATCGCGAAGCCAGTGCTGCCCAAATCTTTTGCGGGCTCTAAAATTGGTTTTGGAAGTGCCGAGAGAAGCCAATGACGAAGTTATCCTTAGATATTTCCTTAATCTTTAAGGAGGGCGCAACTTATTTTAGAAGGGAAGCAGTCCCACGTAAACTTAATGAATGACGCCGCCCGCGTCACCCTCTCCCAAACCATTATGGAGAAACGACCTTTGGAAAAGCCTCACCTTCCTAACCTCAGCACCCCAGATCAGAGCAAACTCTCTGCTACGCCCCTCCGCTGCTTTACTGGCGCACTTACGGCAGGTGCCTTCTCACTGTTGGCCTACCGGCTGACGCTATCGGTTGCAACTAGCTTTGCTAATAAGCCCGTCACCTCTTCAAATCCGGCAGTTGTCAATATTTCAGCGGCAGTCCGCACGCTGGTGGTCGGCATGGTGGCTTTGGGCGCGAGCGTGTTTGGCATTGCAGCTTTGGGCCTTGCAGCCCTGGGTATTCAACTGCTGTTCAAAAAGTTTCAGAAAACAGAGTCTTCGGCAGTCGGTTTAGAAAAAGACACCGAAACCAGTGAATGAAGACAGCCTAAAAGCCTGATAAACGTTCTAAAACGTTCCAATATGCCTGCTCAATTCACCCGTGCTGACGTTCGTAAAGTAAGGTAGTCTGGCGATAATCATTGACCTATTCAAGCATATGGCACAGATTTTTATCTCGGCGGGTCACGGCGGCATAGAAAATGGCAGGCTCGACACGGGTGGGCGAGCGGGTAGCACCACCGAAGCACAAGAGATGATTGCGCTGCGAGATTTGATTGTGCCAGAGCTGCGATCGCGCGGCTATGACGTGCTCTCTGTGCCCGACGACCTCAGCATGAACCAAAGCATTGATTGGATCAATGCGCGCGCCCGTGCTGGAGCCGTCGCCTTAGAAATTCACGCTGAAGTATTTGGGAACACGGCCACGCGCGGAGCGACGGTTTATTACATTGCGAATAATCGCGATCGCCGTGATCAGGCCGAACTAATCTTGCTCAACCTGCTTAAAGAAGTGCCCGAGCTGCCCAGCCGAGGCGTCAGCCCTGATACCGCAGCAGGCACCGGCAGTCTGACCTTTGTCCGCCAAACCGTACCGCCCGCACTGCTGGCCGAAATCGCGTATCTCACGAACCCCAAAGACTTTGCCCTGCTCACCCAGCGGCGGCGCAACTTCGCAGTTGGCCTCGCCAATGGCCTTGCAGCCTGGAGCAAAGCGGTCACTGGCAGTAGCCCCACCCCGCCTGGGCCTGAAGGGCCTGAATATCCAACCATCAATATTGAGTTCAACGGCACGCCCTACCAAGACAAAGGCATCATCATTAGCGGCAACGCCTATATACCAATAGATTTGGCCAGCTTGCTCGGCACAGATCTAGCCGGTTCTGACAGTGTCCGCCGGGTTCGCTATCGCGGTGTCGTGTATATCAAAGCGGTTGACCTTAAGCCTTTTAGCGTCTCCGTAGGATGGGACGCCGCAACTCGAACGCTGAAGCTTCGCTCTGCCGCCATGCTCAACATCTGTCCTGGCACCATTGATGTGATTATGAGTCGCGGCAGCACCACCGAAACCCAGCTTGCCATTTTCCTCCGGCAGGGCAATGGCAGCGCGCTCGATCAGTTTCCTGACCTGCCCAAAATTTATCGAGAGGAAGCCACCGCCGAAGGTGTCGACTACGACATCGCCTTTTGCCAAATGTGCGTAGAAACCAATTTTTTACGATTCCCAGGTCTGGTAAAACCCTTTCAAAATAACTTTGCCGGGCTAGCCGACGGGGCGGGTAACCTGGCTAGCTTCGAGAGTGCCCGCATCGGCGTTCGCGCCCAAATTCAGCACCTCAAAGCTTACGCCAGCACAGAGCCCTTAGTTGGTGAGAAGGTCGATCCCCGCTTCGACTTTGTAAAGAGGGGCATCGCACCGCTGGTCGATCAGCTTAGCAACCTATGGGAGGCCGATTCGCTGTATGGAGAGAAAATCCTGGCCCGACTGCGAGAGCTATATACGACGGCTGGACTGCTATAGAGGTTATTGGGCTGCACTTGTTAGGCGCTGTACTTGTTAACCGCTGTACTTGTTGAATACAGAGCGATCACATGAGCCAACCAATAAACTGCCACCCAGCACACTTTGAAAGGTTCAAATTTTAGAGACTGTTGGGGAACGCTGAAAAATATCTTGATTAGTCACAACCTTTATGGCCATGCAGACATCTTCCGCCGCTTTTGTCTTTTCTCCTACCTTCTGTAAAAGCTGGCTCTTCAGTTTGACCACATCTCAGCATAACCCTCAGCCTGCTAGATCAGTCTTTAGCCAGCGCTTACGGCGGGGACTGGTTTGGGGCGGCGGGTGTCTGCTTTGGCTGGCGCTAGTGTTGCCTGCTCATGCGGCGGTAGAGCTACGGGTGGCGATCGCCCAGGGCAAGGAGGCCATTAGCGTCGGCAGCTCTACTACGGGCATTATCAGCAACGGCGGCAACCAAGCGCTGTATCAGCTACCCAAGCTTCAGGGCATTACCCTCAAGGCAGACACGAACGGGGTAGACCTGACAAATGGCAGCAAAACACTCTCTGAATCGAATGCGTTTTGGCTAGCGCCATCTGAAGATGGCTTTGTGTGGATTGGCGATAAATGGTATCGCGGTCGGGTGATGGTGACGCTAGAGAACGGCGAGCTAACCGCCGTTAACTACGTTAATTTGGAAGACTATCTATACAGCGTGGTGGGTAGTGAAATGCCGACCAGCTGGCCCCAAGCCGCCTTGCAATCCCAGGCAGTCGCGGCTCGGTCTTACGCACTTTATAAGCGCTCCAAATCTTCTAGCCCTTTGTACGATCTTAATAGCACTACGGCTTCTCAGGTATACAAGGGCATCGTCCAAGAGGCTCCTAGCACCATTGACGCTGTAAAAACCACGGCTAATGAGGTCGTCACCTACGACGGCCAGGTAATTGAGGCGATCTTCCACTCTTCTTCGGGTGGACATACTGAAAACGCTAGCGAAGTATGGAGTAGCGACGTGCCTTATCTACACGGCGTTGAGGACTACGATCAAAACGCGCCTGTGTATAAGTGGGACAAAACCTTTAGTCTGGACGATTTCAGTCGCAAGATAGGCAGTGTAGGCACCGTGCGTAGCCTTGGCACACCCCATCTGACTACTCAGGGCCGCGTCGTTTCTATGAGCATCACTGGCGATCAGGGGGCTCACACCTTTAAGGGCAGTGACCTCCGTTCGGCGCTAGATTTGCGCAGCACTCGCTTTACAATTCAAATAGACAAAAGTTCAGGTCAGGTAAAGATTTCAGGGTTCGGCTTTGGCCATGGCGTGGGGATGAGTCAGTGGGGGGCGCGGAGCTTGGCTGAGCAGGGCTGGAACTTTGAGCAAATTTTGGAGCACTACTATCAGCGGACGGCGATCGCGCAGCTCGCAGGATAGCCTCTCTTTTTGACGTCTGCCTTTTTAACGCCTAAAGATAACCACGTCGGTATTTTAGCGCTGGCTATTGAAGGGCGCTCATCAGCGATTCCCAGGCTTTCACGGCTTGCAGAATAGTGCGGTAGCCAAGCGCATTAGGGTGGAGACCATCGGCATGGAGGCGATCGCCCACCCATCCCTCATCTTGGTGCGCCCACGCCGCCAGCAAATCTAAGTAAGGCACCTCATGCGCCTCGCATAGCTGCCGGGTCACGTCCCGATAGCGAGCTTGCTCTGCCCGACTAAAGTACAAAATATTGGCAAACGGCATAGCAGCTTCGTTCACTGGCACCATACCGATAAAAAAGACCGGACAAAGCTGACGGGCGCCAGACAGTAGCCAATCAAGCTTTTGCCCGAAGGTTTCTATATCCGTAACCGGGCGACCCGTAGGACGACCCGCTCTTGCCGAATCGTTGATGCCAACCGACAGAATCAAAACGTCAGGGGTGCGGTGGCGAAGCTCGCCGCGATCGCGAAACTCCTGCTCTAATCGCTTAGCAACCTGCGTAACGCCATCTCCACGCACGCCCAGGTTGTACAAAATCGGCCCTGGCTGCTCAGGATTCATCCAGCCCAGTCGCAGCCTCTCTACCCAGCCGCCGCCCTCACTGTCGCCATAGCCGTATATCAGGCTATCGCCAACGGCAATCACTTTTTTCGGATGAATTGCTGTCGTTTTTTGGCCGGGTTGCCAGGTCAGCGGCGAGGGAAAAGTTGCTGTCATAAAGCCGCTTTTGATAAAAAATCGATTAAAACTCATCTAGAAGTAGCATAAACCTGAGTGGCTTTGCAAATCTTCACATTTCTATCCCCATTTCTACTTGGAGAAGCTGGCCAGATGAATTTCTCGGCCTGATCAGCCCTAGCAAGATTTTTAAAATGGGCTAGTTACGCCAGATGTTGGGAGACGGTCGCCGCTAGCTGATCTGTCCAGTGATTCACCAGCTCTGCGCTAGCTGCCTCAACCATCACGCGAACGAGTGGTTCGGTACCAGAAGCACGAACCAGAACGCGGCCCTGGTCTCCCATCGCAGATTCTGCCTGCGCGATCGCCTGCTGCACCGCGTCGCAGGTATGCCAGTTGCGGCGCACGGTAGGATCTTCTACTCGCACGTTCTTTAGCCGCTGGGGATAGGTTTCAAAGCTTTGAGCCACCAGCTCTGGGAGCGAGCAGCCTGCCTGCTTGAGCAAATCGGCCAGGTGCAGGGCCGTGAGAATGCCATCGCCCGTCAGGCTGTAGTGGTGGCAAAGAATATGACCCGACTGCTCCCCGCCGAGCATGGCCCCTTGATTGACCATCTCTGCAAAGACATGCTGATCGCCCACAGGGGTGCGAACTAGCTTGCCGCCCTGCTTTTCCCAGGCTCTCTCAAAACCTAAGTTCGCCATTACGGTAGAGATAATGGTGTCGTTGGGAAGCCTGCCCGACTGCTTGAGGGTTTGGCCCCAGAAGTACAGGATGTAGTCGCCGTCGATCACTCGGCCTTGGGCATCGACAGCCATGACGCGATCGGCGTCGCCATCGAATGCAAAGCCAATGTCGGCGTTGAGGTCGGCGACGGCGGCGGTAAGCGGGCCTAAGTGGGTGGAGCCGCAGTTTACATTGATGCGATCGCCATCCGGCAGTCCATTCAAAATCACTACCTCTGCGCCAGTAGACTCAAACACCTGCTTGGCCACTCGGGTCGCTGCGCCCCAGGCAAGATCTAGCACAATTCGCAGGCCGCTCAAATCAGGATGCGGTTGAAAAGGCTGATGGAGAAAGTCTATATAGCGCTCTACTAAGTCGGGGCGCTGGTAGGTACGACCCCACTGAACTGTTTCAGGAACGGTATTAGCTTCTGGCAGATCTGGAGAAAAGCCCTCGCCGCCCAGCCTCTGCTCCCGGAGCGCTAACTCAATTTGCTGCTGAATGGCCACAGAAAGCTTGGTGCCATCAGAGCCAAAAAACTTGATGCCGTTGTCGGCAGGAGGATTGTGGCTAGCTGAGATCATAATGCCACCCGTATTGCCCAGGGCCAAATGCGCTACGGCTGCGGTGGGGCAAAGGCCCATATTCCATACTTCTAACCCAGCGGTGGTAAGACCTGCTGCCAGACCAGCGGCCAGCATATCGCTGGAGGTGCGCGAGTCTTGGCCGACGATGACTGGGCCGACTTCGCCGTGGCAGCGCAGCACCTGGCCTGCCCAAAAACCGACTTGAGTCGCTAAAGAGGCCGTGAGCAACGTGCCCGCTTCGCCGCGAATGCCATCAGTGCCAAAAAGGGGCGTGCTGGGCAGCGGCTGCGTTAAGCACCTAGCAGCAAGAGCAGGGTTAAAGCCTGCTTTTTTAGTCAAAGACTGCGCCTGACCAGTCGCGCCTCTACTCTCAATTTGATGCTTAGCTTGATGCTCACTTTGACGCTTAGCTTGACTGCTTTTTAACGGAGAACTCACCATCTTTAACTCCTTACACACCAATTACTTTGTTCTTGTTACGTTGTTGATCACTCCATGTAAGAGTGGAGGATATCACCTCAGACTCAGGAACGCTGGCTAATATGCCAATTCCTACATAAGAAGGACAGTATCAACAAAACTTGAACCAACGTACCCCACTATGCCCACTTCCTCCCCCAATGGCCTTTCAGGGGATCTTTCTCCTGAAAATGCTTTCAAGAAAGGCGTTGACGAATTCAACCAGCAGGCATTCTACGCCTGTCACGATACGTTAGAGGCCATTTGGATGGAGGCTGAATTTGCTGAGAAGGCTTTTTATCAAGGAGTCTTGCAGATTGCTGTGGGGTTTTATCACTTGGGCAATCTTAACTGGCGCGGCAGCGCAATTTTGCTGGGGGAGGGCATCAACAAGCTGAGGCAATTCGAGCCTATCTATAAAGGCATCGTGGTGGATGAGCTGGTGGATCAGTCGGCGGACTGGCTGACGTTAGTGCAGGCGGCTGGCCCCGAAGGGTTAGAGGCGATGATGGCCAATTTACCGCAGTCGCTCCCTCAAATTCAGTGGGAGACGGGCTCATGAAGCTGCCTCATGAAGCTGCCTCATGAAGCTGCCTCATGAAGCTGGCCAATGAAGCGGGCTAGTTAAGCGGGCCAATTCAAAAAGTAGGCTGCTATTTGTGCCAAATCCTAACGCCAGCGACTACTGTGGAAATAGGTTTATTGATACGGCGGCGGCGCGATCGCCTCTTATGAGTTCTGAGATGAGTTTTAAGAATGCACCATCGGCAGTTAAATCGTTTACTTCTATATAAAAGCGCTATCCGCTTCACGCTTGTTTTGGTGCTTTCCGCCACGATTCCTCCCCTTGTGCAAGGGCTCTGGCCCGCCTCATTATCCCAGGCTAGAGCCCAGTCTACGGGAGGCTCAGGCGGAGCGATTCAAATGAAGGCCAGCCGCGTAGAGGCCAACTCCAACAGCGGCGTGGTGACCGCGACAGGCAACGTCCGCATCGACTACCCTAGCCGAGATATCCACGCAACCTCTGCGCAAGCTCAGTACTACAGCCGCGAGCAGCGAATTGTCCTGAGCGGCAATGTAGACGTATTGCAGGAGGGCAATACGCTGCGAGCCGAAACAGTTACCTACCTGATTACAGAAGGCCGCTTTGTGGCAACGCCGGATGCTAACAAGCAGGTAGAAGCCGTCTATATTTTGCCCGAAGCGCCAGCGCCTACGCCGAATGCAGGCGCACCTCAAGCGCCGCCGCCAGTGTCTATTCCGGCTGTGCCCGATGAGCTACCCCGTGAGCTTGGCCCCATCGACAGTCCTAGCGGCTTTTAACCAGGAGGGATAAGGCCGTGACTTCTTTGGCAAAATCTGCGCGAGCCCACTCAGATAATGGCAGCCCGGCCTTAAAGCTGGTGCTCGAAAATGTTCAAAAAACCTATGGCAAACGGACGGTTGTAAAAGGCGTCAATTTGTCAGTTGCTCAAGGTGAAATTGTGGGCTTGCTGGGGCCAAACGGCGCAGGCAAAACGACCACCTTTTACATGGCGACCGGACTGGTTAAGCCGGACATAGGCAAGGTGTTGCTAGCAGGCCAAGACATTACTAGCCTGCCAATGTACAAGCGGGCCAGGTTGGGGATTGGCTACCTGGCGCAGGAGGCGAGCGTTTTTCGCAATCTCAGCGTGCGAGATAACCTAGCACTTGTCATGGAGCAAACGGGGGTGCCTGCCCACGAGCGGGAGGAGCGCCTTTTTAAGCTGCTCAAGGAGTTTCGCCTGGAGCAGGTGCAACATTCGCTGGGCATTCAAGTCTCTGGCGGCGAGCGCAGGCGGACAGAGCTGGCACGAGCGCTCGCTTCAGGCGCACAGGGGCCGAACTTTTTGTTTTTGGATGAGCCGTTCGCGGGCGTTGATCCCATCGCGGTTTCGGAGATTCAGACGATTGTGGCAGAATTGCGCGATCGCAACATGGGCGTCCTAATTACCGACCACAACGTCCGCGAAACGCTGCAAATTATCGATCGAGCTTACATCATGAGCGATGGACAAATTTTAGCCTCAGGCAGCGCTGAAGACCTCTCAGACAACCCCTTGGTTCGCCAATACTACTTGGGAGACAGTTTTCGGCTATGACCCCTAGCACAGCTCCTGATTTCACCCAAAAGATTGCCCGCTGGCTGCCCCACCTGCCCATTATGGATCGCTACATCAGTCGCGAGCTAACGCTTCCTTTTTTATTCGGCGTGGGTGCCTTTTCCTCTATTGGGGTCTCGGTTGGGACGCTGTTTGAGCTAATTCGCAAGGCCACTGACTACGGCCTGCCCTTTGCCTTGGTCTTTGAGGTCTTTCTGCTGAGCCTGCCTCAGTTCGTCGTGCTGGCTTTCCCTATGTCTACGCTGCTCGCCACGATGATGACCTATACACGGTTCTCTAGCGACAGCGAATTAATTGCGCTACGAGGATGCGGCGTCAGCGTGAAGCGCATTATTGTGCCTGCTGTGGTGCTCAGCTTGCTGATTACCGGGCTGAGCTTTGCCGTCAATGAAGTGGTTGCCCCTGCCAGTACGCAGCGAGCTAAGCTGCTGCTGTCTCAGGCGCTAGACGAGGAAACACCTGCTTTTAAAGAAGGCAACATTACCTTTAAGCAGGAAGAAGACGATGAGCTGGTGCGGTTTTTCCACGCTCGCAGCTTTGACGGCACCGTGATGCGCGGCATTACCGTCGTAGATTTCTCCCAGGAGGACAACGAAGATGGCCTCAAGCAAATTATCAGCGCCGACACCGCCACCTGGGACTTTAACCGAAACCTGTGGGAGTTCACTGACGGCACTATTTATGCGGTGTCGCCAAGCGGCTCTTTTCGGCAGATTATTCGCTTTGGGAAGCAGGACTTGCAGCTGCCGCGTACGCCTTTGGACTTGGCAAAAACCACTAAAAAAGACGAAGAGATGAATATAGCTGAGGCGAAGGATTATTTAAAAATACTGCGTCAGACGGGGGATGAAAAGGCGGTGCGCCAGCTTCAGGTAAACATTCAAAACAAATACTCGGTGCCCTTTGCCTGCGTTGTGTTTGGCCTGGTCGGCTCGGCAGTGGGCGTTCGCCCCCAGCGCACCGGAAAAGCTACCAGCTTTGGCGTCAGCATTGTGATTATTTTTGGCTACTACGTGCTGAGCTTCGTGCTGGCAGAGATGGGCGGAGCCGGTGTTATCAGCCCGTTTGTGGCGGGGTGGCTGCCGTTGGCATTGGGGTTGGGGGCGGGAGTCGTATTGCTGTCCAGAGTATCCCGCTAGCAAGAGTATTCCGCTAGTTCCCCTCAAGTCGCGGCTGAAGCGTCCAGGGCCGATACCCAGCGCGGGCGCACTGCGTCAGAGCCGTATCTACGGCTACATCAGTAGCATCGACAATATCTACAACGCAGCTACTGTAGCGGGTGGGCATCAGGCTGCGGCCACAGTTTTGCAGTACCTCAGCGGAAGGCTCGGTTAAAAAGGCTTTGTGGATGTCGATAGTGCAGCTGGACACTTCTTTAGGGCGGCGCGATCGCTCACACACAAGCAGCGCACTATTGGCCGTTAGCCCTGTCAATTCGTTAACACCAACCACACAGGCTCCGAGATCTCCCGGATAGCGAGCACCAGCACAAGCGGCGATCGCATCTGCTTGGGCCACGCCCGAGCTGGTCATATCGGTGGCACAGCCGCGATAGTCAGGATTCCCGGAATAGCTGGGGGTCGCGGCCAGGGCGGTAGTGCTGCCAACCGTGCCTAAAGCCACAAGGCTAGCTGGAACCGCTAGTGAAAAGGCACTCGCTGTCGAAATAGCCGTCAGCCTAAAGGCAGTGGCCTTCAGATTGGCGGTCATGCGCTTTAGGCACAATAAGGAAGGCGAATAGGGAGGAATCATAGACATCTTTCAAAGGAGCCTTATTGCTAGGAGAGTGCTCTAAATCTAATTTACAGTGAATAGAGTGAAGATAACGATACGTACCCTCAACGTTCTGCCGCAAAAGCATACGCTTGAGAGTGTTAATGAGTCACATCATCTTTGTACTGTGAAGGTCTGGCAAAATCATGCGAGTTTTGTCAAGGATCACGCAGGCCCAAGTCCAAGCGGCCAGCAAAGATGTAACCCAACTGATAACAGCCGATTAAGAGAGGATTTGATATGCATCTGAGTGAAATCACCCATCCCAACCAGTTGCATGGCCTGTCGGTCACCCAGCTAGAAAAGATTGCTCAGCAAATTAGAGACAAGCACCTGCAAACTATAGCCGCTAGCGGCGGGCATCTGGGGCCAGGGCTAGGCGTCGTTGAACTCACGCTAGGACTCTATCAAACTCTTGACCTTGACCGCGATAAGGTCGTATGGGACGTAGGCCATCAGGCTTACCCTCACAAGCTCATCACCGGTCGCTACAAAGATTTTCATACCCTGCGTCAGCAAAACGGCGTAGCGGGCTACCTGAAGCGCACAGAGAGCCGGTTCGATCACTTTGGGGCAGGACACGCTTCTACCAGTATTTCAGCGGCTTTGGGGATGGCGATCGCTCGCGATCTCAAAGGCGAAGACTACAAAGTGGCCGCGATTATTGGCGACGGTGCCCTCACGGGTGGCATGGCCCTAGAAGCCATTAACCACGCGGGTCATTTGCCCAACACCAATCTGGTTGTGGTACTCAACGACAATGAAATGTCGATTTCTCCCAACGTCGGTGCGATTCCGCGCTATCTCAACAAAATGCGCCTGAGCCCGCCCGTGCAGTTCCT
Organism: Phormidesmis sp.; assembly: GCA_041746795.1. Classification (GTDB taxonomy): domain Bacteria; phylum Cyanobacteriota; class Cyanobacteriia; order Phormidesmidales; family Phormidesmidaceae; genus Phormidesmis. The sequence continues at coordinate 38,136 of JBGTGK010000097.1, forward strand.
CTCTGACAACCTCGAAGAGCAGTTCAAGCAGCTTCCCTTTGGCGAGACTCTAACCCCTGAGCTGAGCCGCTTCAAAGAAGGCATGAAGCGCTTAGCCGTGCCTAAAGTAGGCGCTGTGTTCGAGGAACTCGGCTTTACCTACATGGGGCCGATTGATGGACACAATATCGCTGAGCTAATCAGCGCCTTCAAGGAGGCTCACAAACACGGCGGGCCAGTGCTCGTCCATGTCGCAACGATCAAAGGCAAAGGCTACGAAATCGCCGAAAAAGATCAGGTTGGCTACCATGCTCAGTCGGCGTTTGACTTAGAAACGGGTCAGAAAATTCCTGCCAATAAGCCCAAGCCACCCGACTACTCAAAGGTGTTTGCTGAAACGCTGGTGACGCTGGCCGAAAAAGATCCTACCATCGTCGGCATTACAGCGGCTATGGCCACAGGCACCCGGCTCGATTTGCTTCAGGCTAAGCTGCCTAATCAGTACATTGATGTGGGCATCGCTGAGCAACATGCGGTGACGCTGGCGGCGGGCCTAGCCTGCGGCGGCATGAAGCCAGTGCCGGTGATTTACTCTACTTTCTTGCAGCGGGCCTTCGATCAGATTATTCACGACATTTGCATTCAAAAGCTGCCGGTTTTCCTTGCCCTAGATCGCGCTGGCATCGTTGGCGTAGATGGGCCAACGCACCAGGGTATGTACGACATTGCCTACCTGCGCTGCATTCCCAACATGGTGCTGATGGCTCCTAAAGATGAGGCTGAGCTACAGCGCATGGTGGTTACCGGGGTTGAATACGACGGCCCCATTTCGATGCGCTATCCACGGGGCAGTGGCTACGGCGTGCCTCTGATGGAGTCGGGCTGGCAGCCACTGGAAATCGGCAAGGCTGAAATTTTGCGCCAGGGTGATGACGTTTTGATAGTGGGCTATGGCGCAATGGTATATCCCGCGATGCAAACCGCCGAAATCTTAAGTGAACACGGCGTAGAAGCCACGGTGATTAACGCCCGCTTCGCTAAGCCGCTAGATACCGACCTGATGCTGCCCTTGGTCAATACCATTGGCCGGGTAGCCACGATGGAAGACGGCTGCTTAATGGGCGGCTTTGGCTCTGCGCTGGCCGAAGAGCTGTTCGACCGGAAAATGACGCCTGAGCTATTGCGCCTGGGCGTCCCCGATCAGCTGGTAGATCATGCGACGCCCGATCAGTCTAAGGCGGCGCTGGGCCTGATGCCAGCGCAAATGGCTGAGCGTATTTTAGAGCGGTTTGAGCTGGGGGCAGCTAGTCGTGAGCTGGCAGGGCAGATGTAGCGGGCACTCTGGTAGGCGCGTCAGTAAGCGCGTTAATGGGCGTTAGTGGGCGTCAGTGGGCAACCCGTAGGCGTCAGCGGGCAGTCACTTGGGCAGGCTTGCGCTTTTTCCATTGATGCTTGATTTGGGTCATTGCTTTGCCGATAGAATGGCCTAAAGAATCGCCGCCGCTGTTGCCCTGCATCAGATCAATCAAAATGCATCCCGTGCCTGCCAATAGGCCTGCGGTGCCGATGGTGAATAAAACTAGGGCAGCGGAGATGAGGCTATCGAAGGAGAGGAGCGATCGCAAGGCCAAAGCCAGCAGGCTGACGCTAAACACCAGCAGCACCACATGCAGCATCAGCATACCGATGTGGCTCCATAGGTATTGAGTGTTAAGGCGCTGGCGATCGCTCCGCATCTTTTTGAGGCTTGCCTTAGCATTTGTTTTCTTCAGCGCTGCTGACGGCTCAGATGGGCTTTCAACCCCATGAGCAATGGCTTGGTAGCGCGCCCGTAGCTGATGCAGCTGCTGAGAGAGCATATTTTGCCTGAGCCAGGCTCCTCCTAGCAGCGTCGCTGACAAAAGCATCATCAGCACCGAGTTCAAAATTAGCAAAATTAGCTGGTTTGTTTGTTCGATAGTCATTTCGATAGTCATAGAGTTCGCTTGGTGACGGCTGCATACAAATAAATAGGCTGATTCAAATGTACTAAAAACAGGCTGTTAGTTCAAGTGGTTTGATACTGTAAGTTTGATAAAGACAGCGACGCTTCGCCCATGCCTCTTCCTTTCGCCCCTCTCGTGTCCCCCTCTCATGTCCTTAGACGCCAATCGACCTCGCATTCCCCTCTTTTTTGCTATAGGCCTTGGACTGAGTGTATTAATGGCCGCGCTAAAGGCGGTAGCCGCTGGTTTAGCTGAAGCCTACCTTTACTCCATACCTTGGGTAGGCGGCTTCCTACGTAGCATTGAGCTAGCAGAAATTTCTAATTGGCTGGTGTTTGCCCTGCTGGGTAGCGGTATTGGCGCAGCGACTTTTTACCTGCCCGATCGATGGAATATCTGGGCCAAAATGGGCTTGCTGCTGGCGGTAAGTCCCTTTGTTTTTAGCGCTAGCTACATGATGCAGCAGCACCTGTGGATACAGAGAGTCGCGACCAGAGCAGATATTTCCTACGATGAAGCCCACAATTTAACCATTGCCTTTTTGGAGCGAGAGGCTGGCAACGGTGGCTTCTTTGGGTTCTATCCTTTCAGCACTGAAGTCTCAGAACTGCCCACCCAGCGCCAGGATCTTGAGTCTGAGCAGCGGGGTAACCCCAATAAGATGTTGACCCAAGAGCTTTCTAGCTACAACGATCCTAAAGCTGACATCGTGGCCTATGTTTTCGAGCGGGTAGGATGGCTAATTCGATTTATGTACATGGCCCTTGCCACGCTGACCGGTCTGATTTATTACTTTAAGGGACAAGAATGGGCTGACAACAGACGTCGCACCAGCCTTGAGGCCAATCCTGAGGCCAAAATTAAGCCCAAGCCCCCGCGAAAAAACAATCCCCCCCTCTAATCTCTGTGCTCCCTTTGCTTAATGAGTGACGGATTAAATAAGTAATGGACGAAGCGATAGACCCGTGGTAAACCAGCCCAAAACGGTCTCAAAAACAGTTTCAGAGACCGTACCTACCCTTTCAGCGATCATTTTGGCGGGTGGGTACAGTCGTCGTATGGGTCGTGACAAGGCGCTGCTAACCCTGCCGAATGGTCAGACACTGCTGTATCACACGGCTCAAGTTGTTCAGCAGCTTGCTTCAAACGTGGTGGTCGTCACGCCTTGGCCCGACCGCTACCAGTCGGCCCTACCGCCCAATGTTCAGCTTGTAAAAGAATTGATACAGCCTGACCCATCTGCTAGTTCATCCACTGGGCCATCTGCTGGGCCGCTAAGTGGCTTCGCACAGGGGCTGAGGAACATCTCCTCAGAATGGTGTTTGCTGCTGGCCTGCGACATGCCCTACTTACAGAGTGTACCTTTGCAGAACTGGTGGGCTTGGCTAACGCCGCAGCTTCAGAGGCAAACGCTGGAGAGGCAAACACTGGTAGCTTCACTCGTCTCCAGCCCCGCTTCTAACGATAGGAAGCGCTGGGAGCCGCTCTGTGGCTTTTACCATCGCAGTTGCCTGAGCGCACTTAGCCAATACTTAAGCGACCCACCGACTGCTGTCAAACTCCAACTTAAGAAGCCTTCTGGATCTCACTCAGGAATTTCCTTTCAGTCCTGGCTGAAAACCTTACCTGTTGCAGCCTATACAGACCTTCCTCCACAGCTTTTGTTTAACTGCAACACACCCGATGACTGGGTGAGTACTCAGCATTTTTTTGAATAAAACGGAATAAAACAAATGTTTCAAAATATGAGTTTTTTGATTAAAGTAGGTAACGATGTTAGCGACTAAAGATCGGTCAACCAACCTATCTCTAGATGCCGAAGCCTTTACCTGTGGCACTTCTGTTAAATATTAAGCTGTGTAAGGATTTCCTCAGATTCCCCTGGATGAATGACCTAGCTCCTTTATGATGAGTGAATATTTGCAGCTGTTTACATGAGTGTTGGAGATTCAAGCGTGGCTCTTCCGTTATTGAATTACCCCCCTAAAAGCCAAAATCAGAGGGTTGAGGGGTTCATAGTCCAGGGCGACGATCAGCCCAGAATTTATAGCGCTGAGGCTCTCCTTGAGTACAGCGAAATGACGGAGCTGATCGAAGCTGCCTACCGTCAGATTTTCTTTTATGCCTTCAAGGCTGACCGCGAAGCGCCGCTGGAGTCTCAGCTGCGCAACAGCCAGATCACCGTTCGCGAGTTCATCCGGGGTCTGCTGCTCTCAGATACTTTTTTGAGCAACTACTACGCGAAGAATAGCAACTATCGCTTTGTAGAGCAGGTTATTCAGCGAGCGTTGGGCCGCGATCCTTACAACGAGCGCGAGAAAATTGCCTGGTCTATTAAAATTGGTACCAAGGGTGTCGCAGGCTTTGTTGACGAGTTGCTAGATAGCGACGAGTACATGGAGAACTTTGGCTACGATATCGTGCCTTACTATCGCCGTCGCATTCTGCCGGGTCGCGAAATTGGCCAGCGTCCTTTCGATATCAAGTCGCCTCGCTACGACGAGTATTATCGCGGCATTTTGGGCTTTCCCCAAATCATTTGGCAGGATCAAGTTCGTGGATTCAAGCCTCAGGAAAAAAAGGCAACCGCTGGCAATCCTTCGCTTTACCTCGATATGGCTCGCAGCGTAAACCCTCGTCCGGCAACGACGCCTCGGGTGAACACGGCCACTATCAACATTGGCGCGGCTGTTCCTTTCCGTAAGCTAAACGTGCCGATAAACGGCAACAGCTAGGCTCAGTAGCTAATATATTGTTCTTTCCTCAAAAGGTTATCTGTCGGGGTGGTTTTACCGCTCCGGCTTTTTTTGGCTATGGCCTCTGTCGAGTTGACCTGTTCCGAGATTCCATAGACGAGATTCCATAGACGAGCAGAGCGCTCAGCGTCGGCCACAATCAGGTTGACGTTAGGATGTTTGAACAGTGGTCTGTCTTTCCTTTGAACTTTCTGCTGGTAGAAGCTTGATTGCTTGAAAGGGGTGCCTTGACTTGTCAGCTAGAGGGCGATCGCAATTTCCTCAGCAGCTTTTCTAAGTGGTCAGGTAGCGGTGCCTCCCTGCTGATGAGAGCTTGAGTAATGGGATGCCTGAGGGTGAGGCGAAAAGCGTGAAGCGCCTGCCCTGGAAGTTTGATGCTAGCTAACCTCACCGAACCATAGTCTGGATCGCCTACAATTGGATGCCCCATATAAGTGCTATGAACCCTAATTTGGTGGGTGCGTCCTGTTTCTAGCTGAAACTGCATCAGCGTGTAGTTGCCCAGACGTTCGAGCGTTTTCCAATGCGTAATGGCCGCTCGTCCACCGGCTTCTATAGGAACGATGCCCATTTTTTTGCGGTGCTTGGGATGACGCCCCACCGGCTGATTGATAGTGCCTTGCTCTGCTTTTGGCGCGCCGTTAACGATGCCTAAATATTCGCGCCTAGCAGTTTTGTCCTGAATTTGGCGCTGCAAGCTGTGTAGGGCAATTTCTGTTTTGGCGACGACCATTACCCCAGTGGTGTTTTTATCTAGCCGGTGAACAATGCCAGGTCGCTGAACGCCGCCTACGCCCGTCAGCTGTTCTCCGCAGTGAAACAAAAGCGCATGAACTAAAGTACCTGTGCTGTGACCGGGCGCAGGATGAATGACCATACGAGCAGGTTTGTTGATCAGCAGGAGCTGATCGTCTTCGTACAAGATGTCGAGGGGAATATTTTCGGGCGTCAGCTCATAGGGGACGACTTCGGGAATGTTGATTTGGATGCGATCGCCCAACCCCACCAGCGCCTTCTTTTGCTCGCACCGCTGCCCGTTCACCTGCACGGCTCCTTGCGCAATCAGCCTTTGCGCTCGATTGCGCGATAGGTTCTCGATCGTTTGCGAAATCCAGCTATCTAGCCGGATCAAAATCGTACTCTCCACCGTTCTTTCGAGCGTCTTTTCTATGGCCTGCCCCAAGTTATCTGCTCCGGCTTAGCTGTCTATCTTATTCTCCTCTATTTCGCTGAGTGGCAGACGTTGGATAGCAGACCAGTGCTCGCTATGTATAGGCGATGCGGGTGCGAGCTGCGCTTGCAGCTCAACGACTTTACCGACAATGGCGATCGCAGGCGCTTGGAACTCACTCAGCTCAACCTTCTCAACAATATCGCCCAAAGTGCCAACCAATTCTTCCTGTTCAGGTCGGGTGCCCCATCGAATCAGCGCGATAGGCGTCTTTTCAGTAAGTCCAGCGCCGATGAGCGACTGGGTGATGTTCGGCAAATTATGCACGCCCATGTAAATCACGATGGTTTCTGAGGCTTGCGCGATCGCTCCCCAATTCACCTGTGGCCGGTACTTACCTGCCGACTCATGGCCCGTCACAAACGTCACCGAAGAACTATACCCCCGATGAGTCACCGGAATCCCTGCGTAAGCTGGAGCCGCAATGCCTGCCGTAATCCCCGGTACGACTTCTACCGAAACTCCCGCTGCCATCAGGTCAACCATTTCCTCCCCGCCTCGGCCAAATACAAACGGGTCGCCCCCCTTTAGCCTGACCACAACTGCATGCTCATAGGCCTTTTCGTACAAGAGCTGCGTAATATCCACCTGGGACATAGAGTGTCTACCTCGCCGTTTACCCGCACGAATGCGCTCAGCGCGAGGATTAATTAGGGCCAAAATAGGCTCACTCACCAGCGCATCAAACACCACAACATCGGCGCACTCTATCAGCGTCTTCGCTTTTACGGTCAGCAGCCCTGGATCTCCCGGCCCGGCTCCCACCAGATAAACTTTTCCTGGCATCTTTCCTGGCACCTTTTCTGGCATCTCTAGAGACAATGCATCTGGCATAGAGTAATCAGCAAGCATAAACGGAGTCGGGGCTGGTGACACAGAAAACTTAACCCTTATAAAAGGATAGCTGTTGCCAACTACGATACGGTTCTATCAGGCTAAGCACGGCCCTAATGAATGAGTTCTACTGCCAAATCAGCAACTTCATTCGTCGCGCCTAGCGTCGGCAGCAGTCGAAAATTCACGCTAGGGAAACGCTCGGCGAGTTCTTCCGTGCGATGGACAATAGCATCCGTAATACCCCCTGCAAACAAAAAGTAAGGCAGGATAGTGAGCTTTTGGCAACCCTGCTGCATCAGGTCAATCACCTGCGTTTCGATATCTGGTGGCGTCGCCCAATACGCCACAGCTGTACCCAATCGCCCAGCTAAGCCCTTAATAGCCTGATTGCCCTTAGGCCTACGACTCCCGTGGGCAACTAAAAGCGAGCCCTCTGCACGGCCCTTTACACGACTATTCTCTATACCGGCCTCTATACCAGCAGAGGCCAGCCGACTAGCGAGCACTGCGGTTATTTTGCTGTGGCTACCTAAATGCGGGCACAGCGTCAGCTTAAGCAAATCATCCTTCAGCAGCTCTCTGGCCGCGTCTACTTCGGCAGGAATATCCTTTATAACATGTACTCCCGGCATCAAAAACATCGGTAGCAGCTTAAGCTCGCTCACGCCTGCGGCTTTCAATCGAACCGCAAAGCGATAAATTTGCTCACTCAAAGAAAGGGGGGCTAGCTCCAGGCAAGCCGTTCCGACAATGACTTCCGAAGGCGTAGCGGCTGGAGCCTTCACATGAGGTCTTGTTAATAGAGTCACCTTCCCAGCGGAGCTTTGTTCGCGCTCAGCATTTGGTGAGAGAACAGGCTTTACTTCGCTGGCTGTCTCCAGATGCTTGCGCACTAAGTCGGCCAATCGATTCATGGCCTCTTGGGGGCGCGGGTCTCGGCTGCCGTGCGAAATTAGTAAATATGCAGTAGACGCAACCACAGGTTTCAAAAAGACACCTCTTTATTGAGAATGAAGTTTATTGAGAATGAAGGAATAGCGAACAGCCCTTTTCTATTGATAGCGAACTTGAAGCATTTTGAATAATTGATTTTTCATTGTCCAAGATTTAGTTAGTAAAAGGCTGTATCGGAAGTTGCAGTTTGTGCCCTACCCTAATTAATCCCAACGCAGGTTTGCCCTCAGCCGCTGTTTTATTTAGCCGGCGTAAAAAATTGGCAAAACTAGGCCGAAAGAACTGGCACCGAGTAAAAAAACGATGGTATACTTGGACTCCAGTTGCATACACATGCACATGGCGAGCGTGGCCAAGTGGTTAAGGCAGTGGATTGTGATTCCACCATTCGCGGGTTCAAGTCCCGTCGTTCGCCCT
>JBGTGK010000098.1:0-3461 GCA_041746795.1 Phormidesmis sp.
GCCGCTAGGCACCTATGCCAAAACGCGCCCCGCTAACGATATTGTGCCGTTCAATCAGCGACGCTCGCTGACAGCGCAGGAAGAAATCAAAGCAGCGATCGCAATTTTAGAAGAGGGCGATCGCCTGCCGCTAGAAATCACAGCGCGAGCGCAGGCGATCTCGGAATTAGCAGGGACGAGTCTAGGGACGTTGTACCGACACAAAGGGCTGTGGCACCCGGCGCATCGGGAGGCAGAAAAGATGTGTGTAATAGCCGATACAGCGGTCAATACAGAGCCCATCCAGGCACTATTACCCGCCATTCAAAAAGAGCCAGAGCCCTTGCGGAAGGGGAAATTACAGACCAAGCAAGAAACAATGAAGTGTAGACCCGCCTCGCGTGAAGGCTATTTCAAAAAAAAGACTAAAAAATCTGCTCTGAGGGGGGTTTGGGGGGAGCAGTTGAGTTTTCCACAGGCCGAGTCGCCAAAAACTGAGCCGCCGCCCTTGCGATTGGTTCCGCCCCCTGTATTGCCTCCCCCTCAGCCTATTCAGCCTCAAAGCGCCTTCAGCTCCGGGATAGATGCTGAGCAGGATGAGCTTATTCAAAGGATTCAGGTGCAGGTGCGTAGTTTAAACTGGACGCTGGAGGAAATCAGTGAGTTTATTGCCAGTCGATTTGATGGTAAACGTCGCTACCAGCTCAATCACGATGAATTACTGCTGCTGCTCTACCACCTCAGGAATTCTTAGATCCTTTAGTTGTTTTTATGCCGACCCAATCGTCTCTATTCTCTGATAGCAATTATGCCGATTTCTTCAATGCGTTGAAGCATCGTATTCGCTCAGCACAAGTGAAAGCAGTGCTAGCCGTAAATCAGGAACTAATTCATCTCTACTGGCAAATTGGAAACGAGGTTCTCACCCGCCAGCAAGAGCAAGGATGGGGCGGCAAAGTTATCGACCGTCTGGCTACAGACTTGAAACGAGAGTTTCCTGATATGGCTGGTTTTGGAAAAACGAACCTAAAGTACATGCGGGCGTTTGCCGAAGCCTATACCGAAATTGAAATTAGTCAACGCAGCGTTGGCCAATTGCCTTGGCGACATAACATCGCTCTCTTCACTAAGCTCAAAGAAAAGAATCCTCGACTTTGGTACGCCCAAAAAGCGTTAGAAAATGGGTGGAGTCGAGACATTTTGGTAATGCAAATTGAAAGCAATCTCTTCGAGCGGTTGGGGAGTGCTACGACTAACTTTGAGCGCTCACTTCCGTCGCCCCAATCTGACCTTGCTCAGCAGCTCATTAAAGATCCGTTCAATTTCGATTTTTTGACGCTTAGGGACGGGGCACAGGAAAGAGAACTAGAAAATGCTTTGATCGATCATATTCATGACTTTTTGATAGAACTGGGATTGGGCTTTGCTTTTTTGGGTAGTCAGTATCCTTTAGTCGTCAGCGGTAAGGATTACAGACTGGATCTTCTTTTCTATCACGTTCATCTTCATTGCTATATCGTTATCGATCTAAAAATGGGTGAGTTTGAACCTCAGCACTCAGGGCAAATGAGCTTTTATGTAGCCGCTGTCGATAACCTTCTTCGTAGTGACCGTGACGATCCTACAATTGGGATCATTCTTTGTAAGTCAAAAGACAAAACTACAGTAGAGTTTGCTCTTCAGGGCACTCAGCAGCCCATTGGTGTATCAACGTACCAACTTCAGTCACAGCTTCCTTCAATTTTTCAGGACAATCTACCTACTATCGAGCAGTTGCAAATGGAACTCAGCTCCGCCGTAAAGGATGCAGAGATAGGCAAGGAAGCACACGATTGACTGAAGGCGTAGGGGGACATAAGCCCCGTCTTTTAATCAATCTTTCTTCACCCATCATCAGTTCCTCAATTTCCTCAGACAGCTAACTCATCATCCGATGGTTGTGTGATCACACTTGCTAGGATCTTTCTGAATAATCGCTGTGCCTTTTTTACTGACTCACCTTCTTCTTCAGCGCGACTAGCAGCTTGGTACAGCTTGTCGCCGGTAGCGCGAATTGCAGCCTCAGCGATCGCATTAGTACGGTGGGCGCTTGCCATTGTGTCTATAGCTGCGGCAATCGGCGAACCGTGATGAAGCAAACAGAGTTCTTTTAGCCGTGCCCATTCCTCTCGTGTTGTGTTTGGATAGCCGGTTAGACGCTTCTGGTAGTGACGACATAACCAGCGTTCAGCGTCATTTATACACCAAGTTCTTAGCCCATTCTCTTCATTTAAGAGCAGGTTACCTATCTGAGCGATCGCGGCCTCATCTTCTAGCGATCCACAAAGGGGAAAGGCGTTTTGAGGAGTGAGGGTTGCTGTTGTGGCCATTAATTTAATTTCCGATATGAGTATCTAGACAATTTTGTTATTGGTCATTCTTAGGCGCAAGACTTGGTGCAGTTCCTGGCTCCGGCAGGTGACCTAAAAATCTAGCCTCTGTCATCAGCTCTGGTTGACCTCTAGCCCATTCTAAATCCGTCTCTGAGTAGGGCGGCTGCTTTGAGGTCAGTAGTGCATAAGCCTGTGGAAAGCTGAGTTGATGTTCGTCAGCGAAATCTAAAATTCTTTGCCGGTAGCTTTTAAGCCATCTGCTGAAGTGCCCGCGCATCGAAGTAGCAGCAAAAGCTTCAGGTGTGGAGAGGGCACCGCCTAAATTGATAGCCATCGTTACCCACTTAGAAAGCTGTACATCACTAGGTAGCTCATAGGGAGCATCACCCGGCGACTTATCAGGCGCAGTAGGAAGTTCGTTAGGGTATTTACGTTCTAAAGCTAGTTCTATAAGCCTTGCAGATAAGCTCCCTTTAGTATCACCTAGCTCTTCTGCCCACTTATCTAGTAGCAAATAATATTTGTCTGAGAGGTTGACGCTGAACTTTGTCATGGCAAGTAAATCTATCAATCGCCCTCAGTGTAATGCTTGAGAACCTCTAACCTGCCTATCTAAGCTTTTAAGCTGCTTATCTTTGATTGACAGAAGCTATTTAGCTGATATATACATACTCTTATGCGGACAGCAAAGGGGAACCCATCCCTTCTCCCGCCAATGCTGTCCATAGCACTTAGCAATGCTCCGACCCCACAAAAGAAGGTGAAATCCTTATGTCACAAAGCCTTAACAGTATTTCAGCACCCGTAGACGCCACATCGCCTCCCGGCAAAGAACGGACAGTAACGGCTGGGCTAGCCGTTGGCAACCATGCCATCAAGCTCAGTACCTCTCAGCGGGACTACGTAATCAGATCACAGTCCTTGAACTACCATCCAGACCTAGTTTCAGGCACCGATAGTCTGCTGCTGGGCAGCAATTCCAAATTCCAGACTACGTACGCCCAAACCCCTTGATTTCTCGTTCGCCTCAAGTCATGGTCAAATCTGACTTACCTCTTTGAATGGCTGAAACCTAGCAAACTCGTTCCAAGTTGAGGTAAAAATCACGTC
>JBGTGK010000099.1:0-5429 GCA_041746795.1 Phormidesmis sp.
CCAGACAATCGCCGTCCGCTCACTTGGGAGCGCAATCAGATCGACATTCTGTTGATGGAAGGCGCTGAATTTACTTGCCCTTGGTCAGAAAAGCGCTTAGCGAAAGGAATTGCTTACGACCTCGACCACATTCTGCCGATAGCCGTTTACCCGACCAACGAACTATGGAATTTGGTGCCATCTGATCCAAAGTTCAACTCTTACCAAAAGCGAGCCCGATTGCCAACCTCTGAAAGACTAGCGATCGCACGGCCCCACTTGGGCAAAACCTACAAGCAGTATGGCAGATCTTCTAGCCTCGCAGGCGTTCTCGCAGAAGATGCTGCCCTGCGCTTTGCACGTCTTCAGTCAGAGACAACCTTTGCTATCGGGTTAGCATTGGCAGTTATAGATTTAGTCGAAGAGGTCGCTGAATTGAGAAATCTAGCGAGGTTCTAAGCGGTTAAAGACGGGGCGCATCTTCCCAATTGCAATGCCCGCACTTCCATTGCCCCTTTGCTGGCTCTGCTATCGGCATCTCGCAGTTGGGGCAGCGGCCTATAAACTGCGGGTGTTCGTCTAGCAACGAGAGCTGCCCTGCTGGGGTCAGCGTAGGGAATGGCTGGGGTATCCAGTCGCCTGCGTAGTAGCCGCCGCCTAGGGGTTGTCTTTTGGGTGCTGCGGCAGATGGGGCGTTCCCGCTGAAGTCTTTGCAGGTTTTGCCCGCTGGCCCACAGGGGTTCACAGCACAGACGAGGTACAGGCTGTGGAGCTAGTATTGGCAGCGGTCGCAGTCAGGAATTTTGGGCATTGGAGCAGGCAGTTGGTGCAGGGGTTGGCGCTAAGCGGCAGACGCAACAGGCTGAAGATAGCCTACCCGTCTAAGTTCGGATGCCATCCTAGCCACAGGCTAGATAAGGTTAGAAATGAGACTGAGAATGGTCAGCTGGTGGTCACAGGACTTGAGTGTTTGCGAGCTGGCAAACACGAAGTTATTGAGATCAGCAAGGATAATTTAGTCTTTTTTCAAAATGGCTCCATGACTGATGCATCTAGCTTTGGCTCTATGACCAAAGCCCCTGAACAATTGACAAAGAAGCATAGCGGCGGCTGGGACCTGTGGGAAAACTGGCTGTTAATCGGCCTGAATTTGGTAACCCTGCTGCTTTCAATACCAGTATTCCAGAATCTTAATGGGCCTCTTTTACCGTGACGCTCAAAGACAAACATTTTTTTGACAGAATGGAGGCACTTTCGGGGAACCGGGCAGGCACAGGCGGTTTGGTCACCTTTAAAGATTCTAATTGGTTCATGTCAGTTGTTTTAGCGCATCAACCCCATTTTGCTAACCAGCCTGAAAATGTTCAAGTTTTTTGGGGATATGCGCTGCACCCAGATCGGATTGGTAACTTTGTGGCTAAGTCAATGTCAGACTGTACCGGCGAAGAGATTTTACGTGAGCTTTGTGGCCATTTGAATTTTGAGCTGGAGGTATTTTCAGCAGCGAACTGTATTCCTTGCCGGATGCCCTACATCACCAGTATGTTCATGCCCCGTGCTCCCGGTGATCGACCATTGCCAATTCCAAAAAACTCAAAAAATCTTGCCTCTATTTAGTCAGTTTGTCGAAATTCCCGAAGATGTCGTCTTCACCGTCGAATACTCAGTTCGAGTCGCGCAAATGGTTGTTTATCAATTTCTCAATATTGACCGAGAGATTCCGCCCATTCTGCATCACGATAAATCTCCAAAAGTCAAGTTCGATGCTGTAATCAAAGCATTCCACTAATAGTCCTTGGTAGGGCTTAGCGTCTAGGCGCTAAGCCCTACCAAGGACTATTAAAACATCAGAGAAACAAGCGGCGATCGCAAGATCATCCGCCCGTTTTTTTTTGCTCTAGAACATATCCAACACATCTACGATGGCAGAGATACTTCAATGTGCTGCGTGGAATGTGAAACGCGGATCGGCTTATTCTCTCAATCTAACTTGTAAGTTCTCTTTGTTCGACGCCTATTCCACTTAAACAATTCAATGAGTAAATAGATCCCGATCGAAGCTGAAAAAATAAGCTTCCATTCACTGGGTTGCACCGGAGCAGTGCCAAAAATTTGATTCATCCAGGGCGCATACGTAAAGAGAAGCTGAAGAGCAATCATCGCAGCCACGCCTAGCAGCAAAACGGGATTGGAAAATACACCCAACTTAAACATAGAATAAGAGAGCGATCGGCAATTGAACAACAGAGAAATCTGACCAAATACGATTGCATTCACTGCGGCTGTCCGCGCCGATTCAATACTAGCTTCATTTTGAAGTGCGAACTTATACACCACAAAAGCAAAACCGCACAGCACAATGCCTACAAGCAAAATAAACTGCACCATCGATTTGCTCAGCAGGGTCATCCCCGGCGGACGAGGGGGCCTTTCCATAATGCCTCGTTCTCTTGGCTCAACCGCGAGTCCTGTTCCGAGTAAGACAGCTGAAGTTGTATTAATCCACAAAATTTGTAACGGCAGAATGGGTAATGTAATGCCAAACAAAGTGGCAACAAAAATCACCAAGCCTTCGCTTAAATTCGTAGGTAACGCCCATACAATAAATTTGATAATGTTGTCGTAAACACCTCGGCCTTCTTCTACGGCGGCTGCAATAGTGGCAAAATTATCGTCGGTAAGCACCATAGAAGCGGCTTCCTTAGCCACTTCCGTACCTGATATTCCCATCGCAATACCAATATCAGCTTGGCGCAAGGCCGGTGCATCATTCACACCATCGCCTGTCATCGCAACGACATGCCCTCGCGATTGCAGCGCTCTAACAAGGCGTAATTTCTGTTCTGGCGTAACTCGCGCAAACACAGCTGTTCGTTCGGCGATCACAGGCAATTCCTGATCCGAGTGCTTGGCAATTTCAGTTCCCGTTATCGCCGCTTTGATTCGATCTTGCGAGGGCATTTCTGCAAGTCCAACTTGTGCTCCAATTGCAGCAGCTGTGCCAAGATGATCCCCTGTGATCATCTTGACGACAATTCCAGCATTCCGACAGGCTTGAACAGCTTGAATAGCCTCTTGGCGAGGCGGATCGATCATGCCCTGCAACCCTAAAAAAGTTAGGTTTTCCTCCACATTTTTATGGGTAAGCGACTGTGGCTTAGAGGGCAACTCCAATCGAGCAAAGGCTAGAACCCGTAAACCCTTCGATGCCATTTTATCAACACACTGCTGAATGAAATCAACCTCTAATTCGACCAGTTCACCCACCTTGTCCAATGATTTTTTACAGCGCGGCAGCAAACTTTCTACCGAGCCTTTAAGATAGATTAAGGCATGACCTTCATGAGTGTGTAAGGTTGCCATATATTGATATTGCGACTCAAACGGAATGCTATCCTGTCGCGGTAAATCTTGTTCTAAAAGATTACGCGCCAAGCCCGCTTTCCGAGCTGAGGTGATTAAGGCAGCTTCAGTGGGATCGCCTTCTACCCTCCATACCGTCTCATCCTCATTCTCAATTTCAACAATGCGGGAATCATTACACAACAGCCCGGCCTTCAAGCATTCCATCAGGGCTTGATTTAAGCTTGGATCTGAAATGGAGAAGTCACCCTCTGGGCCATAGCCCCCGCCCGACAGGGTAACTGATTCTCCACCTGCAAAGATCTCTCGCACGGTCATCGTATTTTGCGTTAACGTTCCCGTCTTATCAGAACAAATTACCGTTGTGCTTCCCAATGTCTCAACCGCTGGCAGTTTTCGGATAATGGCATTACGTTTTGCCATGCGATTTACCCCTATTGCTAAGGTAATGGTAACCGCAGCCGGAAGTCCTTCAGGAATGGCAGCAACTGATAAAGCAACAACACCCAGAAAGTTATCGTCCAGATCATAGCCTCGCAGCGCACCGACAATGAATGCGATCGCAGCCGCCCCCAACACGACATACATCAAGGTCTGACTAAATTTATTAATTTTGCGCGTTAACGGAGTAGCCAGAACATCGGCTGACGCCACCAACTCGTTAATTTTCCCGATCTCAGTTTGATCGGCGATCGCAACGACAAAACCAGTACCCGTGCCATAAGTCACCAGCGTTGAAGAATACGCAAGATTCACCCGATCAGCAAGTGGCGTTTCTCTATCAAGCTGTGCAATGGTATCCTTCTGCGCAGGAACCGACTCCCCTGTCAGCGCCGATTCATCAATCCGAAGCTCACGAGATTGCAGCAGTCGTAAATCAGCTGGAACCTTATCTCCAGACTGGAGCGTGACCAGATCGCCTACCACTAATGTAGTGGCCGGAACTTGTTGTTTTTGTCCACCGCGAACGACTGTTGTCTCACTTTGCGCAGTTTGAGCCAAAGCTTGCATAGCCTTAACTGCTCTAAATTCTTGCACAAACCCAATTATCGCATTGATGACAACAACCGCTAGAATTACCCACGTTTCGACCCAGTCCTGTAGCGATGCTGTAATCACAGCAGAAACTAATAAAATATAGATCAGTGGTTGATTAAATTGTTCAAATAATAAAATTAATGGGTTCTTTTCAGCTTTCTGCGTCAGTTGATTCACACCATATTTCTGCTGCCGTCGTTCCACCTCTAACGGATGCAGTCCCTGCTCTGGATGGCTATCTAATTGTTCTGAAATTTCAGCAGTAAGTAAGTTATGCCAATCTAAGGAAGCGAATCGGCGGGTGTCAGTCGATGGCTCACGAGTGATCATAGTTAACAAGCTAGCAAGCTAGACGCGAGGTAAAATAACTTCGATTCAATGACTGCTTTGGGGCCGACGGAATCATTTTAACAGCTCAAACCAAAGTAGGCTAATTACTCCGCCTAATAAACAAATGCCGATATCGAGCGGATGCAGAAACGAAAAGCTAAACAGCCGACGTAAAAAAGGAACATAGAGTACGAGAGCTAGAAAAAACACTCCCCCAGCCAGTACCCATCGCAGGGCAGCATTGGGTGATTTGAATATTTTGAGGCTGAGAGGTGCAGTCGAACTTTCGCTCAAAATCAGACCTAGATTTGCCAAAATTAAGGTCGTAAAGGTTAAGGCACGGGCATCGAGTTCGCCTTGTTTGCGGTAGAGTGCGATCGCAAAAATCGCCAACACAATCACTAAAATGCCAATGCCCTGTAATAGAGCCAACCCCACAGTCTTTCTGCCAAACAAAGGCTCTTTTGGGTTGCGGGGGGGACGCTGCATCACCGTTGCTTCTGCCGGTTCTGCTTCTAGCACAATCGAGCAGGCCGGATCGATAATCAGGTGCAGAAAAGCAACATGAACAGGCAGTAAGGTAGTTTCCCATAAATAAGCTACCAATCGATTAAAATGATTTCTCAGCAGTGTAGCCGTCGAGGAATGCAAGCATGGAATCAGTTACCCTGACTCAATCGTTGTTAAGTGAATCACAGGTAGAGGATCTGTGCATGGCC
>JBGTGK010000100.1:0-19253 GCA_041746795.1 Phormidesmis sp.
GTTATCGGGTTTACGCCGTCGGCGCGATCGCACATCTTCTTAACCTGATATCGGTCAAGAATCGAATCCGAAAAGTCAGCGCCGGTAATGATAGTGTCAGCGAAAGAGCTGCTGGTTGCGATCGCCTCTACAAACACCACATTGGTCATATCCGAGCCATCAAACAGAACGCGATCGGCAAAAGTCTTTGTAAAATCCGCATTCGACAAATCAGTCCGTAGAAAAGTAGCCTTCGTCAGGATAGTGCCGCTCATGTCCGCCCCGGCAAAGCTAGCATCACGCACATCTGCCGCTGCAAACGAAGTGCCCGACAGGTTTTTCCCTGAAAAATCTGCGCCCGCCTGGTTCGTAAGCGTATAATCAATCGCGTTATCCTGCGCTAGGGCAGGCGAAACGGCAAGACTCAAGCTCAGCAGCACAGCGAAAAATACTGTCGGCAAACCTTTTTTTAGCCTTGCCGAAATTGCTTTCATTCTATTGTTTACTCGCAAGCATCCCATCAGCTCTATCCCCGGTTTCACTAGCTCGATCATACGGCGTCAGGGGCTGATTCAAAACGATTCGCCTAGCAGATGTCCTAATGCATTGGGACATCTGCTAGGCGAGTTGCCTGTTGTTTTCTAGCGATTTCAGCCGACAAAAGCGTCCTAAGCAACTCGACAGAGGCTATAGAATGAAGCTAGCGCAAGGCGGACGACTTTAGAGAATTCACAAGGCAAAGCCAGCGACCTACACGATTAGGCGATACAAGAGCTTCCAGGAATATCTAGACGAAAGCATTCACTTCTAATCCTTTTGCAGCATTTCAGAGAAGTCTAGATTTTCTGAGGCTAGCACCATCACCGTCGGCGGCAGTCCTGAAATGCGTTTTTGGAGGGTTTCGTAGTACTCTTGCGAATTTTCTTCGGGGACAGCTAGCCCCAAAAATACCAGATCAGAGGCCGCAGAAGACTTTTGCAAAATATCTTCGAAGGGACGGCCTTCGGACAAGATCACTTCAGAGGTCGCACCGATGCGCAGGCTCTCTGTCAGATTTGTCATATTGACTTCAGCAGACTGGGCGGCTGCTTTATTATGTACCACGAGCTTCAGCCGAATTTCTGCTGAGCGCCACTGCCAGCTAGTGCGCAGCAGGTAGGCCAAAATTAGCATCAAGCCGCCGTTAGATTGCAAACCACCCCACCATACGTCGATTTGTCGTTTTTGATCGCGGGCAAACATTGGTGGAAACAGTGATTCGGCCTCACCAATTTCTTCGGCCTCGCTCTTTTCACCCCGAACAACAATCACGTTGCGCTGGGCTTCGTGACACATGCGGATGGTGCTGCAATAGCGTTCGATGCTGTTGGGCTCTGAGTCTTCAGAGTCTCCAATCATTAAGGTGTTAGGCACCAGTGGCCCCATGCCGTAGGTTTCCAAAAGCTGTTTGGTGCCTACGTAAGGATCATCGGCTGTGATGATTTTGGCAAAGGCTTGGACGCCTTTACGCTCTAGGAAGTCGCGCAGGGTGACTTCGGCTTTTTCCTGTTGGGCAATGCTGCGCGAGCCGCTAGGTAAAATGCTGGCAACCGTAATCAGGCCTCGGTTATGCGTGAAGGCGCGGGCCATTTCAATCAGGTACCAGCGCTTGGTAGGCGTTCCGGAAAGGACTAGCAGGTGAGGTCGCCAGTTTTTAGGGTCGGCGGCGTCGTCAATGTTAAGCAGGGCGGTGCGCACGATGGTCATCCATACGCCTTGGCGGACGTCTCCCCAGGTACTTTCAATTTGTCTGCGCTCTAGCCAAACGTAAATTAATGCGACAATGAACAGCGCTACGAGGGTGGCGATTGGATTGATCAAAAACATGACGGCAATGCAGCCGAGCGCCCCGAGCAGAGAAAGTGACCAGTGCACCTTGAAGGTAGGGCGGAACGAGGGGCTTTGCAGAAAGCCTTCAATGCCAGCGGCGACGTTGAGTACTAGGTAGGTGGTAAGGAAGAACATGGAAAGGACGGGAGCGATCGCATCCAAGCTTCCCAGCGTCACCACCACCAACACAATTCCCAGCGTAAACAGCGTGCCCAGGCGCGGATCGTCGGTTGGGCCATTGCCCTTACCTAGCCAGCGCAGGCTGCGAGGCAGAATATTGTCGCGCGCTAAGGCCTGCAAAATTCGCGGTGCGCCTAAAATACTGCCAATCGCACTAGAGAGCGTCGCCCCCCACACGCCTAGCACAATAGAATCAATAAAATGCTGCCCGCCCCAGGCAATGCGCTTCATCACCATCATCTCCGGATTCAGCAGCGCGTTAGAAGCCGTCGGCGTGCGCGTCGTTAAGATGAAGGGAATGGCCATATAAATGACATAGCCCACCACTACCGCCGCAATCGTGCCTCGCGGAATCGAGCGAATCGGGTCTTTAAGATCGCCCGACATATTGACGCCCGACATAATGCCGGTCACCGCTGGGAAAAAGACGGCAAAGACAGCCCAAAAGCCAACCCGCTCGACCTTAGCGGCCTCAATCGCATCCGAGGGATCGATGGTGACATCGTGGCCGAACACCAGGGCAACGAGGGAAAGGACGATCGCCGCCATAATCACGTACTGTGCCTTTATGGCAAAATCTGCCGAAATTAGGGCTAAAGCGGTCACTGCTGTCGTTGTAATCAGCGCTACCAGCACGATTGAAACATCGGGGAAAACCGTCTTGACGCTTTCTGCAAAGCCAATGGTGTAGAGCGCTACAGACAGGGCCTGAGCAAAGTACAGCGGAATGCCGACTGCGCCGCCGGTTTCAATGCCCAACGAGCGGCTGATTATATAGTAAGCGCCGCCTGCTCGGATGACTTTATCGGTGGCGATCGCGCTAATCGAAAGCGCCGTCAAAAACGTAATTGACGTGGCAATCGTCACAATCGCCATCGTTCCATATAGGCCAACCTGACCGACCACCCAGCCGAAGCGCAGATACATGATCACGCCCAAAATGGTTAGGATTGATGGCGTAAATACCCCGCCAAACGTCCCCAACCCAGTAGCTTCGTCCTTATGAGGCAGCGGCTGAGCCTGAGCTGAATCTGAAGTCATAAGAGTTTCAAAAAGGGGTCTGGCTTTTACTGATCGGATCGGTCAACCTGTTCTATCGGGCTTGTCTGGCTGTTTGGTCTGGCTGTCTGATCTGGCAGCATCATCAGAACGTTCTACAGTTTAGGAGGGTTTGCCCTTTTAAGTGATATCCGTGCTAACACAATGAGCAATTCTTCCAGGCCGTCTCAAAGTTCTTCTCCAAGCTCCCAGTGGCAGCGGCTCCTCAAAAACGTGGGCACCTGGCAGGGGTCATTTACCCAGCTTTCTGCTCACGGACAAATTCTATCGGATATGCCGACCAAGGTTGCCTTAATCCCCCAGGAAGGCGATCAGGCGATGCGGCAGGAAATTCATCGCTACCCATCGGGTGAAGCTGAGCAAACTACAGTTCTGGAATATCGCTCGCTCAGCCGAACCACGCTATTTTTTGAAGACGGTGCTTTTTCTCAAGGCTCCACTCAATGGGGGCCATTTTCAGACTTTGGGGCGGAGCTAGGTCTGATGGCAGGAGAGCGGCGACTGCGCCTAGTGCAGCTATTTAAATCTAGTGACTTTCGGCAGCTAACGCTAATTCGCGAACAGCTTCAAGGTTCGAGCGAGCCGGAAAGATCGCCCTTAAAAGTAGAGGATCTGATCGGCAGATGGCAGGGCGAAGCGGTGACCCAATATGCCGATCTTAGGCCTGAGCAAAGTCAGACGACGCAGCTAAGCATTGAACAAGTGAGCGATCGCGAAATCCAGCAAGCTATCACGCTTCCCAACGCTCCCGTCATCAGCTCTAAAGGCATAATTGAGGGCCAAACAATCTCATTTCAAGCAGGCTCGCAGCCCGTACAAGTATTGCTTTTACCCGACAGCGCGTCGGCAACTTTTCCCCTGCGCATTACGCCCCGCCAACCCTTCTTTTTAGAGGCTGGCTGGCTGCTAAATGCGCAAACCCGCCAGCGGATGATTCGCAGCTATGATGCCTCGGGCGCTTGGGTGAGTCTGACGCTAGTGACTGAGCACAGGGTATAAAAATTACGCGTGATATCCTCCTCTCTTCACACCGCGTTCGATACATTGCATTCGATTAAGTCTCCTTGCAGAAACGCTCCTTCTCAGGCTGCCGTTAATCAGCTCTCCTGCAAAATCGTTCCCAACTGCGCTGCACTCATTCCCGACTGCGCTGTATCCATTCCTAACTGCGCTGCACTTGTTCTCGACTGCGCTGTATCCATTTCCAACTGCGCTGCACTCGTTCTCGACTGCGCTGCACTCGTTCTCGATTGCGCTGCACTTGTTCTCGACCGCGCTGCATCCATTCCCGGCTGCGCTGCACTCGTTCTCGATGACACTGCACTGGATGAAGACCGCGCTGCACTCATGCCCGATTGCCCTGCATCAACTGTGTTTTATGTGGCGACGAAATAACAGGCTTTGATGAACTACTTGATGGACTCCTATCGATGTACGGGATGCTGGCTGTAAAAGGGCATTACGGACGACCATAGGGGGCGATCGCCTCTCTCCCATCGCACACAAGCCAAATTCATTACCCCCGTGACCGACTCAGCCGTTCCCGCCGCCGCCTCAGCTACCATCTGACGCAAAGGTCGCTCCCACTTGTCTATCACATTAATCCAGTCGTTTTCAGGAACCACGGCCTCTTTTAGCACCCCTCTCAGGTCATTGCCCTCAGGTCGATAGATTGCGCCGTATACCGCCTCTCGCTTGGCAGGCATTGATACGGCGATGTCTTGCTTTTCCCTAAGCGGATGGGTCGCGATAGATTGGGCCGCGATCGCCGCCAAAGAAGACACACCAAACAAAGGAACCTCTAACTGCTGTGCCAACGTTCGCGCCGTGACTACCCCGATTCGCGTGCCGGTGAAGCCACCCGGCCCCTTAGCTACGGCGATAAAGCTTACGTCCTGCCAGCTATAGGGTTTGATGAACTCGATCAGCTTTACGTGCAGATGACTGGAGACTTCGCGCCCTAAGTCCCACACCTGATGACGGTCTATCAGTTCAGCGGCAGGCTCAATAGTTTGCTCAACGGTCTTTAGAGCGAGCCCTAGCTGAGGGCTACAGGTGTGGATGGCAAGGCCAAGCATGAACAACCTAGTGCAATTATTTTTTAAGCCGAAACTCCATCATGAGTGGCAGATGGTCGGACGCCGCGCCCGCCGCGCTGATCACTTTAGTGTCCACAGCTTCTATGGTGTCAGGCGTATACCAAATGTAGTCCAAATTGTACTCGGGTCGATCGGAAGGAAACGTAGCCATCGCTTCACCCCATTTAGCTTCGGGCACTGCTGAGGCAAACTTTTCAGAGTCGGCCATTATTTTGGCCGAAAATTCTGATTCTTCGGCGCGGTTGATTGAGCTGTTGAAGTCGCCCAGGACAATCACAGGATGCGTTTTAGCGTAGTCTTCGGCGAGCGATCGCACAAACCGAGTTTGCCTCACCCGCGTCGGTTCATCAAACGCCTCTAAATGCACGTTAATCACGATCAGCGTTGTTCCTAGCCCAAAAGAATCAAATTCTGATATCTGAGCTAGCCGATCAAGATAAAAGGCGTTGTAGTAAAAGGGATTGCTGGCAACTTTTTCTAGCACTACCCGGCTGTTTTTTTGAATAGGGAAAGGAAAACGACTGATGATAGACTGGCCAGAAAGTATTTTGCCAAACTGCGCAGCAGGGGGCCAGTAGGGAAAGGGAACGTAGTTTTTATCCCAGCTAATTGCGATCGCGCCGTGCATCATGTTTAGGGCTTGGGCGATCGCCTTCGACTGATCCACTCTGTAAGAACGGCTCGAATCAAAATCTATTTCCTGAAAAGCCACGATGTCGGGCTTTACTGCTTTTAGAGCGGCGATCACTCGCTGTTGATTGGCGTCAAAAAAGGCGCGGTCGGTTTTAGCCGTGGTGTTGTTCGCCAGCCCTGAGAGGTAACCCAAGTTGTAGCTCACAATGGTATGAGTATCCTCACCCGTCGTGACTGCACCTTCGTTTACGCCCCCTTTTGCATAGTTCACGATGGCCGCGTAGTTCTGCTTGTTGTAGCTGCCTGAGCTGCCCCAAAGGTAAAAGAGCGCGATCGCCCCCACCGACAGCCCCACCAATAAACTCAGCCCCTTCAATATTTTCATCACCATACCCGCCTTAAATCCTGCTTAACTCAGCATATATTGATAGGATTATTCTCCTGGGTAATCTAATCCCGTCTACCCCAAAACCTCAATTTCCACCCGTAGGCTGAGCGTAGCCGTTCGGGTACCGTCTCGCAGAGAAAGCCTCTTCCGGAGCTGCTAAATGTCTGTCAAAAATATAATTTTCTATGGTTTTCTCGGCTTTATTCCTGTCTCCCTAGCAGCTCACTTCTTAGGCTGGGGTGACCTGATTGTATTCACCACCGCCGCTCTAGCCATTATTCCGCTCGCCGGATGGATGGGCACCGCCACCGAAGAAATCGCCGTTGTCGTTGGCCCCTCGCTCGGCGGCTTAATGAACGCTACTTTTGGTAATGCCACTGAGCTGATTATCGCCGTTTTTGCCCTCCGTGCAGGCCTGGTAAACGTCGTAAAGTCCAGTCTCACTGGCTCTATCATTAGTAACCTGCTGCTGGTTATGGGCCTTTCCATGCTGCTCGGTGGCCTTAAGTTTAAAGAACAAACCTTTCAGCCCACCATTGCCAGGCTCAACGCCTCTTCAATGAACTTGGCCGTGATTGCTATCTTGCTGCCAACCGCTGTGGACTTCACCTCTACCGGCATGGAAGAGCCCGTTTTACAAAAGCTCTCCATCGCCGTCGCCATCGTGCTGATGCTGGTATACGGACTCACTCTCCTTTTTTCAATGAAAACTCACGCCTACCTTTACGATGTAGGCATTGCCGAAGAAGGGACAGAACCGACTGTTTTAACGGCTTTATTGGATTCAAACTCAGATAAGGAAAGCGCCCATGATGCTCACAAAAATGGACAGGCTGAAGTTCACAAGCCCAATCTCAAACTATGGATCGGCGTACTGTTTGCGGCAACCCTGGTCGTCGCGGTCGAATCAGAGTTTTTAGTGGGCACCTTAGAAGTCGCCTCCAAGCAGCTAGGCCTCTCCGAACTCTTCACTGGCGTGATCATTCTGCCGATTATTGGCAACGCTGCTGAGCACGCCACCGCTGTCACCGACGCCCTCAAAAACAAAATGGATCTGTCGCTCAATGTAGCCGTCGGCTCCAGTATGCAAATTGCCCTTTTCGTGGGGCCGCTGCTCGTGCTCATTGGCGCATTTATGGGCCAGCCCATGGATTTAGACTTCAATAACTTTGAGCTGCTCTCAGTAGTCGTTGCGGTTCTCGTCGCCAACTCCATCAGCGCCGATGGCAAATCCAACTGGCTAGAAGGCACGCTACTGCTGGCCACATACATTGTCATTAGCCTGTCCTTCTACTTCCATCCCATCATCGAAGGAATTGGATAGTAGGTGAGTTCTGCTGCCAAACCATCAGGCCATAGAAAATCTACGCCTTCTCGCTGTCATCGACTTTGCCAAAGCGGCGATCGCGCTGCTGAAACGCCTTCATTGCCTGATGAAACTCGTCAGTGTCAAAGTCGGGCCATAGCGTGTCGGTAATGTAGAACTCTGAGTAGGCGAGCTGCCATAGCAGAAAATTGCTGATGCGCATTTCGCCGCTGGTGCGAATCAGCAGGTCGGGATCGCTGATGTCGGAGGTGTACAGATGACGGCTAAAAAGGGATTCGTCAATGTCTTCGGGCTGGAGATTGCCTTGCTGTACTTGGATGGCGATCGCCTGACAAGCCTGCAAAATTTCCTGCCGCCCGCCGTAATTAGTCGCCACCGAAAAGCGAATGCCCGTATTGCCCTCGGTTTCCTTTACCGCCCGATCGATCTCACGCTGCAACGTGGCTGGCAGCGCCGCTAGGTCGCCGACAAACTGAATGCGCACGCCCTCCTCCATCATCTCCTTCAGCTCCTGACGCAGCACCCGCTCAAACAGCGTCATCAAAAAATCGACTTCACGCGTGGGGCGGCCCCAGTTTTCGGTCGAAAAAGCATAGGCCGTCAAGGCACTAATGCCCCAGTCACGGCAGCAGCGCAGCAGCTTTTTAAGCGTATCTACCCCCTTGCGATGGCCCATTACTCTGGGCAGTCCTCGGCGCTTTGCCCAGCGACCGTTGCCATCCATAATCACCGCCACATGAGAAGGCATCCGCCCTGGCAGTAAATCCTTGGGGAGAACCGCCGCAGAGACAGACGAGGCAGTAGAAAGACTGAAATTAGCTGTCATTTCTTTTCCTGAGTGGGGCGAGGAAGCTTGCGCTTTTTCAAAGAGCTTAAGAAGTTAATGCCCTTCAAACTAAGCCGTCGTCCTAAGCTACGAAGCTGAGGAGCGACCGTATCACCATCCGCCGAAGACGAAAACTTATCAAGCAGCAATTCCCTCAGTTTACTGCTGGTCAGGGGGCGATTTAAAACGCCTTGCTCGGCAACTGAAATGGAGCCGGTTTCCTCAGAAACCACGACGCACATACAGTGCTCTACCCGTTCGGTAATCCCCATCGCTGCCCGATGCCGGGTGCCTAGCTGCCGGGAAGCGTCCTTTTCAGAAATCGGCAAAATGACGCCTGCGGCCAGGATTCGCGAGCCTCGAATCAGCACTGCCCCATCATGCAGCAGCGTCGTCGTTTGAAAAATGGTTTGCAGCAGCTCCCGCGACAGCTCCGCGTTTAGCCGCACGCCAGGTACCGAGAAGTCACTTTGCTCAATCGGCTCGTCCGTTTCCAAAATCATCAGCGCGCCCGTGCGGTTTTGGCTCAGCCCCCTCACCGCTTCTACTAGCTCATCAATCACGTTGTTTGCGGCCCCAACCTGATGTTCCTGCCCAACAAATAGCAGGCTGATTTCGCCGCGACCAAGCTGCTCTAGCAGTCTTCTAAACTCGGGCACCAGCATGATAGAGAGCGCCACAGAAGCCCCTAGCAGCAGCTTATCCATCACAAAATGAAGCAGCACTAGGCCCAACATGCTACTGAGCAACGTGGCTGCCATCAGGAGCATCAATCCTTGCACCATCCACATTGTGCGGCGATCGCCACGAATGACCAGCAACACGAAGTAGACCAGTGCCACCACTAGGCCAATATCAATCAGGGTACGATACCACAAAAGCAAGAGTCAGACCTGTTTCACCGTTCTTTCACCATTTTATGGGACAGGCTTAAGCGAGTCGGGCAGCCGATCCTGACGCACCAGATCCTCATACGTTTCACGGCGCAAAATCAGGTCGGCGCTGCCCTGATTTACCAGCACAGCTGCTGGACGGGGCACCCGGTTGTAGTTAGAAGCCATGCTGTAGTTGTACGCGCCGGTCGCGGGCACGACTACGACTTCTCCAGCGCCGAGCGGTGGCAGACTGGCCGACTGAATTATCACATCGCCCGACTCACAGTGCTTACCTGCTAGGGTCACCGTTTCACTCAGCGGCGCAGACATTTTACCAGCAGCTAGCACCCGATATACCGACTGGTAGGTAATAGGCCGAGGATTGTCAGACATGCCGCCATCGACAGAGACATAGGTGCGAATGCCGGGCACCGTTTTTTGGCTACCTACAGTGTAGGCCGTTACGCAGGCTGAGCCGACGAGCGATCGCCCCGGCTCACACAGCAGCTTCGGTAGGGGCAAATCATTTTTTTGGCAAGCGTCAGCTAAGCTTTCACACACCGTTTTAGCCCACTCATCAATGCTTGGCGGATCGTCCGACTCGGTGTAGCGAATGCCCAGTCCGCCGCCAATATCGAGCTGCTCAATCGGCAGGCCGTACTTTTTGGCTGTTTGAAACCAGCGCACCATCACCTCAGCTAAGTCGTGATGGGGCTGCAATTCAAAAATCTGGGAGCCAATATGAGCGTGCAGGCCCACGCAGTTCATCCCGTCGCCCTGCTGAGCAATAAAGTCAAAAACGTCCTCTAGCTGGTCAGGGTCGAAGCCAAATTTGCTGTCGATGTGGCCGGTTTGAATGTAGTCGTGCGTATGGCACTCAATGCCAGGCGTCAGGCGCAGCAGAATTGTGGCCACTTCGCCAGTATCTTTAGCGAGCTGATTAAGCGATTTCAGCTCATACCAGTTGTCTACGACGATATGTGCCTTTGCATCAAGTCCCAGCTTTAGCTCGTCCAAAGATTTATTGTTGCCGTGAAAATACAGGCTTTTAGCGCCAGCATCAACGGCTGTTTGAAGTTCGCCGCCTGAGACCACATCAATGGCAATACCTTCTTGGGCTGCGATCGCACACACCGCCAAACAGTTCCAGGCCTTAGAGGCATACACAATCAGCGACTCACCTGGATAGTGCCGTTCAAAAGCCTGCTTGTACTGACGGCACGACTCCCTGAGCGTTTGCTCGTCCAATATATAGAGAGGCGAGCCAAACTCTGCAACCAGATCCACGACATCGCAGCCGCCAATCACCAGGTGGTCTTGATCGTTTACAGCGGCCCCTAGCGGCAGCAGCCTCTGGTTGGGAGAATGACTCGATGACTCGCTGGCAAGATAGCGTCGGCTCGTAGATTGCGGTTGGGATTGCCCTGCTGATTTTTGCAGTGCAGGTGAGACGGTGGAGACCATAAGAGAGTTGGAAAATACAGATTAGATAGTCCAGTGTACAATTGGCAGCTAAATAGAAGGCCAAAAGCAGGCCAAATGTTTTTAAAGCCTACTGTTGATGAGGCGCTCTTCTTTGTCATTTTTAGCCTGTTTGCCCCTGATAGAAGCGGACATATCAGCCGTCCTAGACCTCGACCAGCGGTGTTTAGGGGGGCTCTGGACGCGATCAGGCTATCAGCGAGAACTGGAGAGTCCCCACAGCGACTTGCTGGTATTAGCAGCGGCTTCCAATCTAGCTGCACTGGCCCCTCCTCAGGTCGAAACCCGCGCCGACGTTAGGCTGCTGGGCGTGGGCTGCCTATGGGCCATTTTAGAAGAAGCGCACATCACGACGCTGGCGATAGATCCCGATCACCAAGGCAAAAAGCTGGGGCAGCTATTGCTCACAGAGCTGCTGCTACAGGGTTATCACCGAGGGCTCACACGGGCAACCTTAGAGGTACGCGCGGCTAATGAGCGGGCGCTCAATCTCTACCAAAAGTTCAGCTTTAAGGAAGCAGGCCAGCGCAAACGCTACTACTCAGACGGTGAGAATGCTCGAATTTTGTGGCGCAGCGGCCTGCAAAGCGAGGTTTTTTTGGATCAGGTTAAGAGGGAGCGGCTGGCAGCGATCACACATCTATCCCAACACTACGCAACGGATCTTCTTACCCTTTAGGCAATAGGCACAGGCTAATTTGCCGGATTCAACGCTGCTCTGCTTGCCTGCACTGGTCGACAGGCAGCTTGACAGGAAAAATGTCAGAATCCCATGACATAAGCCGTTCTCAAAAACACCTGAATCTCTGCGTGCCGTAGGTGCTGTTTTATGCACTCAGCCAATACCTGTAGCGTAAATAGCCAAAAAAACAAATTTCTTCTTTGACCCAAGCAGTGTTTCCCTTCAGAGCGGCACTAATATTCCTCCCCTCTCCTTGGTGAGTAGTGAATACCGCCCGCACTCTACGAATTTTTGCTGTGTTAGAATCACAGCAACTCAGCCCGCAGCAGGTGATGGAGTACCGCCATGTTTGAACGCTTTACAGAAAAGGCCATCAAGGTCATCATGCTCGCTCAAGAAGAAGCCCGCCGTTTGGGGCACAACTTCGTAGGCACCGAACAAATTCTCTTAGGACTCATCGGTGAAGGCACCGGAGTGGCCGCCAAGGTACTGAAATCTATGGGGGTCAACTTAAAAGACGCTCGGATTGAAGTCGAAAAAATCATTGGCCGGGGCTCTGGGTTTGTTGCCGTTGAAATTCCCTTTACCCCCAGAGCCAAGCGCGTGCTTGAGCTGTCGCTTGAGGAAGCCCGTCAGCTCGGTCACAACTACATCGGTACCGAGCACTTATTGCTCGGCCTCATTCGTGAGGGCGAAGGCGTTGCCGCCCGCGTGCTCGAAAATCTGGGCGTAGACCTTTCTAAGGTTCGCACTCAGGTTATTCGGATGCTCGGCGAAACAGCTGAAGTCTCCGGTGGTAGCGGCGGTCAGGGCCGTACTAAAACGCCGACACTAGACGAGTTTGGCTCTAACCTCACCCAGATGGCAGTCGATGGCAAGCTAGATCCTGTAGTTGGCCGTCAGAAGGAAATCGAGCGCGTCATCCAGATCTTAGGACGACGCACTAAAAACAACCCTGTTTTAATCGGTGAGCCAGGAGTGGGTAAAACTGCTCTTGCAGAAGGGCTAGCCCAGCGCATTAGCAATGGCGACATCCCCGACATCCTTGAAGACAAGCGCGTTGTCACTTTAGATATTGGTCTGCTGGTAGCAGGCACCAAGTATCGCGGTGAGTTTGAGGAACGCCTAAAGAAAATTATGGATGAGATTCGCTCTGCCGGAAACGTCATCTTAGTGATTGACGAGGTGCATACCTTAATTGGTGCAGGTGCGGCAGAAGGCGCGATTGATGCGGCTAACATTTTGAAGCCAGCGTTGGCTCGCGGTGAGCTGCAATGTATCGGCGCGACCACGCTAGACGAGTATCGCAAGCACATTGAGCGAGATGCTGCCCTAGAAAGGCGATTTCAGCCGGTGATGGTAGGTGAGCCTAGCGTAGAAGAGACGATTGAGATTTTGCACGGGCTGCGCGATCGCTACGAGCAGCACCACAAGCTAAAGATTCTAGACGAGTCTTTAGAAGCGGCGGCTAAGCTGTCCGATCGCTATATTGCCGACCGATTTCTCCCCGACAAAGCGATTGACCTGATTGACGAAGCTGGTTCACGGGTGCGCCTATTGAACTCTCAGCTGCCGCCAGCGGCCAAAGAGCTAGATAAGGAGCTGCGGCAGGTGCTTAAGGATAAGGACAACGCGGTTCGATCTCAGGACTTTGATAAGGCTGGGGAGCTGCGCGATCGCGAAATGGAGATCAAGTCTGAAATCCGGGCGATCGCTCAGAACAAAAAGACCGAGGACGAAGAGAACCCTAAAGTATCTTCTCCCGAAGTTACTGAAGAGGACATTGCCCATATTGTGGCCTCATGGACAGGCGTTCCGGTGCAAAAGCTGACCGAGAGCGAGACTGAAAAGCTGCTGCACATGGAAGACGTGCTTCACCAGCGCCTCATCGGCCAAGACGAAGCGGTCAGAGCCATTTCTCGCGCCATTCGCCGCGCCCGAGTTGGGCTTAAAAACCCCAACCGTCCCATTGCCAGCTTTGTATTCTCTGGCCCTACCGGCGTGGGTAAAACTGAGCTAGCCAAATCCTTAGCCTCCTACTTCTTTGGCGCTGAAGAGGCGATGATTCGCCTTGACATGTCTGAGTTTATGGAGCGCCACACGGTTTCTAAGCTAATTGGCTCGCCTCCAGGCTACGTTGGCTACAACGAAGGCGGTCAGCTCACTGAAGCGGTGCGTCGTCGTCCTTATACCGTAGTGCTGTTCGACGAGATTGAGAAAGCTCACCCCGACGTGTTCAACATGCTGCTGCAAATCTTGGAAGATGGTCGTTTGACTGACGCCAAGGGCCGCACCGTAGACTTTAAGAACACGCTGCTGATTTTGACCTCGAACATTGGTTCCAAGGTGATTGAAAAAGGTGGCGGTGGCCTAGGCTTTGAACTCGAAGCTGACCAGGCAGAGTCGCAGTACAACCGGATTCGCTCGCTGGTGAATGAAGAGCTGAAGAACTACTTCCGCCCTGAGTTCTTGAACCGGCTTGATGAAATCATCGTATTCCGCCAGCTTACCAAAGATGAGGTCAAGGAGATTTCGGTCATCTTGCTCAAGGAGGTCTTTGTCCGACTGGAGGAAAAAGGCATCAGGCTAGAGGTCACTGAAAAGTTCAAAGACAGACTCGTGGAAGAGGGCTATAACCCCAGCTACGGGGCAAGGCCGCTGCGCCGCGCCATCATGCGGCTGCTAGAAGACAGCCTAGCCGAAGAGATGCTCTCGGGTCGCATCACGGACGGCAGCACTGCCGTTGTCGATATCGGTGAGGACAATAAGGTCGTTGTGACGGCTTCTCAAACTGAAGAGAAGCGTGAGCTAGCGGCGGCGGCTGACTAGTCTTAGGCTAACGACACTGCGGCAGGTAGACATCCGATAAAATAAAGCGTCTGAAGAGTCATCCCCTTCAGACGCTTTTGTATGAGCGGGTAAAGATATTTGTAAACAGAAGTAACGCTGTCTTGCTTTGATCTGCAACGAAAATCAATAATTAGGTAAGAGCTGTGTGTTCCCTGAATAGACAAGCGCTTTTCAATGGGCTGACTAGCTCATAAAATCATTACTCTGTATAAGAACATAATTGGTGAAGTGGCCATGATTGGTGGAATATTCGGGACGATTGGTAAAACGCTAGGCATCGGCAAAGAAAAGTACTTCCTAGAACTCGATGACGCCGCAGAGGAAAGCCTAGATAACCTCAAAGAGGCTGCAACTAAAGCGACAAAGGTTGCAAAGGAAACCGCCGCAGACATCGCAGAAAAGGCCCAAGAGCTGACTGAAGGAGCCACAGATAAGGTTCAAGAAGTCGCTGGCAAAACGGCTAATAAAACTCAAAAAGCCGCTGGCAAAACTGCTGACAAGGCTCAGAAGGCTACGGGCAAAGCTGCTGGCAAGAC
The DNA here is from genome assembly GCA_041746795.1 of Phormidesmis sp. Lineage (GTDB taxonomy): Bacteria > Cyanobacteriota > Cyanobacteriia > Phormidesmidales > Phormidesmidaceae > Phormidesmis. Next base: position 14,786 of record JBGTGK010000100.1, read on the forward strand.
AAAAGCGAAAGTTCAGGAAACAGCGGTAGCCGGTAAGGCAAAAGCAAAGCAGGCTGCTGACGAGCTGATGCAGGCAGGCGAAGAGGCTGCGGATAAAGCAGACAAAAAAGTAGCGCCGACGGACAAAGCCTCTGATGCGAAGCAAGCGCAGGCGGCTCCTCGGCCTCGGGATGCTGAGGACATTATTCGGGAGGCGATCGCCGCCAACAGCAAATCAGCCGACGTTACCGGCAACGCCTCCGGCGGCGCTCACAACTTCGCCACTGACTACCTCATGCCTCAAACGAGCAGCCGTCGTCGCCCTGGCCCTAGCCTAAAAGAGTTTAAAAGCATGGCTAAAGAGGTGAATCCTCGGCTCAAGTAGAGTTCAAAGGCTAACTGGCTTTTTATAGAAGCTAAGTTAAACTAAGCGGTGGCTATGGCGCAGAATTTAGCCGTCTCTTGCCACTGCTTCACTTTAAAGACGCCTTCAGTTGAGCCCTCGTCTTTTATGCCTAAAGTTTCTGTCTTAACCCTGACGCGAAACCGCAATCAGCATCTCCAAAATTTACTCCAGGGGCTAGCTTCCTCTACCGATTTGCCGGACGAGTGCATCGTTATTCATATGAATGAACCGGCTCAGCCGCTAGGAGACTGGCCCTTTGCTTGTGAGCATTCCACCTACGAGCAGGCAGCGGCTGAACTACCTTTAGCAGCAGCTCGTAACACAGCGGCTCGCAGAGCAACAGGCGACATCTTATTGTTTTTAGATGTTGACTGTATTCCGGCTGAGCAGATGGTGTCTGAATATGTAGAGGCTTGCGGGCAGTTCCCGGCTGCGATCGCAATGGGAAACGTCCACTACCTATCGCAAGAAATAAGCGAGGGCTGGAGCGAAGACAGCCTGCGGGCACAGAGCGCCCCCAATCCCAAAAGAGATATTACAAACACCACGCCGCTCGCTAAAGAAAACAATTACGGCCTGTTCTGGTCGCTCTCTTTTGCGCTCCATCGCTCAGTTTTTGACAGGCTTGGTGGCTTTAGCGAGAGCTATACAGGCTACGGCGCAGAAGATACTGACTTTGCCTGGCAGGCGAGAGCGCAAAACATTGAGCTACGCTGGGTGCCCAAAGCCCTGGCCTTTCATCAGTTTCACACTAGCGTGGTACCGCCCTGGCATCACTTTGAAAGCATTGTGAACAATGCCAAGATCTTTTATGAGCGGTGGGAAGAGTGGCCCATGTCGGGCTGGCTGAGTATCTTTGCTGAAAAAGGCTATCTAGACTGGCAAAAGGACGGCAGGCATATCAAAATTATCCGCCTGCCTGAGTCGGCTGCATACATTGCTTAGCAATTTGAACAATGTGATTAGCGGCTCGACGGGGTGCGTTTTCATCCTGCAAAAGTTTCCAGCCGGAGCGATCCAAAGCTCTCGTTTGAAGCCATAGCTTGGCCCAGTCGGACGGCTCAGGCCAAGCAGGAACAACAATACTCAGCCCTAAAGCGTTCAGCGTTTCTGCTTTGCACTGCTGCTCGGCAAAAGGCCGCTCTGCCGGAATAAGAATAGACGGCGTGCCCGCTGCGGCGATTTCCATGACTGTGTTATGACCGGCATTCGCAATCACCAAATCAGCATGGCACAGATACGGCCAGACATCTTTGACGATGCCATGACAGCAGACTCCAGATGCTTGAACAGGTAAATGATCGCCTAGCAAATGCCATTGCCAGTCGGGGGTAGCCGCTGCTGATAAGGCTATTTTTTGGAGGGTTATATCAGTGCCACCGAAGCCTGTGACAACGAGGATATTGGGCTTGCGATCGCAATAGCTCAGTGGCACTACATCCGCTCTCTTTTCGCCAGAAAACCGACAGAACCCGTTACTATAAAACGTTTTTTCCTTAATCCACTCAGGGCAGTCAGCCTGCTCCAAATCTGCTGCAAACGGTGCCCACAAAGAAACGGCCCACTCGTAGGCTAGCTGGTGTCCCTTGTCCCAGCGCTGGCCATGCTGGCGGGTATAGATTGTTGCAATACCGCACATTCTCGCCAAAATAGAAGCTTCTAAACCCACATCAACCACCAACAGATCCGGCTGCCAGCGGCTTAAAAAAGAAACCATCGTCAGCGCAAAGGCCGCATTGCCGCCGTGATTCACCGATAGGCCATGATAGTCATGAGCGGTCTGCTGCTGCATGAGGGCGCAGGGAGAGGGCGGTGCAAATCCAGGGACGCTAAAACGTTCTACCAGGCGGGATATTTCGCCAATAGGTGGTTCACTATTCATGCCAACGACGGCTAGCTGAGCTTCATCGGGTAAGTAGGGGGCGATTGCATCAAACCGCCGACAGTGCCCTGCTCCCTGTAGGTTTAGATAAAACGCAATTCTTACCAACTCAATCCTCAGAGCTAACAGCCGCAAACAACGAAACCCTACGTAGCCATTCCTATGAGCGGCGCAGAATCTTCTATCACTAGCGCTTCAGAATGACGCTGAGCGATCGCAGCCTGCCGCTGAATGAGCTGCCGGTACAGTTTTTCATAGCCGCTGATCATAGAATCTATGTGACAAAAAGAAACGGCTCGGTGACGGCAGTCCTGACGAGATAGCTTTGCAGCTTTGACGATTGCTTTAGCCAAGGCATCGACTGTTTTATCTTGAACAACAACGCCACTTTGAGCATCCAAGATTTCCGAGGCGGCACCTCGATCAAAAGCAGCAACAGGTGTACCCGAAGCGAGTACTTCTGCATAGACGATTCCATAGGGTTCTTCCCATAAGGGGGTATTAACAAACACGCTGGCCTGCGACAGTGCCTGTTTGATGCCGCTGTGAGAAAGATGGCCTAAGTAACGGACGCGATCGCTCTTTAGCAAAGGCACCACTTTCTCTTCAAAATAGCCTGGATTTCCCACTGGCCCAGCCACTTGAATTGAATAGCCCGCCTTGAGAGCAGCCTGAATCGCCAGGTGAGGCGCTTTTTCTGGCACAATACGGCCATACCACAGCGCCCAGTCAGAGAGCGGTTCAGCGATAAAAGGCCAGCTGTCAATTTCAATACCGTTATAAACAACTTCGGCTGAGATTAGCTTTCGCCAAGCTTTCGCCAAACTGTGAGAAACCGCAACCGCTGTTAGCTTACCAGAGGCATTGTGTGCATTTGCGTATTTTACGGCTGATGCTAGCTCCTCGTAAGGCGGCGTATGTAACACCATCAGCATGGGAGCAGGCAGGCTAGCTGCGTTCAATAAAAGAGAAGGATGAAGCGCGTTGTTATGAATAATATCAAATTTAGCCGAGCGAATCTGTTTCATCGTCTTGGCATAGGCCAGCCTGTTGCAGGTTTCCTGACTGTTGACTACGGCTTGAGGCTGAGGCCGAGGGGTAGAAAACGCCTTTTCAATACAAGGGAATAGTCCCAAGCCAGGATCGGAGTCACCGCTAGCAAACAAAGTGACTTCGTGCCCTTTTTCGACGAGTTTTTTTGCCAGCCACCAGGTATGGGCTTCCATACCGCCCGCAAAGGGTTCAGCGATAGGATAATGTAGCAGTCCAATGATAGCGATCTTCATCTGCGCTGTTCTCAAGCAAAATATTTACGAGGAATATTTGGTTTAAAAAGGAAAGCTTGGGTGAAAGATCGCGCCAAGCTATCAAAGTAGTTTTAAAGTGATGATTTGAAAGCTATCGGTTGAAAATCCTTGCAATAAAGTCCGTAGTGCTTGTATGAGCTTCGTTATAAAGCAAATAAAAAATATTAATATTCTTAAGCAAATATTAAGCTATATCTTCAGGATTGGCTATCTACCTTAAGTTCAAGTCTTCCACTATCAAATAGATCTAAAGCTAGTGTCTATCAGTTTTGAATTATGCTTTGCTTATACATTTATTTTTACTAATTGATGCAGCCTCAGCACTAAAAATCCAGGATTGGAAAGGCAAGCGAACGGGAAACGTGGGGCAAAGTCTTCTTGAGTCCCTGACTGAATAAATCAAATCTTGCAAATTTTAGCGATAATTTAAGAGGCAGGCCTCTTTGTGCAACAGATAATGTTTGTAGGGAAATCTGTCAGCAAACGATAAGTTCTGAGACTAGCCTGGAGCCGTAATTATACTTGGAAGACGAGAGAACGCAACAGACCGAAGTAGTTGCGCATACGACAGTTGGGATGTGTGACAAACCTAGTTCTGTTGTAGCCTGTGCCAAAAACCCTCGTTTAAAGCACACTCTACATCTTGTGTCGTGCTTCCTTGAAGCAACTCGTGTACGCTTCAAACTTAACCTCAAGAGAAATAAGTATGGGCAGTTCTATTCGCTATTGGACAATCCCGCTGAAAAGTGATCTATAGAGTCCATTTAACATTTTAAGAATTAGCTAAAAGCCTTTCGACCATTAGCCTGATGAAGCAAAGGTCTATATTAGCCTTCGCCTTTAATAGCGTTCGTTCAAAATTCTTCGTCAAGCTCTTACAGCGTTCCATCCAAG
>JBGTGK010000101.1:0-20985 GCA_041746795.1 Phormidesmis sp.
GACACTCAAAACCCTTGATCTACCGTTCGCTTCTGATCATGGTCAAACTCGACTAGCAGGTCTGAACGGCTGCAACCCAGTAACTTCGTTCCTCGTTGAGGCAAAATGTACGTCTGTAAGTTGGAATTTGGAATTGCTGTGGATGGCTTCAGGGACGTCTTTTGATCCCAATGGCCTGCTTTTAAGGGGCGTGTTTGGCCTCTTCTATGGGGGCTATGTCGGGTTGGTTTTGGGGATAGGTCAGTGGTGGGTGATGCGATCGCATATAGTTCGGGCGTGGCGATGGATTCCTTTGACCGTGGGAATTTGGGCGGTGGCGATCGCACTAGGCTGGCAGATCGGTGGCGCTTTGCGAGCGGCTAGTCACTTGTTTGTAGGTGAAGTAGTTGGGCTGATGGTGGCTTGGGGTGCGATCGCCCTCCTTTCAGGCATCGGCATTGCTGGCATGGTGTACCAGAGCCGCCCAAAAGCGCAGTGATTTTTGAGCTTACACGTTATGTCTAGTTGGTAAGACGGGCGTTCGTCGCCGCCAAATCGAACGCATAAGGGTCGAAGCTGCCGTATTGATCGATTAGGTCGATGTAGTCAGGGTCGCTAGTATCTTCTAGGCGAGCGAGCAGCTCTTCATAGCCCCACACGCCACCGGAGGACTCGGGCGGGCAGGCATTAGCACCGTCTATACAAGTGGGTAAGTCACCAGCAGGTAAGTCGGCAGCAACATCTCCTACCAAAGGCTCTACTTCTATTCGATGTAACCAGCCGCTTTCGAAGTTGTAAAGATAGTAAAAAGACTTACTTTCTACAGCACTCAGCATATTTATCAGGCTTTGCTGAGCGTCGCAGGCCGCGCCACCTAGCTGCTGACGAAAGGCATACGCGTGCTGGTTTTCCCAGCCCATCGCCCGTTGAATAATGTCATGTAGTTCTAGCAATCGAACATCAGTAGATACCAGCACCCGTCTCCATACTTCAGGCTCACTGTCTGTCAGCGTCATCCTAAGCTGAATCAAAGCTCTTTACCATGCGCAGCTAGCCAGTCTTGCCCTAGCTGAATGGTGACGTCAGATTCTAAGCTGCCAGTACTGTCTACTTGCACTTCCCCGACGCCCAAAAACTTCTGAATAGATTCTGCACTGTCGAGGTCACCGCGCTGGGCCACAATGCGAGTTTCATTGAGGGGCTCGTGCCAGTTTTGATCTATAGACACGTTGCTGTAGCCCGTATCGTAGAGGTTGTTAACTAAAGACTGAACGGCTACGCTGTCGTCAGTGCTGTTTTGAATGGCAACCCGCAGGTTAGAGGGATCTACCTGCTCAGAAACGCTGTGAGTATCTGAGAGGCCAAAGTACTGCTCACAGAGCGCGTCAATCTTTGCATAGTCGGGCAGCCAATAGCTGAGGGCATAGTCGTCATAGCTGCTAAAATCGCCCGGCAGCGTCATCATCTGAATGTTAGAGCGATCGGTCTGGGCACCGAAGCCGACTAGCGCCACCAGCTCTTCTACGGAAAGGTTGGTGTCAACATTCGACTGAATAACCGACAAGATCTTAGGCAGGCGGGCAATCGTAGCTGGGTTTAGCGCCTGCGCTACCAAGGCTTTCATGAGCATTTGCTGACGCTGTATTCGGCCAATATCGCCCTGGTCGTCGTAACGAAAGCGTAAAAGCTGCATCGCCTTGTCACCGTCTAGGTGCTGCTCGCCTGCTTTTAAGTTGATGTACAGGTGCTGGCTGTCGTCCTGATACTTCATATCTTTAGGGACGTTGACATTAACGCCGCCCAGCGCATCAATCAGCTTTTCTACCCCTTGTACGTTGATGCGCACATAGCGGTCGATACCGACGCCGCCCATCAGCTCGCTGGTGGCCTGAGCGCTCATCGCAGGGCCGCCATCGCGGTTGGCCTCATTAATTTTGGTGAGCTGGCCGTTGACGTTAGTGCGAGTGTCACGGGGGATAGACATCAGGGCAATTCGCTTATTGCTCGGATCAAACCGCATCATTAGCATCGTGTCGGCGAGGCCATCGAATGAGTTGACTAGCGAATCATAGCCGTCTCGGTGAAGACCATCGTAGTCGTCTACATCTGAGCGAATGACTTTAACGCCCAGTAGCATGACGTTAACAGGGCGAGTCAGGCGAGGTAGCTGCAAGCTGTTAGACGTCGCAATGGGCTGACCTTTGCTGAACACAGCGGCTTCTGAGGCAGACAAACTGCTTTGCTGAAGCGGTTTGGCCTCTAGTGATATGGCCAAAAAGGCTCCGCCTATTGCCGATACGCTGGCAATACCAGCTAACAAAACGCTGACCCCGACCCACTTAGGCATACGTGCCTTTTTTTTGTTGTATGGAGGCATGTTTGAGATGGAAGGCTGTTTTGAAGGAACGCGATTAACGGACGACACAAATAATCCTGGACTATAGGGAGCTGTGTGGGCGTATGGAGCGAAGGTAGCAGATGATGGCGGCGTTTTCTATAAAGAGTGGGTAGCTTTTGCAATGGCCATAGGAGGTTTTTCAGCCTCGGGCAGGTGATTTTTAGCCTCAGCTTATGGCAAACGGCCTATGGCAGACGGCGGCTGAGCTGAGTGATGCCCGGCAGACGGATGGATTGACCCTTAGCAACGCGAAACATCAGGCTGAGGTTCAAGAGGAAGTAGCCTGAGCCGACAAAGCTGCTGGCGATTAGCAGCCTGAGGCTGGCGACCTGGGAGTTTTGGAGGCTGCCCCCGGCTGCGAGTCCTCCGGCTGCGAGTAGAGCGATCGCGCAAACGCTGCTCATCCCCACGACCACGGCTAGCCGACTAATTGATTTCAGCTGGGCTGCCTCTATATCTTCAAGCAGAATATCCCCTTTTCCGTAAAGTGTCCAAAGTGACGGAACGAGGCCGAACATCGGGATTAAATGGAGGTAAATGCGCAGCCGCTGTAGGGACGATGAGTCCATGGTGTATCAATTTTTCTCGTTATGTCGGTATGGCTTAATAAATCCCAAAATCAGCATCTAAACCAACATTGGGCAACTGAACATTGGGCAACTGTAAGAGGATGCCCGTACGCTATTTCGGTAGGCTATTCGGTAGACTAATTACCTCAGCTAACTTGATTTGTAACTTATTCATTTTTTAGAGAGTGACCCGATGCTTGAGTCTTATCGCAAACAGGTTGAAGACCGTGCCGCCTTAAGCGTGCCGCCGCTGCCGTTAGATGCTCAGCAGGCGGCTGCGCTTTGCGATTTGCTCAAAAGCCCGCCTGCTGGGGAGGAAGATTTTTTGATGGCGCTGCTGTGCGATCGCATCCCGCCCGGTGTAGACCCGGCCTCGTACGTAAAGGCTTCGTTTTTAACTGCGATCGCTCAAGGTGAAACCACTAGCTCCCTGCTCTCTCCCAAAAAGGCCGTCGAACTGCTCGGCACGATGATGGGCGGCTACAATGTCGCCTCCTTAATTGCGTTGCTCAAAGACGAGCGCTCCGAGATTGCTCAGCTCGCCGCAAACGCGCTTAAAAAGACCCTCCTCATCTATGACGCTTTTAACGACGTCATAGATTTGTCAGAAACTAACGCCTATGCCAAACAAGTGGTAGAGGCTTGGGCCGAGGCCGACTGGTTTACAAGCAAGCCTGAAGTTCCCGAGGCGATCACCGTCACCGTTTTCAAAGTCCCTGGCGAAACGAATACGGACGATCTATCCCCGGCTCCCCACGCGACGACTCGCCCAGATATTCCCCTGCACGCTCAGGTAATGCTGGAGTCTACGATGGACGATCCGCTAGGTACCCTGGCGACCCTTAAAAAGAAGGGCCATCCGGTTGCCTATGTGGGTGATGTGGTGGGCACGGGGTCTTCTCGTAAGTCGGCGATGAACTCGGTGATTTGGCATATTGGTTCGGATATTCCTTTTGTGCCGAATAAGCGGACGGGTGGAGTGATTTTAGGGGGGGCGATCGCGCCTATCTTTTTCAACACCGCCGAAGACTCCGGTGCGCTGCCGATTGAGTGCGATGTCACCCAAATGAACACAGGCGATGTGATCACGATTCATCCCTATAAAGGAGAGATTACGAACGCAACAGGCGAAGTCATCTCCACATTCAGCCTCTCCCCCGAAACTATCCTTGACGAAGTCCGCGCCGGTGGACGCATTCCCCTCATCATCGGACGCGCCCTCACCGACAAAACCCGCATTGCGCTAGGGCTAAAACCCTCCGACCTATTCGTGCGGCCTAGTGCGCCCGTCGATACCGGCAAAGGTTTTACCCTCGCCCAAAAAATGGTTGGCAAAGCCTGCGGTCTTCCTGGGGTGCGGCCTGGCACTTCTTGCGAACCGCTGATGACCACCGTGGGCTCGCAAGATACAACAGGCCCCATGACCCGCGATGAAATGAAGGAGCTTGCCTGCCTCGGCTTTAGCGCCGGGCTCGTCCTCCAAACCTTCTGCCACACCGCCGCCTACCCCAAACCGGTAGACGTACAAACCCACGCCACGCTGCCTGATTTCTTTGCCTCTCGGGGCGGCGTTGCCCTTGAGCCTGGAGATGGCATCATTCACTCCTGGCTCAACAGAATGCTCCTGCCCGATACGGTGGGCACGGGCGGCGACTCTCACACCCGCTTCCCCTTGGGCATTTCCTTCCCCGCAGGCTCTGGCCTAGTTGCCTTTGCCGCCGCCATTGGAGCCATGCCGTTAGACATGCCCGAGTCTGTTCTCGTCCGCTTTAAAGGAGAGCTTCAGCCCGGCATTACGCTGCGCGATGTGGTTAACGCGATTCCCTATGTCGCCATTCAAAAAGGCCTGCTCACCGTTGCAAAAGAAAATAAAAAGAACGTATTTTCAGGGCGAATTTTAGAGATGGAAGGCCTGCCCGATCTAAAGCTAGAACAGGCCTTTGAACTGACTGACGCCTCAGCCGAACGCTCCTGCGCAGGCTGCACTATCAAGCTCAGTGAAGAAACCACCGCAGAATACCTGCGCTCTAATGTAGCTTTGCTCAAAAACATGATCGCTCGCGGCTACCATGACGCACGCACGCTGGCCCGTCGCATCTCTAAAATGGAAGACTGGCTGGCAAATCCTCACCTGATGAGCGCTGATGCCGACGCCGAATATGCCGAAGTGATCGAAATCGATCTCAATGAACTCAAGGAGCCCATTGTTGCCGCGCCTAACGACCCTGACAATGTAAAAACGCTTTCAGATGTCGTCGGCGACAAGATTGATGAGGTGTTCATCGGCTCTTGCATGACCAATATTGGCCACTACCGTGCCGCTGCCAAAGTGCTAGAGGGTGAAGGTGTCGCCAGCGGTCGCCTGTGGATTTGCCCGCCGACTCGCATGGATGAAAAGCAGCTGCGTGAAGAGGGGTATTACGGTATTTTTGCGGCCTCGGGGGCTCGGACAGAAATGCCAGGGTGCTCTCTATGTATGGGCAACCAGGCCCGCGTAGAAGATGGCGTTACCGTGTTTTCTACCTCGACTCGAAACTTTAACAACCGAATGGGCAAAGGCGCTCAGGTGTACTTAGGCTCCGCTGAACTCGCGGCTGCCTGCGCGTTGCTGGGTCGCATTCCGGATATGAAGGAATACATGGAAGTCGTTGCTAGCAAAATTGATCCGTTTGCAGATGAGCTGTACCGCTATCTCAACTTCAACGAAATCAAGGGCTTTGAAGATCAGGGTCGGGTAATTCCGAAGGCGGAAGAAGAAAAGATTGAGAAGGAAGCGGTGGCGGCTAAGTGATGTCAGTTCAAGCTAAGGCTCTAAAGAACGATTAGCGGTGGCCAAGCTGCGATCGCCCCCTTCCCGACTGCACTTTATCAGTCACGCCCTGCAACCCTTTATCCACAAACTGCACTTTATCAGTCGCAGTGCAAAATAATCTATCCACAAACTGCATTTGATGCAGACCGAGCTGCGACGATGGACGACCATACTGCACTTGATGCAGAATAGCTGACTTTCGGTGAAGCGTAGCCGGTTAAGTAGTTGGTAGAAGCTGCTCGCTGTTTAGCACCGCTAGGCAGGTTTGAATCATACCAATGGTGACAGCGGGCAGCTCTAGCTGAGGCGTGAGTCCTGTTGATTGGATAACCTCAAAGAGCTTGATCGCAGTAGGGTTTTTCTGCGCTAGCTTGCGGCCTAGATCGGGGCCGGTAAAGGAGGCTTTCTCTCCCCATAGCAAAGTAGTGGGTGTAGTGAGTTCTCCGATGTAGTCGGCAAGATCGAAGCATAGGTCGCCGCGTACAAAGGAAAGCGCGGTGTATTCAGCGTCAGGCTGCTGAGCAGATTGAAGATAGGCTTCAACAATATCTTCTGAAATCCGGCTGGGGTCGGCGAACTGTCGGTTTTTGAGAAAGCTTTCGATGCCGAAGCGGGTGGCGATCGCGCCCCCATAAAGCACCTTATCCACAATTGGCAGGCTCACAAATTGAGCAAACGGGCTGCGCGTGTAGTCATTGCCAAAGTCTGAGAGACCCGCAGGGTTCATGAGAATAAGAGATTTGAAAATGTCAGGATTGGCGATCGCAATTCTTACAACAAAAGCTGCTGTCAGTGCCGAAGCGACTACTGTAATGGGCCGAGGGCAGGTAGCTCGAATAAATTCTGGAATGTTGTTGAGATAGTCTTCAATGGTGTAGGCACGCTGAAGATGGTCGGAGGCTCCCCAACCGATCAGATCAGGCGCAATCACGCGATAGTTTGCAGCAAAAGCCGGAAACACTTTTGACCACTCATAGGCTGACGATCCGCCGCCAAACCCATGTAGAAACATCAGGGTTTCTCGCTCGTTGAGGGGCTGCTGAGCAGGATACTCTGGCAGGGCAGGAATGTAGTACACCATTCGGCCTAGCTGCGTTTCTACGGTTCTTTGATCGGTGAAAGGAAGCTTGAGCATAGTGCCTACGCATTTGAACTAATGTGGATGCTATCGAATAGAGCCTAAAAAGAACTGTAGCTGAAGGAAGATCTAGGCATAGTAGCTCTCTAAGCAGTCTTTCATGACTTCGTGATGGTTGAAGGCAAGCGGCATGGTGAGTGCTTTTTCGACTTCAAACCATTTGGCTTCAGCGACTTCGCCTTTGGACACCTGAGGATTGAGTGTGGGGAGGGTGCGATCGCCCAAACAAAACATCAAAGCGTACTTAAGCGTCACATTTTGACGACGCAGCGGCGTGCTGTAAACCTCGTAAGGCTGGTCGAGATTGCCGTTAAATTCAAAGTCTTCAACGAGCTGTGGAATGTCGAGACCCAGCTCTTCCCACACTTCGCGGTAAACGGCCTGCGTCGTGGTTTCGTCATAGTCGAGGTAGCCGCCCGGAAGCCCCCATTGGCCGACGCCCTCAGGTAGGTCTGTGCCGCGCAGCCCCAGGGGAACGTACCGAATGCCTTGGCTCACAAAAAAGAGAACGGGTAAAACGGTGACGCTGCGGCTAATCCAGATCTCTTTGCCTTCAACGCAGATGCATTGGTTAGGGGTGCTTTTAAATTTCACGATATTTAAGGTTGCTAAAGATGGAGTTAAATAGGCGGTTACACTGACTAATCTTTATAGCCTAACCTTTATAACCTAACCTTTATAACAATGGGGGATGCCCGTGAGACATCCCCTATACCAGCGCTTTACCCTATCTCAAAAAAGCTGACACCAGCGTATGTGTGGCGTTAGGCTGCAACTTTTAAATTGTCGTGAGTGGGATAGTCGGTATAGCCTTTAGCGTCGTGGGTATACCAAGTGCTTTGGTCGTCGGGGTTTAGCTCCCAACCATTTTTAAATCGAGCTACTAAGTCAGGGTTGCTGATGAACGGGCGACCAAACGCCACTAAATCGGCGCTGCCGGATGCGATCGCTTCCTCTGCTGAGTCAGAATCATAGCCACAGTTAGCCATAATGGTGCCGTCATATACTGCCCTAAACTCAGACAGCATCATGGGTTCACCCAGCTCATGAAAACCAAATCCCAACCCGTCAATGATATGCAGGTATGCCAAATTATATGAGTTTAGCTGCTGTGCTACATAGGTAAACGTTTCTCGGTAGTCGGGCGAACCCATATCGTTGTAGTTGCCGTTGGGCGAGATTCTTACACCCACGTTTTCAGCAGGCCACACGGTCAGAATAGCTTCAACAATCTCTTTTAAAAATCGATATCTATTTTCAACGCTGCCGCCGTATTTATCCGTGCGATGGTTTGTTTTCGACTGCAAAAACTCGTCGATTAAATAGCCGTTTGCAGCATGAATTTCTACACCGTCAAAGCCTGCTTTCTGAGCATTCTCAGCCGCCTGCCGATAGTCTTCTACAACGCCAGAAATTTCACTGGTTTCTAACGCTCTGGGCATGTCATAAGGCTGCTTTCCATCGGGCGTATGAGTTTCGCCTTTAAGCTTTACCGCTGAGGGCGCGACAGGTAGCTGGCCGTTTTCTTGAAAGCTGCTGTGAGAGGCTCTGCCGGTGTGCCACATCTGTAAAAAGAAGGCGCAGTTTTGTTCGTGAACGGCGTTAACGACTGGCTTCCAACCTTCAACTTGCGCCTCACTATAAATGCCGGGAGCCTGCACCCAGCCGTTTCCTTGCTTAGAGGGCGCAGTACCTTCTGCGATAATAAGACCCGCCCCAGCACGCTGAGCATAGTAGTCTTTCATCAGCGCGTTGGGCACTCTGCTACCGGGTTCTGCGCGACCACGGGTCAAAGGAGCCATAGCCACGCGATTTTTAAGCGAGAGACCTTTGAGTTCGAGCGGGCTAAGCAGGTGAGAGAGATTTGTTGAAGATGTCATTCTTTGTTCAATAAGTCCTGTCAAAAGGGTTTAGCGTTCGTAGATGCCCACCAGTCTAGCTTGGGCGATGACGTGGGGCTCTATAGCCTCTAGCAAGTCTTTTCTAGCCCAACCTGGCCCCAGATCCATTGCATCATTGAGGGCGTATAGCCAGAAAAAATAGTGATGGGTGCCATGCCCTGGCGGGGGTGCCGGGCCGGTATATCCTATTTGCTCGGCTGAATTAACGCCTTGGGTAAATTCAGAGCCGCCATCTTCTGCTATTCCCGTCGTGTCTGGCGGAATGTTGTACATTATCCAGTGCGTAAATCCTGCTGGCAAAGGCGCATCTGGGTCATGGCAAATGAGTACAAGCTGCTTCGTTTCGGGGGGCACTTTGCGCCACTGTAGCGGTGGAGAAACATTCTCTCCTTCGCTGGTGTAGCGTTTGGGAATAGCGCCCCTGCTAGAAAAAGCTGGGCTGCTGATTTCTAGTTCTTTGAGTTTTAGTTCCACGAGTTGCTCTATTCAAGTACAGTTTTTTAGGGGCAGATTGTTTAGCTGCAAATCTCTTTTACGCTGTCAAGATTTTGAGCCTTTTCCCACCAGGCTTTGAGCTTGGGCGTTTGAGCCGTTACCGCATCAAACTGGGGCGTTTTGGAGATGTATACGAAAATGGGAATTAGGTAAAAGTCAGCAATGCTGATGTTGCTGCCTAAAATGTAAGGGTCGCCTGTAAAGAGATATTCGATGGCTTCTAGGGCTTTTTTAGTGGGTGCGATCGCTCCTTCCACAGCTTCCTGGTCAGTTTTTCCACCTTGACTCGGCACAATCAGGTTCTCAATAGTGATCTTCCCTATAGCTGGCGCGTACAGATAGCTATTTACGATCGCCATAATCTGGTACATGCGAGTTTTCGTTAGCAGATCGGATGGGCTGAACTTGCCGCCTGCAAACTTCTCATTGATATAGTATGTAATCGCATCTGTCTCGTAAATCTTTTCTTCGTCTATCTCAATGGTAGGAATCTTGCCAAACGGATGCTTTTCTAAGTAATCGCCTTCTTTATTGCTGCCATCGAAGATATTGACGGGCTTTAGATCGTAGTCAACATTTGCACCTGCTAGAAGTAGCCGGGTGGTACGAACATAAGTACTTTGAGGAATACCGTAGAGGGTAATACTGGGCATAAATTATGAAGGATGAGGTTGGCTAAAGACGGAAAGCCTTGCTAATGGCTCAACAGATGGCCCTGTTAGACCATCTCCAGATGAAGACTCCCAGACACAAGCATTCGGCGCAATCCCCCAAGAGGAGGATTACGCTGAGTTGTGTTGACACCTTTATTTCGCAAACAGCGCGATCGCCTTCTCATTAAAGGCAGGAATATCATCAGGATTACGGCTAGTGATTAGGTTGCCGTCTTCAACAACCTCCTGATCGACCCAGTTGGCCCCTGCGTTTTTCCAAGTCAGTTTCAAGCGATGGCCAAGAGGTCATTTTGCGTGACTTGACGACATTGGCCTCAGCCAGCGTCCATGCCCCATGACAGATCGCGGCTACTGGCTTGCCTGCCTCAAAAAATGATTTAACAAACTTAACGGCCTTATCCATCGTGCGAAGCTGGTCAGGGTTGGCAACGCCTCCCGGCAGTAGCAGCGCGTCGTAGTCAACAGCGTTAGCTTTGTCTAGCGGAACGTCCACATCGAAGTAGTCTGCTTTGTCGAAGTGATTCCAGCCTTGGACGCGATCGCTCATTGGCGAAATCACAAAAGTCTGCGCACCGTCCGCTTCAAAAGCCTGCTTAGGCTTTGTCAGTTCGACCTGTTCAAAGCCATCGGCGACTAAGATTGCAATTTTCTTGTTGTTGAGTTTTTGTGACATAGGTTCCTTCGTATTATTTACTTTGTGTTTTCTCTCTTGCGTGTTCTCTAACAGCGTTTTTGACTTTCGTTATGCCTATACTTCTTGCTTGGCTGGGCGGATGATCATTTCGTTAACATCAACATCACTTGGCTGTTCGATGGCGTAGGCGATGGCTCGGGCGATCGCGTCAGCATCAATCGCAACGCCGTACATCTGCTCAGCATTCTTTGCGCTCTCCTCATGAGAAATCGTGCTGGTTAGCTCTGTCTCTACCGCTCCAGGCGAAATATTAGTCGAACGAATCTCTCCCTGCGACTCTAGCCGAATGCCTTCCGATATCGCTTTTACTGCAAACTTAGTGGCACAGTAAACTGCGCCTGATGGAAACACCTTGTGGCCTGCTACCGAAGAGAGGTTAATAATGTGGCCTGACTTTTGTTCCTTCATAATCGGCAGCACGGCTGCCACACCATATAGCACACCCTTAATGTTGACATCCACCATCTGATCCCACTCGTCTACCTTGAGTGCAGCTAAAGGTGACAGGGGCATCAGCCCCGCATTGTTTACGAGCACGTCTATTTTGCCGTATGCCTTGTGAGTTGCTTCAGCAAGTGCCTTTACCTGCTCCCTATCGGTGACATCAGTGACCTGATATTTAGCAACGCCACCGGCTTTGCCAATCTCATCGACTAGCTCTTTTAGCTGGTCTTCTCTTCTAGCAGCCAGCATTAGCTTAGCGCCCCCTTCAGCCAACCGACGGGCCGTTGCTTCGCCTAGTCCACTGCTGGCTCCCGTAATGATCACTACTTTGTTTTTTATCTCAGACATCTTTTCTCCTTACTTGCATAGTCCTTACTTGCATAGGTTGGTAAGCGGCACGTTAGGCCGTAAGTCAATCTACCAACCAACACTTAACTATCGGAGAAATAAACAGATTGAGCTTCTACCCAGCGGGGTGTCCTTGCCTGGGTGCTTTCATGTGTCTAACTAAAGATAGAGATTGTTGCTTTTGCTGGTTGCCTTTACTGGTTGCCTTTACTATAGAAGCGCAAAAAATGACTGCCCCTGACCCTATTTCAACAGGCAAATGAAAAGCTGTGGAATGTTCAATCAAGAGGTTCGGTCAAATAAGAGCTAGCTTAAGTTCTCTCCGATGGTATCTTCTAAAACATCCGCTATGCTTTTGCCTTCAGCGCTTGCCTTAGCTTTAAGCTTGGCGAATAGCTCGTCTGATACGCCTACCCGATTGCGACGACGGCCAGAACCTACTGGCTTTACAGGGACGTAGGTTTCGGTGAACTGGCGGAGAGACTCGAAGGTGTAGCGATCGCAAAAATCACCAAAGCTTTCTCCCTCATTCCGATTCTGCTTAAAGCAGGCGAACAACGGCTCTAGCTGTTCCTCCAAGCTATCCTCATGCAGCTTCTCCATATAAGGACGCGCCAGCCGAGTCTGATTAGGCGATCCCCCGAGCCATAGCTGATAGCTCTGAGGTGCCTGCCCCACAAAGCCTAGCTCTGCCATATAGGGGCGCGCACAGCCGTTGGGGCAGCCCGTCATCCGCGTCACAAAGGTTTCACCCCTAAGCCCTAGCTTATTCAGCAGCTTGCGAATGCGCTCCAACATACTCGGAATGATTCGCTCAGCCTCCGTCACAGCCAACCCGCAGGTAGGCAAGGCGGGGCAGGCCATCGAATAGCGCTCTAGCGAATCCACTTTGCTATCAGGCGTAATCCCGGCACGGTCAAGAATGGTCTGAATCGCCACTTTGTCACCGGGCTCAATATCGCAAAGAATGACGCTTTGATTGGGCGTTACCCGCATGGATACATTGAACTTCTCGACAATTTCTCTGAGCGCGGCCTTATTACGCAGCTTGCCCTGGTTATGCACCCGACCATTGCGAATATGCACCCCTACAAATAGCTTGCGATCGCCCTGCTCATGCCAGCCCAAATAGTCTTCAAACTTCCATTCAGGCAGCTCGCGGTATGGCTCCAGCTTTTTACCCATGCGCTTCTCTATTTCAGCGATGAACTTAGGCAGCCCCCAATGATGTATCAGATACTTCATTCGCGATATACGGCGGTTATATCGTTCGCCATAATCGCGCTGGGTGAACACAATCGCCTTGACCAAATCGTAGACATCTTCTTTGTCTACATAGCCTACATGGTCAGCCGTACGGGCAAAGGTCTCTTCCTTGTTGTGGGTACGGCCCATGCCGCCGCCAGCCATCACGTTAAAGCCAAGTAGCTCCTTGTTTTCATCGGTGATAACGACAAGCGTGATGTCCTGAGTATAGGCATCTACAGAGTTATCACCGGGCACCGTGACCGCACATTTGAACTTGCGAGGCATGTACTGAGTGCCATAAATTGGCTCAATAGATCTGCCGTAATCGGTTTCAACCCGGCCAGCGCGGCCCTCACGAGCGGCTACGACAGCCGGATCTTCTTCAGTGGTTACCACCTTTTCGCCATCCAGCCAAATTTCGTAGTAAGCGGGCGTTTGGGGGGTGAGCAAGTCAGCAATGTTAGTAGCGTACTTGCGAGCTAGCACATACTCTGGCTTGTCCTTGTACGGCGCGGGGGGAGCCATCACATTCCGGCTGAGGTCGCCGCAGGCACCTAGCGTAGAACCCATGCTGCGAATAATGTCAGCTAGGGTTGCCTTCAGGTTCTTTTTGAGAATGCCGTGGAGTTGAAAGGCCTGGCGAGTGGTAGCACGAAGCGTATTGTTGCCGTACTTATTCGAAATGTCGTCAAGGGTGAGATAGAGCTGTGGAGAAATGTAGCCGCCTGGATTGCGCAGGCGAAGCATCATAGAATAGTCTTTTTCCTGGCCCCGAACCCGATTATCGCGGTTGTCCTGCTGATAAGAGCCATGAAACTTCATGATTTGGATGCCCTCTTCAGTGAAGTGGGTAGTATCCTGGGTTAGCTCAGTCGCCACCGGCTCCCTCAGAAACTGGCTGCGTTCTTTGATGCCTTCGAGTTTGGATACTTTTATCTCAGATGGCGAATTGGCGGGCTTGATAGGCGTGTGAACCATAGGGAAATAGGGATGGTAAGCGATAGGGACAAAAAGACTTTATGTGGGTGAATCCCCGGTAACCCGGTCGGGATTGCGGTGTATATATAAAAATTTTATCACCGTAGCCTAAAGAAGGTGGCCGTCTCTCAAGAAAACGATTTATTCTGATTCAAACGGCAAAACGGTATTTAACATCGCTAGCTAACCGCTCAGGAGCCCGACCTATGGCCGATTCCATGCTGTACAGCGAGGAAATGTTTGTATTTCTCACGCCCGATGCCAATGAAACTTTTCTGACACCGCCAGAATTGATAGACCAGCTTAAGGAAGTCTTGAAAGCCCATAAAAATGACCTGCCCAGAGACTTGCAAAAGCTAGAATCTGACGATCAGCGAGCTAAGTATTTACTAGAGACTCACTGTGAGTTTGAGACGGCTCCGGGGGAAAGTGTGCAGTGGTATGCGGTGAGGCTGGAGAAGTGACTATCAGGCCACTACAG
Source organism: Phormidesmis sp. (assembly GCA_041746795.1). Taxonomy (GTDB): domain Bacteria; phylum Cyanobacteriota; class Cyanobacteriia; order Phormidesmidales; family Phormidesmidaceae; genus Phormidesmis. The sequence goes on from JBGTGK010000101.1 coordinate 14,160, forward strand.
CCTTCATCGCTACTTCCACTTTTTTCTCCGCAGGCTGACTCACTTCTGCGGTAATGCCAGGGCCAAAGAACGTCTCAATTTTGGGCTGCTGCTGCTGCCACTTCTCAAACGGCACATAGGGCGAGTCAAATTCTAGAACGAGCGTGTAGGCTCCTTCCCGCTGCTCCTCGTGCAGGCCTGCTAGTACGGGACGCTGGGTGTCGTTAGGGCTCAGGCCCAGGCGCTCTAAAGTTTCATCTAGGTGGGCTTCTTGCCCGTAGCGGTAGCGAGTAACGTCTTTGCGAACCTGCTCTTGGGTTTGGGTGGCCTGTACGCGGGCGGCAATGACGGCTTCACTGGGCGGCTGGGTGTAGGGTACAGGCACTAGCTCGGCAGCTCGTAGGGCTAATCCCCCTAATAAAATGGGCACACCGTAAAAAAAGCCGACTAGGTTAAGGGTGGCATTTTCCTGCGCGTAGGCGACAAAGCCTACCAGGGTAAGAATGCCGCCGACGACGAGAAGAACGGTGCCGAGGGGAATTTTGCGGAGCATGGTTGGGTGTTTTTCCTTACGGTTGAGTGATGCGCCAGGCGCGGAATATGCTTATCCTATAAAGAAATGTAACTCATCTCGGAGACCCGTCTAACATGGAATTTACCGCACTCCAAACTAGAATTGAGCTGATTCGCTCTAAGCGTCAGTCGCTGCTGAGACTACTGGAGCAGCCTGGTATCGGTACCCTAAGAATTGATGTCAACCAGGCCCTAGAGGAAATTGACGACCTGCTAGAGGAGTTCGACCGCGCTTTTCCTGATCAGGTAGCGTCTTAACGGGTTTATGCCAGGGCGCTTTTAGCAAACGCAAAAAATAAACCGAAAAATTAAAAATGGGTAAAACGTTTACGGCTGAAATTAATCATCAGGGCAAAGTTCACAGCATTCAGGTGGCTGAGGATCAAACCATTCTGAGTGCGGCTCAGGCGGCTGGACTGGACTTGCCAACTTCTTGTAATTCAGGGGTATGCACTACCTGCGCAGCGCTGATTATTGAGGGCTCGGTGAATCAAGAAGATGGGATGGGCGTGGGGCAGGAGCTTCAAGATGATGGCTACGCGCTGCTCTGCGTGGCTTTGCCCACGTCGGATCTAAAAATTGAGACCGAGAAAGAAGATGAAGTATATGAGCGTCAGTTTGGCCAGCCGGGTAAATAGTCTTTTTAAGTAATTTAGTAATTTTGCTTAGTAGTTTTATAGAGATTTGGGCTGTGAATACGAAGCTGATTACCTTGGAAGTTTCTTTGCTCGCATCAGCCGGTAAGCTGCGCGAGGCGGTAGCAGGCTCTAATGTGCTGCGTTCTGATGCTTTGCGATCGCACATCGAAACCCAACTCACCCAGCACGGCGACCCTCTCCGCTGGGCCATTACCGCCATTGACCCAGCGAACCAAACTGCCAGCGTAGAAGCTGTGGTAACCACTATCTCGTAATGATTCAGCCAAAGCTACATACAACGGTGCTGATCATCCCGACTGGAATCGGTGCGGCTATTGGTGGCTACGCCGGAGACGCTTTGCCCGTCGCCAGGACATTAGCTCAGGTTAGCGATCGCCTAATTACCCATCCCAATGTGATGAACGGGGCACAGATGTACTGGCCAATAGAGAATGCCTACTACGTTGAAGGCTATGGGCTCGACCAGTTTGCAGCGGGCAACTGGAGCCTGCGGCCCGTGCATCAAAACCCCATTGGCCTAGTGATCGATCAGGGCGTAGAGAATGAGCTGCGCTGGCGTCATTTGCAGGCGGCTGACGCAGCTAGGGCAACGCTGGGCTTGGACATTAGAGCCCATGTAATTACCGATATGCCGCTAGGTGTAACGCTCAAAACGACCGATTCAGGGGCGTCATGGGGTACTTTAGAAAATCCTGGAAGCTTGCTGCGAGCGGCTGAGCGGCTCATCAATGAAGCGGGCGTGGGGGCGATTGCCGTCGTTGCCCGTTTTCCCGATGACGAAGGATCCGCAGAACTAAACGCCTACCGTCAGGGTCAAGGCGTTGACCCGCTAGCCGGTGCTGAAGCCGTCATCAGTCACTTAGTTGTTCGCACCTTCAAAATTCCCTGCGCTCATGCACCGGCCCTTGCGCCCATCCCGCTAGACCCGACGATTTCGCCACGCTCTGCGGCTGAGGAGCTAGGTCATACATTTCTGCCTTGCGTGCTGGCAGGACTAAGCCGTGCGCCACAGTTTATAGACGGACAGCTAAATAGGCAGCAAGGATATTCAGGCGCTGCTGATTCAACCACCGATTTGACTGCCATTAGCGCCCATCAGGTAGACACTGTAGTTGTGCCTGCAACCGCTTTTGGGGGCAGTGCGGTAATGAGTTTAGCTCACGCTCGTAAATCGCCTAATGCGCTAGGCAAAGGGGCTGAGCTGAGCGGGCCTCAAATAATCGCAGTGGGGGAAAACAGTACAACAATGGCGGTGAGTGCAGCAGACTTAGGGATACAGGCGATCGCTGTCAACACTTATTTAGAAGCGGCAGGTGTGATTGCTGCTTATCGTGCCGGGGTTGCTCCTAGCGCTTTACAGCCGCCCATTCAGTCCCTGCCCGCTTTAGCAACTCACGCCAAGATTCCATCGACAAATATTGGCTAACGCATCAGGAATTCCTTCCCATCGTGCGGTATCTGTTGAATAATTAGCTTTTAGAAGGGTAGCTTTTATAGGGGCGGCTATCTCTACGGATTCTATCTCTCCAGATCCTACCTCTACGGATCGGTGAGGACGGATCGGTGAGGGTTGATTTAATCAGAGTTGATGAGTCGCGTCACATCGAAATAGCTGTATATACTGGAAGCAAGCCAGTGACTAAGGAAAAAACAACATGGGACTGTTTGATCGCGTTAGCCGGGTCGTGCGCTCTAACTTGAATGCAGCGGTGAGTTCTGCCGAAGATCCTGAAAAGATTTTGGATCAGGCCATTATTGATATGCAGGAAGATCTGGTGCAGATGCGTCAGGCTGTGGCTGGGGCGATCGCAGCTCAAAAGCGCTCTCAGCAGCAGGCTGACAAGGCCGAAGCCGCCGCAAATTCTTGGCAGCAGAGGGCTCAGCTAGCCTTGCAAAAGGGCAATGAAGAACTGGCGCGAGAAGCCTTGGTTCGTAAAAAAACTCAGGCCGAAACGGCCAGTGCGCTCAAAGGTCAGCTTGTCCAGCAAAATGGCTCAGTCGAGACGCTTAAGCGTCAGCTCATTGGGCTAGAGAGCAAAATTTCTGAGGCGAAGACCAAGAAAGACATGCTCAAAGCTCGTGCTAGTGCGGCTAAGGCTAATGAGCAGCTGCAAAAGAGCGTCGGCAGCATGAGCACCGGCAGCGCAATGAGTGCGTTTGAGCGCATGGAAGAAAAGGTGATGATGATGGAAGCGAGCGGTGAGGCCGCCGCTGAGCTGGCCGGGTCAAACTTAGAAAGCCAGTTCGCTCAGCTAGAGTCTGGCAGCGATGTGGACTATGAGCTAGAGGCGATGAAGGCTCAGATGCTGGGTGGTGCTTCGCCGACTCAGGAAGCTTTGCCGCCCGCAGACGAGGTCAAAGTCACGCCTGAGCAAACAGCAGATCCGGCGGTGGATGCAGAGCTAGAAGCGCTTAAGACTGAGCTAGACAGCCTGTAAAATTCGCGATTCTTCTAGCCCTCACCCACATTTATTTCTGGGTGGGGGCTATATTTTTTTAATCGATCAAACCTACGACAAATCCATGCAAATTGCTGATCGTCTCGCGCCCCTTCAAACCAATGTCTTTGCCGATATGGATAGGGCCAAGGCTAAGGCCATTGCTAACGGCAAATCGATCGTTGATTTGTCGCTGGGGTCATCGGATTTGCCCACACCGCCCCATGTGTTGGGCGCGATCGCCGAAGCCCTCACTGACCCCGAAACCCACGGCTATGCCCTGTTCAACAGCACTCAGGATATCCGAAAAGCCGCCGCTCAGTGGTACGAAGAAAAATTTGGCATCGCGGTAGACCCTGAAACAGAAGTCCTGCCGCTGATTGGTTCACAAGAAGGCACGGCTCACCTGCCTTTAGCGGTGATGAATCCAGGAGACGTCGCGCTGCTGCTAGATCCAGGCTACCCCTCGCACGGCGGCGGCGTTTACTTAGCAGGCGGCGAAATTTATCCGATGCCGATTTTGGCCGAAAATGACTTTTTGCCCGTGCTGTCAGATATTCCAGCTTCGGTCGTGGGCAAAGCCACCATGATGGTTCTGAGCTATCCTCACAATCCGACAACGGCGATCGCCCCGCTCTCTTTTTTCAAAGCAGCCGTTGCCTTTTGCCAGCAAAATGGCATTGCGCTCGTCCATGACTTTCCCTACGCCGATCTGTACTTTGAAGGTGAGCCAGCCCCTTCAGTGCTTCAGGCCGATCCAGACAAGTCGGTTTCTATCGAGTTCTTTACCCTATCGAAGTCATACAACATGGGTGGCTTCAGAGTCGGCTATGCCATCGGCAACGCTGAGCTAATCAAGGCCTTGCGGCAGGTGAAGGCGACAGTTGACTTTAACCAATATCGAGGGATTTTGAGAGGTGCGATCGCTGCTCTCACTGGCCCTCAAGACTGCGTTAGCCACATGGTAAACACCTTTGAAAGTCGCCGAGATGCGGCTATGAGCGCCCTAGAGTCTATCGGCTGGTGTGTGCCGCAGCCCAAAGCAACCATGTACATTTGGGCCAAGCTGCCAAACGACTTGCCAAACGGCTGGGCAACGCGCTCTATCGACTTCTGCACTGCGCTGGTCGCCGACACGGGCGTTGCGCTCTCTCCGGGCAGAGGCTTCGGCCCCTCGGGAGAAGGGTATGTACGCTTTGCCCTGGTTCATCCGCCCGAAGTATTGGCTGCGGCCATTCAGAAAATAGGTGACTTTGCTAAAGTAAATGCCAGAAATGTGTAAACAATTAAGCTAGTGTGACTTGAGCCCACATCTTTGGGAAAGCGATTAGCTCATAATACCGAAAGAAATTTCGTTGTAGCTGAGTTTTTTCGTGTGTAAAGTATTTATCTATAGAATTGCTATACCTGCAATCAATCACTGTCTGACCAAAGTCAGCACCCTAACTGTATGCCTTCTCCTGGGACTGGCCGCGTCCTAATCTTAGAAAACGATTATGGCAATCGCGTCCTATTTGCGGACTACCTTGAGCAATGTGGCTACAGCGTGTGTACGCTATCTGACGGTCAGAAAATACTCCAAAGCCTGCAAAGTTTTCAGCCCGACGTACTGATCCTTAATTTGAGGATGCCAGTAATTGATGGATTCACAATCATCAAGCAGCTGCGCAGCTGCTTGCAGTGGCAGCAGCTTGCTATTTTAGTGGTGAGTGGCTACACCCTAGCTAGCGACCAGCAGAAAGCCTTTCAGTTAGGCGCAAATGCCTATCTCACCAAGCCAGTGTTTCCCAGCGACTTGAGTACGACGGTCGCTAGACTCATAGATGAACGGAAGCTTTGAGATTGATGGCATCTGACGGTTCGCTCAATTTTGATAAACTCGCTAAAAAAAGTCAGTTTAACGTTTAGTCTGGCGCGGTTTGAGCGTCTCGCTGTTCTTTAAGAAAAATTTCTACCATTTGATTAAGGTTTTGGACTGAGGCACCCACCTCTACAATCCTGGATTCCTGCCGGTTGGAAACAATTGCCATCGACTGAAGCTCATTGAGGATTTTGCTGACAGATTTTTGATACTGGCTTTCGAACTCTTGAATATTCACAGGTGGTTAATAAAGTATGACTAAAAAATTAGGAACTAAAATTAATGATACAACTTTAACCGTATAAACACGTAGCTATTGGTGACAATAAGTAACACAACATCATATATGTCTATTGGATGTAACTGCCAGCATTTTTATTGACCGTATTCTGCATATGTATGAAATTACACCTTGCATATTCTCGTATACGGTAGCGGTTCGGCAACTCGTCTACTGAATCTTGGTGATTTGTGTGACTATTTTAAGGGTGAGCAAACAGCCCTAAAAAAAGACCGATAAGATAGATCTAGAGTTTTTTCTACGCTCCCCAGTGCCCCCATCTTTTTCTAAAGCGACTTTGTTAGCACCTGCATCAACACTTCTAGAAGATCCTGAAAAACTAGGCGCCCAGCTTAAGGAGATTCCTCCAGAGCCAGGGGTGTACTTTATGAAGGATGAGACCGATCAAATCCTTTACATTGGCAAGTCAAAAAGCCTGCGTAATCGCGTGCGCTCCTATTTTCGCGAAGGGGCGCATCATCACACCCCGCGTATTGCCACGATGGTGCGCAAGGTGGCCGAAATTGAAATTATCGTCACCGACACGGAAGCGGAAGCTCTGGCGCTAGAAGCTAATCTCATCAAGCAGCACCAGCCTCACTTCAATGTGCTGCTCAAAGACGACAAAAAATACCCCTACTTATGTATTACTTGGGGTGAAGATTATCCGCGCATTTTTATTACTCGAAAGCGTCGTAAAGATGCAGCTAGTCGCTACTACGGCCCCTATGTGGATACTGGCCTGCTGCGGCGAACGCTGCAAATTGCTAAGCGAATTTTTCCGCTGCGGCAGCGAAGACAGCCTTTGTTCAAAGACAGACCCTGCCTAAATTACGATATTGGGCAGTGCCCCGGCGTGTGTCAGGAGCTGATTACGCCAGAGGAATACCACAAAATTGTGCAGCGGGTAGCCATGGTATTTCAGGGGCGATCGCAAGAGCTGGTCAATATTCTCACTGCCCAAATGGAAAAAGCGGCTGAAGCCTTGGACTTTGAAAAAGCCGCTCTGATTCGCGATCAGGTAAAAGGGCTAGAA
>JBGTGK010000102.1:0-7914 GCA_041746795.1 Phormidesmis sp.
CTTTTCTGTGGAAAAATTAAAAATACTGTCTTGACAAAAAGCCGATGCTTCCTTCTAAATCAGAAAACATCGGCTCAAAGGGTCTATTTTGGCTGATCGCGATCCTCCTTCTAGAGGCGCTTCGCGATCGCGCCCTACTTATTTCTCACTCTGCCGCTCTTCCAAGAGCTTCTGAACATCTTCGCCCGGTGTATAGCTATAGCCGTACACGCTTCCATCGGAGTCGTCTAGAACCTGGGGCGTTAGCAGCACAATTAGCTCACGACGTTCACTGCTGCGATTTGTACGCCTGAAGAGCGCCCCCAGAATTGGAATATCTCCCAAGATAGGCACTTTTGAAACTTCTGTACGGTCAGACTCTTGGATAATTCCGGAAAGTATGAGTGTTTGACCATCTCTAACGCGAATTTGTCCTGAAGTTATCTGACGTTTCGCTAGCAGAGTTGCTGTGCCGACATCGCCGACTTGGAAGGTAGCCGTTGGCGCAGATATAGAAGGGGCAACAGACAAATTGACAAAACCGTTATCATCGATTCTATCTATCTGAACCTGTAGACTCAAGCCTGCATTTCCTTTTTCAAAGCTTGTCGTTGTTAAAATTCCAGCATCAGTAGTTTCTCTGTCTATAGTGATGTTCGTCACAATTTCTTGAGTAAGATCAACCGCAGCAGTTTGACCTTCTTGCACAACCAGCGTTGGATCGGTCACAATTTTAGCCTGACCGTTAGTCACAACAGCTTGTAGCTGAGACAAAAATCTAGATGCGATGTTGAAAGGTAGAGAGCCAAACACCGGTGCGAGTCCTCTTCCAACTTGACCGGGAGTCAAGCCCGTAGAAGCTGGAGCGCTAGATCCAAAATTAACCAGTCCTAGTCCGCCTGTTTGCACCAGGCTTGTATCGCCAGTACTAAATGAGAAGCTAGTGCCAAAGGCATCCAGCGAATCCAGGTTCACATCAATTACTCGCAGGTTGACAGCAACCTGACGACGGCGCAAGTCAAGCTGGACTAGCTGAGCAGAAGCAATCTCAATTTGGCGAGGCGTACCAATCAGCGTAAGCGCGTTAGTTCGCTCATCGCCAATAACTTGCAGCCCTCTAAGCAACGGAAGAGAATCTTCAAAGTCAATGCGTTGGTTTTCAACGTCCGTCGACGTAGTTCGTGACTCTGACGACGACGTTTGGCTGACATCTGCTCCCTCGCCCACTGCGGTTGCATTAACGTTACTGATTACGCGCTCACTAGAAACAGCCGTCTCCGCGCCCATTGCCACAAGGAAGCTTAGCGCTGAGGGCACGTCCACTTGGTTCAAGCGAATGCTGCGAACCAAAACATTCCGCGCACTGTTCGGCAGTCTAGGCCCTACAAAAATGGTTCGACCCACCTTGTTAGCCTCTAGGCCCGAGAGCTGAAGCACATAGTTAAAGACATTTTGAACCGGCTCATTCTCAATATCGAGAGAAACGCGGACATCTTCCGCTGTCGTTGCTGCCGCCCCTTCCGCCCCTTCTGCCCCTTCCGAAGCATTGGTAAAAGCTAGGTTCAAGCCTGCTGCCCGAGCCAGTAAAGACAGCACCTCACGGGCAGAAGCATCCCGCAGTACTAGCCGGGGCACTCGCTCAGCCGTACCCAAGTCAATTACATCCAAAGTTGTATCAATATCAGAGACAGAAAGATCGCCAACCGGAGGGGCTACTGCTCTGGGTAAAAAAGGCGGCGCACCGTTGAGAGTAGGCGCAGCTACTGGCGTACCGTCAATCACGACTGCGGGGTTAGGAACAAGGACATCAGGAGTCTCTGTGCTTTGCTGGGCTAGCTGTCGGGGTGCTATGGTACGCGATGCTTCAGCCGTCTCTCGCTCGCCCGGAACCGTGGAGATTGACTCAGGCAGCTTAGAGGGCGACGATTTGGCACCAGCACTGGCGTCTAGTCTGATAGTGACAGACTCATCACCTGCCGACTTCTTGGCAGATTTCTGGATGTCGCTAATCGGCGCTTTGTTACTCCCCTTTACCGTCAAACGTACGCGATCAGCGTCAATCGCTTCTAGCTGCACAGACTCAATTCCAGGCGCAGGATTTTTTTGAGTAAAGCTTTTACCTTTAGGTAGCTGTAGCTGAGCGTGAGCAATATCGGCCTGAAAAGTTTTGCCTGCGCGCGCCGTTATCAGCTGAGGCGTATCCCCAGAAGTCTCTAGCGTCAGGGCTAGTCCTCCTTTTGTTTTGCGTAGGGCAACGCCTTCGACGGTGGTGGCACCGTAAGCAGAGTCAGCAAAGGAGCTAGCTAGTACAGCTAAAGCACCTCCAACCATTAGGCTTTTGAAATTAAGACGGCGTTTCACAGGGCACTCCTCAAAGCGGCTAGCGATGGATTAAATAAAAAATGAATTGAACAGTCAATAACAGGATGAAAGCTGAAGAAAGCTAGAGAACTATCCGCCTTCTGCGGCGGGATCTGCGGCAGGCGCGGCGGCGGGATCTCCTTCGGCAGGCGCAGCGGCAGGCGGCGCAATTTCTGGCGGCACGTCAGCATCAGCAGTCGGCATCAGCGCCTCTATTTGAAAAGAGGTGATGATGGGCGTCTTAGGCCGAGTCACGACCTGACCGCCCGATCCGATGACCGTTTCATCAATGTCTTCTCCGGTGGTAATGCTAAAGTCACGCACCAGCAGCAAAGGCTCTAGACGCTCTAGATTTCGCAAGATAGATTGCGTTTGGGCGTAGTCGCCCGAAAACTTAACTGAGTAAGCCTCGCGCTTGAGCTTGCCATTGACCTGCTCGCCAAGCGAACCGTCGGTGATGACGCCTTTTTCACCGGGCGTAAATGTTTCTAGCTTTGCCTCTACCAGTAAAGGCGGAATCCCCCGCTCAAAAACCTGATTGCGGATGCCGCTAAGGGAGGCATTGCTGCTCTCAATTCGCTGGTTGATGTCTAGCAGCAGCGTGTCCATCGTCTTCTCGTTGGCAAACAGAGAATAAACGCTGCGGCGACGCTCCATTGCCGTTGCTAGCTCAGCTTCTATTTTGGCAACCTCCTCTAGCTGCTGCTTTTGAGACGATAGCTGACCTGTTTTTGAGGTGATGTCACTACGCAGTTCGGTGTTGCGAACGCGAATAGGATTGACGACTTTGTAGCCTGCATAGCCCGCACCGCCTAGGCCAAGTAGGGCAATCAGCACGCCGATGACCATCGGCGATATTTCGATGCCAAAGACAACCGGGTTCGAGGGTTCGTCAATAAAATCAGCATCATTGGGCGGAATAAAATCTCCAACGGCAGCCATTATTTAAGTGCTCCTGTGGCTTGAAGGGCGCGAATGCGGGCAGCTAGTCCAGTGGATTCTTGCTGCCGGTTTAACTCGTAGAGCAGTGCCGTTGCCGGAATGCTCTTAATATCTGCTTTGATGGTGTAGGCGACGAGTGCCAGGGGCGCACCGTTTTCGGCTTCTCCAGGGCACCTGCCAGGGACTTCTTGGCCGAGGGTGGCATCTGTGATTTCTACTGACTCACCTTCTAAAAAAGGAGAATTTTTTAGCGTTAGTAAAAAGTCGTTGACATCACTGAAGGAGCAGGCGTTGCCACCAATCTCTAAGCCGCCAGCGGCTGAGCCAGTCGCCCCCTCGGCAGGGGCAGCTGCGCCAGCAGGAGCCGCCGCGCCAGCAGGAGTGGCCCCCGGCACATTTTGTACTAAGCGAGAAATTTGGGTGCGGCTAGGAATGCGGCCTTGAACGTCGCGCACAATCGCAGACCAGGGGCGGATACGCTCAAACACGCTGGCCAGCGCCTGAACTTCGGACTCTACCGCTTGGGTTTGCTGGCGAATGGTGTCTACTTTGGCGAGCTTTGTCTGAAGTTCGGCGAGCTGAGAGTCGAGCGTCGCGTTTTCGGCGACGAGACTCTTTTGCTGCTGTTGAAACACCATCCAGGAGCCACCGACGCAGGCAAAAGCCGCGATCGCCACCCCGAGCCCCATCAGCATTGGCGCTTTATTCTCTGTGCTTCCTCCCGATCTTTTAACCGAGACAATCGCCTCCATGGGGCGATCGACACGATCATTTAAAAAGTTAATGTCAATGCCATACATACCTAAAACCTCCTCCTGAACTCGTCATTGCTAAACTTCTCTGGCTAGATTTCTCTGGCTAAATTTCTCTGGCTAAATCTCTCTGGCTAAATCTCTCTAAGGCCCAAACCCAGCACCGTTGCCAGCCCCGACCGTTGGGCGGGGGAAAGCTCTTCATCTGTCTCGATCGCTAGAGAATCTACTGGGTCAATCACGCTAGCCGGTAGCCCCAATCGCTGAGAGAAGAACTCGTCTAAGTTGCCAATAGCACTGCCCGTTCCGGCTAGCAAAAGCTGCGCAACTTCCATGTTTTCTCCCTGATTCAGGTAAAAATCAATCGAGCGCCTCAGCTCATCAGAAAGCTCACCGATGACTCGCAGCATGGCTGCCGTACCCGGATTTGTGCCGCCCTTCGGCCCGCCTGCCATTGGCCCTGACGGAATCGACATCCCCTGAAGCAGCTCAGCGTTGCGAGAAGGTGGCAGGTTCATCGCTCGGCTTAGCGCATTTTGAATTTGAGCGGTGCCCAGCGGTACGGTTCGCGAAAAGTGGGGAATGCCATCGACCACAATCGAAATTTCAGTACTCTCAAACTGAATATCGACAATCGCGGCGGCCTCTTGAGAGGTGAACTGCCGCAGCTGCTCGCGAATAGTGCGAATTAGGGCAAAGCTGCTAGTCTCTAACACGCTGAGGCTGAGGCCTGCTTGGGCAAAGGTTTCTGTGTAGGTATTGGTAATGTCTTTTTTCACCGCGACTAGCAAAACTTGAACTTTTTCAATGCCGTCATCGTCAACAAAAAAGCCCAGCTTTTGGTAGTCCACATCGGCCTCATCACGCGGAAACGGTAGATATAGGCTGGCTTCCTGGTTGAGTACCATTTCCCTCAGCTCGCTGTCGTCTAGCTCTGCGGGCACTGGAATGACGCGAGTCACCGCTCGCCCAGGTACGGCTGTGGATGCCTTGCTGGCTTTGATTTGGTTCTCAGCCAGCGTCGACTGAATAATTTCTGCCATCGCCGGACTATCGATAATCTGGCCTTCTTCAAAGACGCCCTCAGGGATTTCAGCCGTTACGAGGGTTTGTAGCTTGAGCTTTTGTCCTTGCTTTTTCAGGCGAGCAATATTGATGCGCTCGGGTGTTAGCTCGATGCCAATCCCCGGCGATTTTTTGGAAAATAAAGACTTAAGGCTATTCACAGCTACGTTTGCCCGGTGAGTGAGAGAAAAGATCCGGATCTGGGCTCTAGATTGCCCAAATTCCAACAAGAAAAATATATTTAAGGCCCCAAAGATTAGGTGATCTTGCGCTAGCGATAAAATTCATGGGTTGTTAAACCGCAGCTTTTGAGATAGCTTTTGAAACCTAATCCGCATAAACCCTGACGAAAATATGAAGCTTTAACCGCTTAATCCATAAGAGATATGAGAGAGTAGTGTGACCTTTTCAAAACGCAAAGCACCGGTGAATCCAAAGATTTTTGCTATGAGCCATTTGTCTTCCTCTTCAAAACCGACTTCTGAATCTTGGGGGGCTCCTGGTAGCCGAGACGCAAAACGCCTGCTGCTGTTAGGATCGGGTGAGCTAGGCCGTGAGATTGCTTTGGAAGCAATGCGGCTAGGGGTGGAGGTGATCGCCGTAGATGCCTATGAAAATGCACCGGCAATGCAGTTTGCCCAGCGGCACTATGTAACAAACATGCTTGATGGAAAGGCGCTGGAAGACCTGGTAGAGCAGGTTCAGCCGGATTTGATTGTGCCTGAGGTGGAGGCGATCGCAACGACAACCCTCATCGAACTCGAAAAAGCAGGCTGGCGCGTCATCCCTACCGCTCTGGCCACCAACCTCACCATGGATAGAGAAGGCATCCGCCGCTTGGCCGCAGTCGATTTGGGCCTCAAAACCTCTCCTTACAAATTCGCCTCCACCGCCGCAGAATACCGACAGGCCGTCGCCCACATCGGCCTGCCCTGCGTCGTCAAGCCCGTGATGAGTTCATCGGGCAAAGGCCAAAGCACCGTGCGCACTTCTGAAGAAATTGATACTGCTTGGAACTACGCCTTTGAAGCAGGGCGCGGCCAAGAAGCGCGAGTGATTGTCGAAGGCTTTGTCAACTTTGAAACTGAAATTACCCTGCTTACCGTCCGCTCAGCCTCCGGCACCCACTTCTGCCCGCCCATTGGCCACATTCAACAAAGCGGCGACTATCGCGAATCGTGGCAACCTTGCGCCCTCTCTGCCGACACCCTGCAAGACTGCCAGGACATGGCCGCCAAAGTCACCGAAGCCCTCGGCGGCTGGGGCTTGTTTGGCGTGGAGCTATTTATCACCGGCTCAGCAGACGGCGCTCAAACGGTGTACTTCAGCGAAGTTAGCCCCCGCCCACACGACACCGGCATGGTCACGATGGTTAGCCAAAACCAGTCCGAATTTGCCCTCCACGTCCGCGCCATTTTGGGCCTGCCCATTGGCGAAATTGAGCTGACTCGCCCTGGAGCCTCGGCGGTCATTTTGGCCGAGGAGCCGACTGACAGCCCTTGCTTTAGCGGCATGGCCGAAGCCTTGAGCGTGCCGACTAGCCAGCTTCGTTTGTTTGGCAAACCGAGGGCTTATAAAAATCGGCGAATGGGGGTTGCGCTAGCGCTAGGCGACACCACCGATGAGGCCCGAGAACGTGCGAAAAGCTGTGCCAGCCAAATTCAAATTACATAAGTTTGGTTGAAAATCCGTCCTTGAGACGCCGCAAAATAATGTCGGTTGCAGAAAGACTTTCTTTGTTTTGTTTTCTAAGCAGTAAGGTCTAAGCTCTTTTTTGATCTATAAAAAATAAGTGAATAGTGTTTTGTTGCTCATATAGTTTGCTATACGCTGAACGCTTGAACGACTCAGAATTTTGATTAGGAAGAGACTTGGTTGTCTCGTAATTGCTTGTAGACGAGAAAGAGACTTGATTATTTCGTAATTGCATATCGTCTGCCATGGCACACTGATATGCAGCTTGCCAAGCTGACTTGTGATTTGAATTTCCCAAGGCGAAATTGAACTTAGGTAGATCGCGTTTTTTGGGTCAGCGCAGATTTCTAAAGCCCTCTTGCTCAGCTTCTCCGGTTGGCCGTTCAGCCAGAGAAAGATATGTGTATCAAGCAGTAAATCGGTCAATTCTCTCCTAGCCAAAATTCATCAGTCAGCGGATCGTTGAAATCATCACTTATCTGGATTTGACCTCGAAACTGACCAAACTTTCGCAAGGGTTGATTGGCTTTATCTTGTACTGGCTGGCTTAGCAGCAAGTCTTCATCATCGTCATACATGATAATGACCTCAGCTCGACCAGCTTTCACATTCTCAGGTAATTTGAGGTAAAACTCGTGATGGTCGTCATTACGGCTTCGAGTTCTATGGCTTTCATACCATTTTTCAGACTGGGTAATACTCGCCTAAATAGCAGTGACTATTGCTGTCGTTCCTCAGCTAAATATCTAACGTCATACATTACCCCTGCTAAGGTGAACAAATGAACTACCATTGATTTACGGGCGTTTCAGCGATCAGTCTTCTGAAATCATAAATTCATACCTATTGCCTGTTTTTCTTTTTAGAAAGATAGAAAGAGCCGAAGCTGAAAAGCCTCATTCTCTCGTTGGTCATCGCCCTAAATTATTAGTACAAACGGTCACCTTAACAGGGGTACGTCATACATCTCACATACAGTGATCGCAGAACCTTATCTTTGCGAAGGCATCGCACCCACTCTTGGACAATCTCGATCACCGATTTTTAGGTTGTTAACGCTAAGCTGTAAAAATCTGGCCTACAGGGCTTACCCAAACAGGCAATCCGTGCTGTAAAGTCA
>JBGTGK010000103.1:0-2805 GCA_041746795.1 Phormidesmis sp.
TGAGAGTAGCTTTTTGAGAGGTTGAAGCGTTCTCTGGAGTGTTTGTCATTGGGAGTATTAGCCAAGCGATTCGGAGATCTATAGCGAGGTCTACAGCCTGCTCATGCTAAAAATCCGATATACCCGGAAAGCATAAGTCCATTAGCGCGGGCGATCGCTTTGCGTGCTGGCCCAAATAAAGCAATAATTCAGTGTCACGCCCGTTGCCCTAACGTTAAAAGAAACTATGGAAGTTATCTCTGCTCACACTCGTTTGTTTGTTTCAGACATTGCCACTTGCGCTGAGTTTTACAGAGACGTGCTGAAGTTCAAACCCATCACTATTCAAATTGATAAGGGATATGCCGAGTTTGAAATTGGCCAAAGCACCCACCCAATGCGCCTCTCTCTGTTTCGCCAGCAGGAAATGTCTGAGATTTTGCGTACCAGCGAAAAGGCCATAGCTGCCGATAACCAGGATCGGTTTGGCCTGCTTCTCCAGGTTCGCAATATGGACGAAATCTACCATGAGCTGCGCCATGCTGATGTCAAATTTGACGAGCCACCTACTCAAAACCAGGAGTTTGCCTTAAAAGTCGCCTATTTTCGAGACCCTGCTGGAAACTTGATTGGCCTGATTGAGTCTGTTATGTAGGCGCGTCGCCCTGCTAACGTCCATCCCAATGCTAGCCATTTGTGACCCACTCCACCAGCATTCTGACGCCGTAACCAGTAGCGCCGGGGCTGTTGTAGCCATTTTCTTTCTCAGACCAAACCGGGCCAGCAATATCAAGATGTGCCCAGGGCGTGTTTTTGACAAACTGTTTTAGAAACAGCGCCGCTGTAATAGAGCCGCCTGCTCTAGGCCCGGTATTTTTCATATCGGCTACCACGGACTTTAACCCTTCAAAGTACCGATCTTCCATCGGCATTTGCCAGAGCTTTTCGCCGGAGAGTTCGGCAGCTTTAGAAAGCGACTTGGCCAGCTCTTCGTCCGGGCTAAACAAGGCCGCAATATCGTCGCCGAGGGCCACAACGCAAGCGCCGGTTAAGGTTGCTAGATCAATCATGGAATCGACCCCAAGCTTGTCGGTGTATACCAGGGCGTCGGCTAGGGTGAGGCGACCTTCAGCATCGGTGTTATTAACTTCGATGGTTTTACCGTTAGAAGCGGTGAGAATATCGCCAGGGCGCATGGCGTGGCCACTTACCATATTTTCGGCGGTGGCGCTGATGAAGTGAACTTCTACATCGGGCTTAATTTGGGCGATCGCCTTAGCCGCACCTAGCACCGCAGCCGCACCACCCATATCAATTTTCATTAGCTCAATGCCTGATCCGCCGGTCTTAAGGTTCAGCCCGCCCGAGTCGAAGGTCAGACCTTTACCGATGATAGCTAGCTTACGCTTTGCGGTTCCTTTGGGCTTATAGGTAAGGTGAATGAACCTCGGCGGTAAATCTGACGCTTGGGCAACGCCCAGGTAAGCACCCATACCCAAGGCTTCACACTGCTCGCGCTCTAAAATATTCAGTTCCAGTCCGTAGTCTTGGGCAATCTCAGCGGCAGTACTGGCGAGCTTGTCAGGGGTAACTATATTGGGCGGGGCAGCTACCAGCTCACGAGCTAAGATAACGCCTTCACAAACTTTCTTAGAACGCTCAATAGCGGCGTCTTCGCCAGGAAAAGATAGCAGGTGAACTTCTGAGAGTTCTGCTCCTTTTTTCGCTGCGTTTTCATCAGGCTCCGACTTAAAGCGATTGTCCTGATTGAGCGCCAGGATGATGCCTTCGCTGAGTGCTTGAACGGTCAATGACTGGCTGTTGTTCCATACTGGAAAGCTGATGGCCATAGAAGCACTTTTAGCTTTTTTGGCTAAGCGGGCCGCACTCGCTGCACCCCGACGCAGGCTTTCTAAAGCCATGGCATCAGAGCTGCCAAGGCCAACAATGCCGATTTTTTTGACGGGAGAATTGGGCGCAAGTCGAGTTATAGCGGTGGTGCCAGCTTTGCCTTCAAATCCTTCTTCATCAATCAGGGTTTGCAGCAAGCCAGCGACCTTATCGTTAAGATCCGATAAGATGCCCGTAAGTGGCAAGGACTCTTCTAAAAATCCAATGACCAGGCAATCTCCTGTCCAGTTCAGACAGGATTGATCCGACGCTATAAAATCCATTCCTTAGTTCTTTATTTAGCTAAATTCCAGTTCTATAGTATCTACTGATTTTGGTGTTTTTCGCGATTCGCCTGTCTTTTTAGTTTTTTAGCTGTCTGTAACTTTTGACTATTTTTTACAAAGCTATCCGGCAAGTTCCCTGTCACCACTGCGTAGGTTTTCTGCTAAAACGTCAGAAGGCCTAAAAAAACTTGATATGACAAAGCTGATATGGCAAGGTGATGCGTTTCTTCACTAGAGAGGATTTAGAGAAATATGAGTCAATGCCACACTATTCATCACCACTTCAAAAGTGAACATACTAAAAACCCTAAAAGATAAGTGGCCTCTGCTCTTACTTGCTAGCACCAGTGCCCTTTCGGTGGGGTTTGTGGTGGCAATGCTCGAAACGACTGATGCCTTCAAGTCCGATGGAACTTATCTCAATGTCGCATCTGAGCAGTCGCCGAGTACCGTTAAGTCTTCTTTGGTACTGGGTTTGTTTAAGCAGCCGCCAGCCGCCCGTGGCCAGACGCTAAGTGCGATCGCCCAGCGAGATCAGGGCATCGAAGGCGACAGAGCCCGCTACCTGCTTGCTGCCGATCTGATTACCCAGGGCAAAGGCGATCGCGCTCTCCCCCTGCTACAAGATTTAGACACCCGCTACAAGATC
>JBGTGK010000104.1:0-4980 GCA_041746795.1 Phormidesmis sp.
CCATTTACAGGCAACGACCGACTATCGCGCAGCCGATGTAATTCGCTATATGCCCCTTTGGATTCAGTGGGCAACCAGCGTCCGGCTGAGCGACAAATGGCGGGTGTTACAAAGCCTTTCTAGTCGGCGATCGCCCCACAACGTTGAGCATATGGTCAACAGCATCTATCGAGCTGAACCATCGGTGCCAAAGTGGAAGTACGCCTCCTTTTACTGCCGCAAGCTGGTGAAAATTATCGGCAGTGAGCTGGTGCCATGGTCGGTAAGGCAAAGCCGCATTCAAGCCTATTTTCAGCGTCAAAACATTCCGCCTGATATTGTCCGAGCCATCCTCAAACAGACTCTCAATCAGCCCCTCAATCAGACTTTAAAGGGCTAATCATGAAAGTACTTCACCTGAGTACCGCCGATGCCAACGGTGGCGCTGCTCGCGGAGCCTACGCCATGCACAAGGCGCTATGCAAGGCAGGCGTCGATTCCTGGATGCTAGTGGCTGAAAAATATACCGATGACCCTACCGTCATCGGCCCTAAAGACACTACAGGTTCTCAAAAAGTGCTCAAGGGCGTTCGCCAAACGATAGAGTACCGACCGCTTAAGCGATACAAAAATAAGCAGCCCGGTGCTTTTTCACCCGCTGTTTATGCCAGCAAAGTCGTTGAAAAAGTTGAGGCGATTGATCCAGACATCGTTAATTTGCATTGGGTTGGAGGTGGGATGCTGCGACCTCATGATCTGGCTAAGTTTCAGCGGCAGCGATCGCGCCCCTTAATATGGACAATGCGAGACATGTGGCCTTTTACGGGCGGCTGTCACTATTCGGGCAGCTGCTCAGCCTACAAAACTAGCTGTGGCCGGTGCCCGGTGTTGGGCTCCGATAAAGTTCGCGATCTGGCTCACAAAGGCTGGCACCGCAAGCAGACTGCCTGGAAAGATCTGGAGATTACGCTTGCGCCACTAAGTACCTGGCTAGCTGAGTGTGCTCGCAGCAGTCGCTTGTTTTCGCATCAGACCATTCAAGTTATTCCTAATGCGATTGATGCTGAAGCGTATCGACCTATCGATCAGGCGATCGCCCGCAACCTCCTCAACCTGCCGCTGGCTAAAAAGCTCATCCTCTTCGGCGCGCTAAGTCCCACTGCCGATCCTCGCAAGGGCTTCAAATATCTACGCATCGCGTTACAGCATTTGGCCGCTCAGCCCCACAGCGACCAGTTCGAAGTTGTCATTTTTGGCACCGATAGGCCGACTCAAGACCTGAATTTGAGGCTACCGGCTACCTTTCTCGGTCGCCTGCACGACGACACTATGCTAGCGCTTGCCTACTCTGCTGCCGACGTAATGGTGATGCTGTCCATTCAAGACAATTTTGCTAAAACAACTATCGAATCTATGGCTTGCGGTACGCCTGTCGTCGGCTTCAACGGGACCGGATTCAAAGACTGTGTGGTTCATCAGCAGAACGGCTATGCAGCTGCTTGTTTTGACGCCATTGACTTGGCGAAGGGCATTGACTGGGTTTTGGCAGATCGCGATCGCTGGCAAATCCTTTCTGCCAATGCTCGTAAAACGGTTGAAGACCAATTCACCGTTGTTCGCCAGGCCGAACAGTACCAGCAGCTCTACAGACGGCTGCTACAGGCTCCAAAGACTTCTCAAAATGCAGCGGCATATCCAAATCCGACCCGCTCTTCTTTAGACAGAGGGCCAAGGTAAGGGCGCTAGATTCGGTTATCCCTATTTGCGTAGGCATCTAAAACTCTCACAATAGGTTTTATATGTCTATCAACAGGAGTTGATGCCAGTATGACAACGGTTTTAGAGCAAGGCAACATCAGTATTCATACTGAGAATATTTTCCCAATTATTAAAAAATGGCTATATTCTGACCATGAAATTTTTATTCGCGAGCTGATTTCTAACGGCGTAGATGCTATTAGCAAGCTGAGTATGCTTTCTCGCTCGGGTGAGTACAAAGGAGAAACGGCCTCAGAAATTACAATTGCTGTTGATAAAGAGGCTAAGACGCTCAGCATTAGCGATACCGGCATTGGCATGACCGCCGATGAAATCAAAAGGTACATCAATCAGGTGGCTTTTTCTAGCGCGGAAGAGTTCATCAGCAAGTACAAAGACAATGACGACCAGCAAATTATTGGTCACTTTGGCTTGGGCTTTTATTCATCGTTTATGGTGGCCGACCGGGTTGATATTGATACGCTCTCCTGGCAGGAAGGCGCTCAGGCGATTCACTGGTCGTGTGATGGGAGTACTTCATTTGAGCTAAGTGAGGGCGATCACCCCACGCGCGGCACCACTATCACCCTTTATCTCAACGACGATGAGCAAGAATACTTAGAAGAAGCTCGCATCAAGCAGCTAGTGAAAACCTACTGCGACTTCATGCCCGTGCCGATCAAAATGGGCAATGAGGTCATCAACAAGCAGGAAGCCCTCTGGAAAAAATCGCCCGGCGACTTAACCGATGAGGACTACATGAACCTCTATCGCTACCTCTATCCTTTTGAGGAAGAGCCTTTGCTGTGGGTGCATCTCAATACCGACTATCCTTTTGTGGTCAACGGCATCCTTTACTTCCCTAAGCTCAAGCCCGATGTAGAGCTGAATAAAGGTCAAATTAAGCTGTTTTGCAATCAGGTGTTCGTTAGCGATAACTGTGAGGAAATTATTCCTAAGTTCCTGACGCCGCTGCGGGGGGTAATAGACAGCACTGATATTCCGCTGAACGTGTCCCGAAGCTTTTTGCAGGCTGACCGAACGGTGCGGCGGATTGCGGACTATGTGGCTAAGAAGGTGGGCGATCGCCTCAAGGAACTCTACCGCGATGACCTGTCCGAATACGTCCGCATTTGGCAAGACCTCGGTACCTTTGCTAAATTCGGCTCCTTAAACGACGAAAAGTTCAAAAAGCAGATTCAAAACTACGTCATCTTCCGCTCTACAGCGGACTTGGCTGAGTCTGATAAGCCCAAAGTTGAGGTTCAAACTGAGGGCGATGATGAGTGGGCAGACGTTGACAAAAAGTCTGCAACTGATGCCAACGGCGCTTCCTATACAACTATTAAGGAGTATCTGGAGCGCAATCAGGCAAAGCATGAAAACCGCGTGTACTACGCCACCGACGAAGTTTCTCAGGCCACCTACGTCAGCTTGCTAAAGAACCAGGGGCTAGAAGTCCTGTTCATGGATTCATTTATTGACACGCATTTCGTCTCCTTTTTGGAGCAGGAATACTCAGACGTAAAGTTCTCACGGGTAGACGCCGACCTTGACGACACCCTGATTGACACTGACAAAGAGAACGAGATCGTAGACGCCACGACGAACAAAACCCGCAGCGAGCAAGTTAAGGATGTGTTCACCAAGGCCTTAAACCGTCCGCAAATTACTATTCGGACAGAGGCATTGAAGTCAGTCGACCAGTCAGCGCCTCCGGCAATGGTGCTGGTACCCGAAGAACTTCGTCGTATGCAGGAAATGAGTGCCTTTCTTCAGCAGCAGGGCGTCCAGTTCCCCGAGTCTCATACGCTGCTGGTCAATACAGCCCACCCCCTAATCCAAAACCTGGCCAAGCTCAGCCAGGGCACCATCGTTCAGCCAGACGGCAGCCCATCGCCTTCTGAGCAGCTGGCCTCACTCATTTGTGAGCAGGTATATGATCTGGCGCTCATGGCTCAGAAAGGTTTTGACGCTGATGGTATGAAGGCATTTACTGAGCGCTCTACTAACCTGCTTACTCAGCTAACTGAGCGGTAAGGAAACTGTTTGCCCAGTAGCATACGATCCCTGCGAACTAGAGCGTTTGCTAGGTAATGGCTCTAGTTCGTACCGTCTTGCACTGAAAAGGTGTCCTAGCTAGCTAAAGCTGAAATGTTTAAAGGGACAAGGGCTTTGTGCAACACGCTAGGCTTTGCACTTAGGTATATTTCACGGCGATTGCTTTCGTTGTATCCGACCACAACGGCCCCTACTGGTGTGCCAATTTCAGGATACATTTCTTCACTCATCGTTCCTTCGTCCAAAAAATCAGGGATTTTAATCAATCCCTTAACTGAAGGTTCGCCGACCTCCACAAAAACTCCAAAAGGCGCATAAAATTCAACTTTCCCCTGTATAAACTGACCTAGCCTGTATCTTGTCTTTATTTGCTCCCAATTTTTGCTATCCATGCTGTTCACCTTGGCTTAAGGATTCGTGGAAATTGATTAAGGACTGGAAATAGATTCTGTGGAATGATCACCTCAATCCGTTCGCAATTGTCCTTTTCGTCATAGCGATATTCAAATTGCTTGAAATATTGCTCGTAGCTTAGCTGATCGATCACTACCTCAAGAATACCTTCGCCATAGCTTTGGTTGAATTCCTCGGCAATGCTTCTGTCATCGGGGCCAGCAAAGTAGCAATTTCCATCAATGTAAGGAGGACTGTAGGGAAACTCGACGGCCTGAAATCCTTCTTCCAGCAACTTCTGACCTTTACTCTTTTGGGGAGCTTTGTAGATCGTGATGGTTCGGGCGGGCTGCTGCTCCGATGTCATACGTTTGACAACTTGGCTGAGGCGAACGTTTGTATCATAAGCGACTTTATGCCCTGGACCATATGCTTTTGCCCTACAGATGGCATCAAAGCGCAACCTCGCTGATAGCCTAGAAAGCTAACTAACTTTGTGCTTTCTGACCATTGCTGTCTATAATAAATAACCTTGCTAGCGTAAAAACCAATGTCCAAAGTTTGTGACCTCACCGGCAAAAAGGCCAATAACGCCTTCTCCGTATCCCACTCCCACCGCCGCACCAAGCGACTCCAGGAAGCCAACTTGCAAGACAAGCGCATTTGGTGGCCCCAGGGCAAGCGTTTTGTTAAGCTCCGTGTATCTACTAAGGCGTTGAAGACGCTTGAGAAAAAAAGCCTTGAAGCAATGGCCCGCGAAGCAGGTATTGACCTGAATAAGTATTAGAG
>JBGTGK010000105.1:0-21036 GCA_041746795.1 Phormidesmis sp.
CATCGATATCTTTGATGATCATTGCTGGTTTTGCTATGCTTGTGTGCTTTGCGATGCTCGCAAAAAGGACATTCCATTTCGAAACTCCAGCTATTCAACAGGGCTATTCTAGCAAAACCATTTTACTCTGACGCACGACCCGCTCCATTCAAAGCGTCCGATTCTCTTAACACCGCCCGATGAACAAGGCTTGGCCTACCAGCTTATGCCCTTGCCCAACGGCGCTTACTGCCAGCTACCAGCTACCCTTCGTCAAAGCATCGCCTTTCGCATAGAAGCAGGCTGGCTAAGGACTGACGGCAATCGCTCCAGGCTGATCCGCTATTACGACAGTCGCGGCGTCTGGACACACTCAGCCCTTGTAGAAGATCGCTTAGCAGACTGACACCATTCAGGAGCCATTCACGAGCCATCCACGAGCCATTCACGAGTCAGCTACGATTTCAAATGCTGACGCTGTAGATAGGAAAATAGAATTAATTTTCCTTAGGTAAATTAATCCATTTACAGATATTTACGACTTGCTAAACATTACCAGACACCCGCAGGTCAAACGTGAGAACGAATACAATTGTTAGGATGTTAGGGCTCACTGAGCTTTTGGATAAGCTCGCGCTATCGCTGAAAAAACCGGATTCATGATGAAACTCAACTTTAAATTTGCCGTTGTCAGTGATTTGCATATCGCCTTGCCCCACACAATTTGGGATACGCCTAATCGCTTTCATTTGGTAGAAGTGAGTATTCCGGCTTTCGAGCAAATTTTGACCCAGCTCATTCAAGATCAGCCTGACTTTTTGCTGCTGCCAGGCGATTTAGTGCAGCATGGCGAGCGAGATAACCATCAGTGGATGGCCGAGCGTCTGTCGCAGCTGCCTTTCCCGACCTATGTGGTGCCCGGTAATCATGACGTGGTGAGGCGATGGAGTCACGCTTCCCACGATCTATCTTCCCACGATGTATCGGGAGACGAAGCCAGTAAAGATCGCATTGCCCTGGCAGACTTTCCCAAAATTTATCAGTCGTTTGGCTACAGCGATGGGCAGCGACTTTATTACCAGCAGGAGATTTTGCCGGGCGTATACCTGATTGGGCTTAACTCTAATGCTTTTGACGAGTCGGGTGAACAAATTGGAACCGGGATAATTGATGATGAACAATTGGCCTGGCTTGACGCGCAGCTAGCGGCACTCGCTGGAGAGTTTGTGATGGTGATGGTGCATCATAATGTGCTGGAGCATTTGCCAGGACAGGCGCAAACGCAGCTAGGACAAAGATACATGATTCGCAATGCGCGATCGCTGGTTTCAAGATTGCAAGCAGCCAAAGTTCCGGTTGCCTTCACCGGACATCTGCACGTACAGGATATTGCCCAAGCAGGCGACTTTTACGCCATCACGACAGGCTCTTTGGTGAGCTATCCCCATCCCTATCGACTGATGTCGCTAGCGACAGATGGTGACGGGTGTTATCAGCTACAGATAAAGTCCCAGCGGGTTGAGGCGGTGCCAGAATGGCCAACGTTGCAGCAAACCTCTAAAGAATGGATGGGCGATCGCTCTTTCCCTTTCATTCTCAAACTGCTAGTCGAACCGCCCCTATCTTTAAGCCTCGCCGAGGCCAAAACATACGCGCCGACCATTCGAGACTTTTGGGCCAACGTAGCCGCTGGCGATGCCATTTTTGACTATCCCCAGCTACCCCTTAAAGTCCAACAGTACTTTCAACAGTACGATGCCATTGGTTTAGAGGGAAAGCCCCGGCTAATAGATAACAATGCCACCTTAGCCCTGAACCGTGCTTGAAGCCTCCTCAGCAGCGTGAAACCCGCTAAAAGCGTACATCACAAAAAGAGATAGCTGAAGATCGACTGAACTACCGTCAATCGATCTTCAGCTAGAATAATGCTTCAGTTTCTCCTAGAACTTCAAGCTCTATTGAAGCCCTACTAGAGGGTAGAGACATCCACAGTAGGTGGTACTAGCACCTGATCAATAACGTGAATAACCCCATTACTAGCCATTACATCAGGCTGAGTGACGGCAGCGCCGTTGACTGTAACGCTGCCAGCATCCGCTGTGATGTCTAAATCCCCTCCTTCAAGGCTTGGCACCGCCCCGGTGGTGACGTCACTCGACGGAATATTTCCAGAGACAACGTGATAGGTCAAAATCTGCGTCAGCACTTCCTTGTTCTCAGGCAAAAGCAGCTTGTCTAAAGTGCCTTCGGGGAGCGCCGCGAAAGCTTCGTCCGTAGGGGCAAAAACAGTGTATGGGCCTTCACCACTGAGCGTTTCTGCTAAACCAGCCGCTTGGATGGCAGATACTAAGGTATCAAACGAACCGTTGGCTGTAGCAACATCTACAATAGTCCCGCCTTCAGTCGCCATTGGAGCCGCAGATGGATCTGTCGTCGCGGCTGTATCTGTGGGCGCTTCAGTGGTGCTGTCGATAGTGGTATCTGTTGCTGGTTCGCCGCCGCAGGCCACGGCTACTGGCAAAATCATTAAAGCAGCCGCCAAACCACTGAGTTTCTTGAAAGATTTAACGGGGGTGGAAAAATACATGAAATCCTTGAAAGTTGGTTGAACAAGTATACAGAAGCGTGAGTCGAATTTTCTAAAGACAGGCAGCAGTAACATTACAAATCAGTGCAGGCTATCACTTAGAAAGAACAGGCTTCGTGCTCCTTAGTATAAGAATGAAAAAATGTTATTTATCTGGATTTCGATTACAGTTTTGTAATTAACGGAGATTCTCACCCTTACGGCCTATGTCATAAGGATGAGTTCTCAATTAAATACTTCAGGCTTTCGGGATTTAAAGCATGTCTATCCAGAGATCGCAATGTGAGAGCCGCTTTCGTTTTTGCTAACGTCTATGCGGGTTTGAAAGGCTTCGCGAAAGTGAGGCATGTGGGTGATGGTGAGAATGCAGGCAAAGTCAGGCGCGATCGCCTCAATCGCTGCCACTAGCCGATCGCAGCCTGCCTTATCCTGAGTGCCAAATCCCTCATCTACAATCAGCATTCGCAGCGCGGTGCCTGATCTCATCGCCAGCAGGCGGGCGATCGCAAGCCGAATAGCGAAGTTCACCCGAAAAGCCTCACCGCCAGAATAGGTTTCGTACGGGCGGGTGCCGCGAGCATCAGCGATTAAGATATCGAGCGTGTCAATGAACTTCTTTTGCTGATCTCTCTTCTGTCGTCCGGTTCCCCGCCCTAACCTTTGTGTGACAAACTGCACATGTAGCTGATGATCGCTCAGTCGGCCTAAAATCTGATTGGTTTCGGCTTCTAGCTGAGGCAGTAAATTTTCAATCATTAGCGCCTGGATGCCCTTGCGACCGAAGGCTTCGGCTAATGCCTTGTACACCTGGTACTTGTGGCGAAGGTCTTCTAGATTCTTTTGCTGTTGTTCATGCTGGCTCTGGACGGTTTCTAGCTGTGAAAGCTGTTGTTGCACTCTGCCAATTTGAGAGAGCTGAAGGTCGCGCTGCTGCTGAGAGTCGGCGATCGCCCCTTCTACAGCATGAATCTCCTCTAGCGGATCGGCGCTATCGGCTAGCTGCTGTTGAATGCGCTCTACAAGCTGATTTGCGACCTCACTTTCTGTTGTTTGCTGCTGATAGGTCTGCGCGATACGCTCTACCGCCGCCTGGCGTTCGGCCTGAATGCTTTGCGCCTGCTGTAGTTCTTGCTGTCGAGTTTCCCAAATGCGGCCCAGCTTGATTTGGGCTCTAAGATCGTTGTGCTGAGTCAGGCTGTAGTCAACTTCGACTAATCGCTGAGTGAGGACCGTAAGTTCTTTTTGAGCAGGGCTATGGTCGCTCTGGCTCATAGCCGCTCTCAGGGCTTGCAGTTCGGTTTCTAGCTGAGGGCGCTGGGCCTGAATTTGCTGAAGACGACGCTCGGCCTGTTTGATTTCGGCGTATTTGAGTTCGCTCCATCGCAGCCTGTCTACCTGCGATCGCGCCAAAGCATGATTGCGATCGTCATAGGCCATTGCCCCCATCTGATCGTGTAGCTGCCGCAGCTCGTCTTGCAGCGTTTCAGCGTAGTCATTCTCCTGCAAGCAGCGTTCTAGCTGAGCGCGTTCGGCGCTCATCGCCTGCAATCGATCTTGCAGGGTGTCTACAGAGGCTAGCTTGGCCTTAAGCTGACCGCGCTCTTCTAAAATAGGAGCATATTTAGCCAGTTCTTCCTCCAGCACGCGGTATTCCTGCCGGAGCACCTGGATTTCGCTTTCACTCACGGCGAGCTGCTCACGAATGGCCCAAATTTGGTTTTGCACCTCGTCCCGCTCTTGCATGGTGCGATCGCGCAAGTCCTGCCAGTTTTGGCCGTCTAGCGACTGTTCACACAGCGGACAGCAGGCCTCATCTGGATTCTCTAACAGCTTCAAGGTTTGGTCAAAGCGAGCGATTTCAACTTCGTGATTGAGCTGATTGGCCTGCAACCGCTCCATAAAGCTGCGCCGCTCAAGCCCCTTTTGCCTAAGCGCTTCCTGATAGTCTCGGCGCTGCTCTAAGTAGGCAATCCGATGGGACACCTCGACAGCAGCCTGCATCAGCTGAGGAGCCTGAGTTTGCTGTGTGGACAGCTGAGTCTGGCGATTGTTCAGCTCTTCTATGCGAGTGACCAGTCGGGTATGAGCCTGGCCTATTTCACTCTCAATCTGCCGCAGCCGCAGCCGCAAAGGAGCGCTTTGAGCCTCCATTTTGTCTAGCTGATGCAGTTCCTTCCTGGCGGCTCGAAGCTGTTCTAGCTTACGAGTAATCTCTCCTTTTTTAGAGAGAATCATTTGAATCTCTTCTGCCTGCGTCTGTAGCTGCGCGAGCTGTCCTTCTATCTGAGCAATTTTGTGCTGCTGCTGTTGCTGCTGCTGGCTGATTTGTTGCTGTAGCTGAAGCCGCTGGCTTTGGGCTTTTTGATAGGCGTGAAAGCGTTCTGCCTGCT
Organism: Phormidesmis sp.; assembly: GCA_041746795.1. Lineage (GTDB taxonomy): Bacteria > Cyanobacteriota > Cyanobacteriia > Phormidesmidales > Phormidesmidaceae > Phormidesmis. The sequence continues at coordinate 4,957 of JBGTGK010000105.1, forward strand.
GTTCTTCCGCCTGGCGAAGGTGCGTGAGCTGTGCTGCTTGCCGCTGAATTTTGCTAGCCTGAGCAAGCACGGTTTCGATCTGCTTAAGCTGCTGCTGAGCTGCGGTGAGTTCTGCTTTGCTTTTTTGCCTGGCCGTCTGTTGCTGTTGCTGCTGTTGTTGGCTTAGAGCAAGCTGTTGGGCGGCGTGAGCACGCTGTTGTTGCTGCTGTTGCAAATCGTTAAGGCGCTGCTGCTGCTGCTGCTGTTGAGCCTGCTGCTGGTCTATCTCAGCTAAAAGTTTCTCGTAGGCTTGGCTGGTTTCCTCACGGCTCTCTATCTGTTTTGCTAGCCTAGCAATTAAGGCTTCTAATGGCTGAAGCTGAGCTTTGTAGTTACGAAAGAGTTCTTTGGCCTGTTCGGCTAAAGTGTCGTAGCGGTCTAGATTGAGCAGGTCAGCGAGCACCTGCTTGCGATCGCCTGGCCGCTTCAGCATAAACTCGTCCGCCCTGCCCTGTCGCAGGTAGGCTGAGTTTACAAAGGTCTCATAGTCAATTTTGAGCTGAGCGAGGATGTACTGCTGAGTTGCCCGCACGCCCTTTTGAGTGATGCTCTTAAAGGTTCGTTCGGGCCTACCTCTTTGAGCCTTAGCCTGTTCATCTTCAGCCTGTCCGGTTGCAATCTGTCCGGTTTCAATCTGAAATTCTAGCGCAGTCGCTTGACTGTGACGGCGCGTGCGAATGATGCGGTAGGTTTGCCCGCTGTGCTCAAAGCAAAAGCTCACCTGCGCTTCGACTGCGCCCTGGCGAACAATGTCATCTTCGGTGCTGACACGGCTTTGCCCCCATACGCACCAGGCGATCGCCTCTAGTAAAGAAGACTTACCCGCGCCGTTTGGCCCACACACACACGCAACATGCAGCCCATCAAAATCCAGCGTCACCTCGCGGTAACTCAAGAAATTTTTGAGGATGAGCAGCTTTGGAATCATTGGCTAAACGGCTACGACTGCCTAGTCAAGGAGTTTCTGACGGCAGGCAGGCAGGATCTAGATTGTAACAATACAAACGATCTTAAGTACGAATGAACTTGTTTGATCCGGTTTTTAAATAGGTGCGATCGCGATCGATCCGGCTAGCTTATCAAGCTCTTGCCCTTCCCCATTTTCTAATCCCCTGCTTTTCCCCTGCTCACGCCCAAGTTTTTAGGCTTGAGCCTGCACCCAGCGCTACCGCCATAAGCGAGTAATAGCCCTAATCGCGGTAGGCACAACTCTTATCCGGCGAGACTCTCTAGCGATAATACCAAGCGTAGTAGCGGGGCGATTGTTGCTTCTAATAATGTTTAGCGTAGCCTGGGCGATGCTGCGAGTTTTAGAGTCGTTATTTCCCAGCAGCCGATTTAGCACAGGCACTGCCGGGAGCGCCCGTCTGCCCAAATAGGCAAGTCCTGAGGTAGCCAAGTTACGAACCTGAAGGTCATCAGAAGCCGCTGCTGAAATCAGCGTGGGTAAAATCAGGTCGCTGTCATTCGTTAGCGTCCACAGCGCGTCTGCTGCATATAGCTGAGTTAAGGGGTTGGCGTTGTTTAGAGCTGCCTTAAGCGCGGGTACTGAGTCAGCTTCCACTGTCAAAGAGTCTACGCCTACGTTAGCAAGCCCTCCGAGCGTTGAGGCCGCTGCTGGCTGACTGGCCTCCTGTACACGTCCCGCTCCGCCTTCCTCTATACTTTCTAATTTTTCTTCTAGCGCGTCAGCGGCAGCTACCTCTTCTGCTCCTTGCTGGGGTGCATCCAAAGAAGCGACCTCTGCGGGTGTTTCGGCTGAAGTTTCAGCGGCGACTGATTGGGCTCCAGCCGTGTCAGAACTTAGCGCTTTAACGAACTCTGACATCGCTGCTTCGCTGTTTTCAGCTGATGTCGCTGTTTGTTCTTCAGTCGCTTCATCGCTTTCAATAACTGTTATGGGCTCTGCTTCGGTCTCTACAACAGAGTCTTCTATAGCAGGTGCTGCCAAAGGCGTTTTTATGTCATTTGCAAAAGAGGGAGCTGCGCTCACCATCAGGCTTAAAGTCAAAGTGCCAGCTAAAGTACCAGAGAAAACAAGCGCCGTCCTAGCAAAGCTGTTTTGACCCATCATTAAGGAGACCTGATACTTTTCAAAAGGTTATTACGTTCTAAAAGTACCCGATCGCGTTTTGAAGTAATAAGGATTGGGGTCAGTTAGGGTTTTGGCTCAGCCAGCGAAAAATGCTGACTCAGCCTATAGTGGTTCCCGGACGCATAATAATGCCTGCGGCAAGGCTGCACTTTGGCTTTGTCACGCCTTCGGCGTTACCGCTTAATGTCGTCGCGCAAGTCAGCCAAATCCGTGTACGAATCAGCTAAATCGATCAGGCTATCGCTCGTCATAGACTGCAAGCTCACGACCTCAATGGTTGTGCCGCGCTGTGAGAGTACCTGCAACGCATAGGCCAAATTGCCATCGCCGCCAAGCAGCGTCAGCGTGGAGCAGTGCTCGGCAATGCGCATCATATCAACCGCCATTTCAACATGCATGTTGGCCTTGCGGGAGCCGTCGGGTAGCTGAATGAGTTCTTTGCTGACCACGCGATGACCGTGGCGATTGAGCCAGAGGAGAAAGCCGCGCTGCTTTTCGTTTTGAGGATCTACGCCGGTGTAGAAGTAGGCGCGCAGAAGGCGGCGATCGCGTACCAAAGTAGAAAGCAGACGGCGGTAGTCAACTTCAATATTGAGGTGGGAGGCGGCGTAGAAGAGGTTGGAGCCGTCGATGAAAATGGCAATGCGATCACTACTCTGGCTCGCGGGCTGATAGCTTTGCTGAAAGTCAGGCGCACGGTTGAGCGTATGCTTGCGACTGCTGGTAGGCAAAGCAATTACAGGTCGACTGATAGGATTACTAGATGGCTTAGAACCATCTCCATCTCCATCTCTATCTAAAGCACTCATCTGAGAAACCTGGGCGAAATTTTTCTCGGCAGCAGCGATCGCATCTACAGAATTGCCGTTAGCCTGTGTTTTCAGCTCACTAACGGGTTGACCGACCGACTTTATTTCAGCATCATCTTGTAGGAAAGCGCCAGATTTAACCAAAGAAATGACATCACCGTCGGCTGCTGCATCTGTTTTACAAATAGCCTCGGATCTGGTTGCCTTGCCGGTTCTAGCGTGATAGCTGGCTTTTTTCATAGCAGGTGAAGAAGTCCTAGGAGAATCCGCAGGCTTTCCGTCCGGTTTAGAGTCAGAAGGCTTCAACGAAACAATAATGAAATAATAAAGGTATCAAAATGTTGCGAACTTTAACATCTTACTGGGTACTCAATCCGCTTCTGTCAATTTCCGCAAACAATTTAACGAAAATGATTAGAAATATTGACTTAAGCAGTCTTAAGGCGGCTCAACAGATAAGGCTCATCACCCCAGGTGTAGACGGGATATGGCAGCCGCCAAGGTAAAGCAGTACAGGAACGTTACAAACAAGTAATATCAATACTTATGAAGCATTTCACTCAGCTTTTTCGAGCGATAGACGCAACCACATCAACTAACGAAAAGGTCAAGGCACTACAGGCGTATTTTCACACAGAGAGCCCGGACAATGCGGTGTGGGCACTTTACTTACTGCTGGGTAAAACACGCAAGCGTTTGATTACCTCTCGAATTTTGCGCGAGATCTTTTTGCAGATTTCGGATATACCAGAGTGGCTGTTCGAAGAGAGCTACTCCCATGTGGGCGATTCGGCTGAAACCATCGCGCTGCTGCTGCGCGATACGCCGATTGAGCCGACAGGGGCATCTGGTGCTAAGAGTAGCACACCTTTACAGGTGTGGATGGAAGACATTATTCCGCAGGTAAAGCAGCTTCAGAAAACAGACGAACATCAGCTCAAAAATCTGGTGATTGACTGGTGGGCAAATCTGTCGGAAGGGGAGATATTTGTGCTTAATAAGGTGCTAACGGGCGCTTTTCGAGTAGGGGTAAGTACTAAGCTGGTCACCAAAGCGCTAGCCGCTGAATATGGGTTAACAGAGGCGGTTTTGGCCCATCGGCTGATGGGTGAAATTGAGCCTACCGCAGACTTTTACAAAGCTTTAGTCAATCCGGATGATGCAGACACTCAGCCTAGCCAGCCCTATCCTTTCTTTTTGGCATCGCCCATTGACGTAGAGAAGTTTTCAGCTGAGATGGATGCTAAATCAGACTGGCAAGCCGAGTGGAAATGGGACGGCATTCGCGCGCAGCTCATTCACCGGGCGCAGCAAGTTTTTATTTGGTCTCGGGGAGAAGATTTGGTGACCCATCAGTTCCCTGAGATTGAGGAAGCGGCGGCGATGCTGCCAGAGGGTACGGTGCTTGATGGCGAACTTGTCTGCTGGGATGGTCACAGCGTCAGCGATGATGGCACCCTTCGTCCGCTGGACTTTAACTACTTGCAAAAGCGCCTGGGACGCAAGACGGTAGGCAAAAAGCTCAGGGCCGAAAATCCGGTGTATTTCATTGCTTATGATCTGCTGGAAAAAGACGGGGAAGATATTCGGCAAAAGACCCTGCGATCACGCCGCACCCTCCTCACTCAACTCATTGACACCAGCTTTAAAAATGATCCAGATACAGTAGCTAAAAACCGCATTGTCATTGCTAAATCGCTGCCGTTTGAGAGCTTTGACGATATTCAGAAATGGCGATCGCAATCACGCCAGTACGGGGCAGAGGGCCTCATGCTCAAAGCCTTAGACAGTCCCTATTTAGTAGGTCGCAAGCGGGGCTACTGGTGGAAGCACAAGGTAGACCCCATGACGCTAGACGCCGTGCTGATTTACGCGCAGGCGGGCACGGGCAAACGGGCTAACCTTTTCACCGACTACACGTTTGCCCTGTGGAAAGGCGGCGCTCTGGTACCTTTTACCAAGGCTTACTCGGGTTTAGACAACAAAGAGATTGAAAAGCTCGACCGCTGGATTCGTCGTCATACGGTTGAAAAATTTGGCCCGGTGAGGTCGGTTGAACCGCTGCATGTATTTGAGATTGGCTTTGAGGGGATCGCTGAGTCCAAGCGGCACAAGTCGGGTATTTCCGTGCGATTTCCGCGCATTTTACGCTGGCGAGACGATAAGCCAGTAGCAGAGGCAGACACGCTGGCAAATGCGATCGCTCTGCTCAACAGCTACACGTCAGGGCCAACCACTCTAGATATAGAGGCAGATATCGAGGCGTAGGATCTTGCTTGATCTCGATTACTGGATCTTAATATTAATGCGCTCAGTGAGCTGGCTAGCAGGGCTCGGCTTGGTGAGCTGGCAAATCCAGTCGCCGGTTTGATCGGTTAGAAAAGCTACGAGGGTGCCGTCACTGGCTAGGGTGCGGGTGCGATCGCGGCAGTTATAAAGCTCCAATGGCTGCCTGATGCCATCAATATTCACCACCGCGCGATATTCCCAATAGCGAGCCGCACTGCGCCGCACGCTCACCGCACACACTTCATGCCCGTTAAATGACTGGCAGGTGCTGGGCTGAGCAGTCGCTGTAGCAAAGTTTATTACCCACACGGCAAACGGTAGCGCTAGCAAAAGAATCACCACAGCCCACCAAACAGATAAAAATTTATCGACGATCAAAGATTTTATGGAAAGCATTAAGGCAAATGAGCTAAAAATCGAAGCAGCACGTAGAAGATTGGGATAATCTTACGATGGCAGCGTGATGACAAAACGCTCCATAGCTTGTAAAGCATGACTTGTAAGCCATTGTAAACTCTACCGCTTTTGCAAACGTGATGAATTCTGCCATAGCGCATATCAAACCAGTCATAGCTTCACTCGTCGCGCTAGCGCTTTTTGGCTGCGCCCCCTCATTGCCGCCATCGAGTGAAGCGCCAAGCACAGTTAACCTGACTATTTCCGCTGCTTCTAGCTTGCAAAATGCTCTCGATGCCGTTGATCCGCTGTTCGAGCAAGCGCATCCTGACGTTAAAACTACTTACAACCTGGGTGGCTCAGGCATCTTACAAAAGCAGATTGAGCAGGGCGCACCGGCTGATATTTTTTTGTCTGCGAGCCCCAAGCAAATGGATGAGCTAGCTAAAAAAGGGCTCATTCGCACGGCGTCACGGCAAGACCTGCTGAGCAATCAGCTAGCGTTAGTTGCGCCACAAGACAGCCCGCTCACTGGCTTCCAGGATCTGGCTAGCTTTCGAGTGAAGGCTGAAAAGCTGGCCGTTGGCGAATTTCAGAGCGTTCCGGCAGGCCAGTATGCGCAAGCGACGCTAGAGGCGCTAAATTTGCTACCTGATCTCACGCCACAGCTCGTCTTTTTTAGCAACGTGCGAGGCGTTTTGGCGGCTGTAGAAAGCGGCAATGTGAGTGCCGGGCTGGTGTATAAAACGGATGCTCAAATTTCAAATAAGGTGAAGGTGATTGCGATCGCGCCCTCAAGCACTCATCCGCCCATCCGCTACCCGATTGCCGTCCTTCAGCGCAGTGAGCATCCCGATGCAGCTCAGCAGTACATCGACTTTTTAACGACACCTGCGGCCACCCAAACGTTTCAACGCTTTGGCTTTACGGCACCACGCTAAACCCTCTTTCATCATTTTTAATGCCCCTTCTGATTTCGCTTAAAGTTGCGCTCGGCGCTACCCTGATTACGTTTTTACTCGGTGTACCGACGGCTTACTTCATGGCAGGCTACCGGGGACGGGGCCGAACTTTGCTAGATAGCACGCTGCTGCTGCCGCTGGTGTTGCCGCCTACGGTCGTTGGTTTTTTGCTGCTGTGGCTATTGGGCAATCAGGGGCCGCTGAGCCTGCTACCAGCCCCTTTTAACCACATCTCTCAAAGCATTGTTTTTACCGGCTGGGCGGCTGTGATTACCGCTGTTGTGGTCTCTTTCCCGCTGATGTATCGCACCGGGCGAGCGGCTTTTGATCAGGTTGACTCGCAGCTGCCTCAGGTGGCGCGGACGCTGGGTGCTTCGGAGTGGGAGGTTTTTAGTCGGGTGGCTGTGCCTTTAGCAGGGCCAGGATTAATGGCAGGGACTTTGTTAGCTTTTGCGCGGGCGCTGGGCGAGTTTGGGGCGACGCTGATGTTGGCAGGCAATATTCCAGGGAAAACTCAAACGCTGCCGATGGCGGTTTATTTTGCGGTGGAGGGGGGAGATTTTAGAACGGCGGCTGGGTGGACGGCGGTGATTGTGGTGATTTCTGCGGTGTCGGTGGCCTTGGCTAATGGGGTGAGTGGATTCGGGGATTCGGGAGCAGTTGCGCTGCGGTATTTTCCCGGTAAATGGGGGGCATCAATGGGGGGGCGCTGGTGGCCTAAAAGGGGCTGTGGGTGCCTGCCGTCTGAAGCTTCTAGAGGCAGGGGGTTAGAGGTTGATGTGCTTAAGCGACTGCCGCGATTTACCCTGCGGGTGAAATTTTATACGGCAGATCCTTTGGTCGGGATTCTGGGGGAATCGGGGGCAGGTAAAAGTCTTTTGCTGCGCTGCCTGGCAGGGGTAGATACGCCCGATAGTGGTCGCATTGTGCTGGGCGATCGCGTCCTATACGACAGCGCGCTTGGGATTAACCTGCCGAGCCGCGATCGCGCGATCGCCCTGCTCTTTCAAAATTACGCGCTCTTTCCCCATCTCACGGTGGCTCAAAACGTTGCCTTTGGGATTTCTGATCGGGCTTATAATCGCGCATCTGATCGCACCAAGTCAGCTGATAAATTAGCTCAAAGAGTGGCTGAAGAGCTAGCTGCTGTGGGCATGAGCGACTTTGCCAGCGACTATCCGCACCGGCTTTCGGGCGGGCAGCAGCAGCGGGTGGCCTTGGCTCGGGCGCTCGCAACTCGGCCTCGGATGCTGCTGTTAGATGAGCCTTTTTCAGCGCTGGATACTCACTTGCGATCGCGCCTCAACCAACAGCTCTTCAGCCGCCTCAGCACCTATCCTGGCACCGTTTTACTCGTTACTCACAGCCTCACCGAAGCCTACCGAGCTAGTCAGCTGCTCGTTCTACATAACGGCCAAGCGCTACGGCAGGACAAGCCAGCCAGCGTTTTTGAGCAGCCGCAGTTAGAGGCGACAGCCCAGCTTACCGGCCCCTATAATCTCTCTACGGCCAGCCTAACGGCTACCGGCACAGCAGCCTACGCACAGCGCTGGACAATGACGCTTCAAATACATCCAGATCGCATTCCTAAACATGCACTAGAAGCCTTCTCTGTAGGCATTCGCCCACAAAACGTATTGTTTATTGCCGTAACTAAGTATGGGAGCTATCAAACCCCATCTGAGGCACCTGTTAGAATAGCTTTTCCAAACTCAGTAGATCAACAGTTAGCCGACAAGCACCTGCCCGACAACCAGGCCTACTGCTGGCCTGCTCATCACTGGCCTCTGCCCGATAAAGTCAATCTTTTTGTCAAGCTGCATACCCCCGCAGAGAGTTCCGCCGACTACCATCTACAGGCAACGCTTGCTCACGAGGCCTGGCATCAGCTCCAACAACAGCCGCTACCCTGGACAGTCTACCTCCCTCCTCAATCCCTTATTGTGCTCAGGCCATGACAGCCACTCAAACCATCCCCGTTTTAGATCTACAAGACTTTATTGGCAACCCTAAAGAGGGCTCCCAAAGATCTCAAAGGCGCTCTCAGAAAGCTGACGCCTTTACGCAATCGTTTGGACAGGCCCTCTCAGAATTTGGCTTTTTTACCCTGGTCAATCACGGGGTAGAACAGCGCATCATCGACGCCGCCTATGGAGCCGCCGAAGCATTTTTTGCCCTGCCAGAAGAAACCAAAGCTCAGTACGACCTGGACAGGCTCAAGGGTCAACGAGGGTTTACCTGCTTTGGCAAAGAACATGCCAAAAACAGCAGCGCCCCAGACCTAAAAGAATTCTGGCACGTCGGGCGACTTGAAAATGTCTGGCCTAGAGAAGTGCCCCAGTTTGAGCCGGTCATGTCAACGCTATTTCAACAGTTAGAAATCTGCGCCAGCCATTTGATGGAAGCCTGCGCCCAGTACCTACAGCAGCCCAGCTGCTTTTTCTCTCCTCAGGTAGCTGAAGGCAGCACTATTTTGCGCGTTATTCACTATCCGCCGATTCCACCCGATGTAGCGCCCGCTAGCCAAAGATCCGCTCCCCACGAAGACATCAACCTGATTACCCTGCTGTGCGAAGCCACTACGCCAGGATTAGAGCTGCTCAAGCCCGATGGTGAATGGCTCCCTATTCACACCGGCCCAGGCCAAATTATTGTCGATACGGGCGATATGCTCCAGGCTTTGAGCAACGGCCTGCTCAAGAGCACTACTCACCGCGTGGTAAATCCTAACAGTAGCCGCGATCGCCGCTTCTCTATGCCCTTTTTTGTCCATCCGCGCCCCGAGTTTGACCTGACTCCCCTATCTGAGTGCGTAGAGCGCACGACAGGCACCGCGCAATTCCCGAGCCAAACGGCGGCACACTACCTTCACCAGCGACTAAAAGAGATTGGGCTAGCTTAAGGCCAGCATTGATATCAAATATTTAATGTCAAAAACTTCACGTTGATGTCCATTGGCTCATGGCCTGAGCAATTTAAGCAATAATAAAAGCATTGCCCTGAGACTGTTTTTCGCTGCGGTCTTTTGCTGCGGTATGCACCCATGGATTTTTCCCAAGCCGTTCCAACTTTTGTCATTACCCTGCGAGAAGGGGTAGAAGCAGCGCTGGTAGTTGGCATCGTTTTAGCCTGTTTGAGTAAGGCCAACCGCAGCGAACTCAACAAATGGGTTTACGGCGGCGTCGCTGCGGGCATCGCGGGCAGCGTTTTGATTGGACTTTTCTTTAGCATTACGCTCAGCCGCGTGCAATATGTGGCCCCTACCATACAGTCTGTTGTTAAGCCCTTTTTAGGGGTTATTTTTGGCAGCATTGCCGTGGTTATGCTTAGCTGGATGCTGATTTGGATGACGCAGCAGGCTAGAAGTCTAAAAAGCAATGTAGAAGGCTCACTTCAAGAGGCTTTGGCAGATTCTGAAGGAGCGAGCGTCAGCATTTTTAGCCTGGTGTGCATTGCGGTACTGCGGGAAGGGTTTGAAACCGTACTTTTTTTGTTTAGCAATTTACAACAGAGCGCAGCGGGAATTTTGGGGGCGATCGCTGGCCTACTCGGCGCATTTGCCATTGGCGTTGGCCTATTCAAATTTGGGGTAAAAATAAACCTCAGGCTATTTTTTCAAGTCATGGGCGTCTTTTTACTGCTGATCGTGGCAGGCCTCGTCGTTTCAGTGTTCAAAAACCTAGACGCAGCCATCACCGCTATCAGTATGCTCAATCAGCCCAATATAGATCTGTGCATTAGCACCGAGTCCTGCATTTTAGGCCCCCTGCTGTGGGACGCCAGCAGCTTCTTGCCCGACAAGCAGTTCCCCGGCATTTTATTCAAAACGCTGCTGGGCTATCGAGACCACATCTACCTGCTCCAGCTCATCGTCTACATCGCCTTCCTAACAGGCGTTGGCGGTCGTTATTTCCGCAGTTTAGAAGCAATTCAACACAACACCCCATCGTAGGGGCCTCCCTTGTAGATGCCCTCCGCCTGCACGTACAAGAAAAGCCCTTACTTTTTGAGAAAGTGAGGGCTTTATAGGATTTACTGAAGTATTTACTGATGTGCGGTCAAAGCAAAATCAGTCGGCGAACGTATCTTCCTTACCGTCATCTCGGCTATCGTTTCGGCCATCCTCTCTGCCGTCATCTCGGCTATCGTCTTTATGAGACTGCTCTAACAGCCTTTCAAAACGTTCCTTGCTCCAGCGGTCGGTGGCATAGGAAATGGCGCTGATTTCTTCAAGACGAATGAGCCACACGGTACGCTGGTAGGGATCATCAGGAAGTTCTTCGTCTTCGAAGCCTTCGGCCACATCGACATCAACGACCTCTACATAGTCAGTGTCAAGGAAAATGGGAATGCCGACGAGCCTCGTGCCGGGCATTCGGAACCAAACTTCGCTGCCGGAGTTTAAGGCTTCTTCTAGGCGATGATACAGTCGGCTGGGGGTGGAAGAAGCGTAAGTGGCAGACCTGGCGTTGGGAGATTGCTCTTTGCGGGTGCTGTTCTTCGTGATGCCTTCTGTCATTGTTATCCTCCTGAGTACAACTTCGCTGCGTCCAAGTGCAATAAGTGCAGTAAATTGGCGTTTCTCGCACCTGGTTGCCCTGCGACCTATAGCCGCTGACAAAAGTGAGATACCACTAGGGTTAAGTGCAGACTAGTCAAAGTTCAACCGTGAGGTTACTGATAAGCAGTCCGTTAGCTTCTCTAACCTTTTTTCCTAGCCGCTTGCTTGGCCGCTTTTGGGGGTCTCTCTTTGAATGGCCTGCCGCTAGCCTTGATAGCTCATCTGTCGCCCCTCTAAGGTAGCAGATATAAGGGTAGCAAACATTGGCCATTCTATTTGGCAGGGCGTACTCGCATTAGCGGCTGGCCAAACTCTATAGGCTCAGAATTCTCAACTAAAATATCTACAATTTCGCCTGAGACTTCAGCTTCTAGCTCATTCATCAGCTTCATGGCTTCAATAATGCATACCGTTTGCCCTGCTTGAATGCGATCGCCTACTTCCACAAACGAAGCCTCATCGGGCGTCGGCGATCGATAGAACGTGCCTACCATCGGTGAGGTAATTTCGACTAGAGAGGGATCTATTGAGGGCAGCGGCGGCGAGGCATACTCAGAGGTATCCGTTAGGGCAGGCAAATTGACAGGCGCTGGCGGCGATAGAGCCAGCGGTACCGCTGGCTGAGCGGCTGTGGAGCTTACGACAACCTCGGATCGAAGGGCAGAGGGCTTCCGTAAGGTCAGTTCAAATTCGGTATTTTTAAGCGTTAGCTCCGCAATGTCGGACTGATTGAGCGCCGCCACCAGCTCGCGGAGTTCGTTGAAACTAAGATTCACTGAATTAAAAGCTCCATGTCTTAATGCACACACCTATCAAAACCTGAGTTTTGCCTGGCCCATAGTTTGCCTGGCCCACAGTTTTCTCAGCCTCTAGGTTTCTCGGCCTAGGTAGGTGTCGTTGCGCGTGTCAATTTTTATTTTTTCGCCCTGAGAAATAAACAGGGGCACCATCACCTGAGCGCCCGTTTCAACGGTGGCAGGCTTAGTGCCGCCGGTCGCGGTATCGCCTTTTACGCCCGGATCGGCTTGAATCACTTCCAAGGTTACCGAGTTCGGTAGCTCTACCTCAAGCACCTTGTCATTCCACATCAGGACGGTGACTTCCATTTCTTCTTTGAGGTATTTGACGCGATCGCCAATTTGCTCCTCGCTCAGCCGCGCTTCCTCATACGTATCCATATCCATGAATACGTACTGATCGCCCTCTTTGTAAGTATGCTGCATCGTATTTTTTTCGAGTACAGCCTGGGTCATAGTTTCCCCCGCTCTAAACGTTTTATCTACGGTGCTGCCGGTTTGTACGTTTTTTAGCTTCGTTCGCACAAACGCAGAGCCCTTGCCGGGTTTTACGTGCAAAAATTCAACGACGCGCCACACCGAGCCATCTAGCTCAATGCTGGTGCCGGTGCGAAAATCATTGCTTGAAATCATGGTGGATAGCGAAGGTGTGCTAATACAATCGGCATTAATTGTACAGCCCGGAGGTAAGTTGCCCACGGCTACGTGTCTATAGATATAGATAACGAGATATAGATAACGTCACCGATACCCGAACTATGACCCACACTATGGCAAGATCAATTAAGTGAACGCCTATCAAGAGCCTATTTATTTTTCCATGAATTTGCGAAAGTCTCTGTCAATCCGCTCCCTTTTGAGCCTCGCCTTGGGGCTAGCCGTGTTTCTGAGCTGTGTACTGGTTGCTGCGCCTGCTCAAGCCGGACTACCGCCCGGCAATGCAGTTACCGATGGAGCGGCATTGCTGCGATACTCGCTGCCGATTGACAACACAGAAATTCGCCAGGTGCAGGGAGAATTGGAAGGTCTATCGGAGTGGCTGCGCAGCAAGCGTTGGGGGCCAATTAAGAAGGATGTGACTAAAGTAGAGCGCATTTTAAAGCGCAAGCGAAATGCCATCTTAGCCGCTGTGCCCGCAGGTAGTCAGGCCCAAGCAGGTGAGCTGCTAGATAGCATTGTTGCGGGCATTTCGCCTATCCGCGAGGCTGCCGAGAATAAGGACAAAGAAGGCGTATGGACAGAGCGCAAAAAATTACTAGGCCAGGTCGGCGAGCTAGAAGAGCTGATGGTAGACGGCTATCCCTTTGAAGTTCCTGAGGAATATGACAGCCTGCCTCAGCTCAAAGGTCGAGCTACCGTTCAGTTCACGACAACTCAGGGCGACATTACGGTCGTTGCCGACGGCTACAGTGCGCCAGTGACCGCAGGCAATTTTGTCGATTTGGTCAACAAAAAGTTTTACGACGGCTTGCCCTTCATTCGAGCTGAAGACTTTTACGTGCTGCAAACGGGCCAGCCTAAGGGCGATGCAGAAGGCTACATTGACCCGAAGACCAAGGAATATCGCGCTATTCCGATGGAGATTTTGGTAGAGGATGACGATGCGCCTACCTACGGCGTGACGCTAGAAGAGATTGGCCGCTACATGGACAAGCCGGTTTTGCCATTTAACTCGTACGGCAGCTTGGCCCTGGCCCGTCCTGGCAATGACAACAACGGCGGCTCCTCCCAGTTTTTCTTCTTTTTGTTTGAGGCTGGGCTGACGCCTGCGGGCCGCAATATGCTGGACGGTCGCTATGCGGTGTTTGGCTACACAATTGATGGACAAGATACGCTGCGAAAGCTCAGCGCAGATGACAAAATTATCTCGGCCAAGGTAGTCAATGGGTTAGAAAATTTGGTACAGCCCCAGGCATAACCCCAAGACCAAACCAAAAAACCGCGTAGGGGTAGGTATGAAACCTGCCCTCCCCTGCATATTTGGCATATTCAACAGAGATCTTAGTGAGTGGAAGAAACCATTGCAGAGATTGGCGAGCTAGCGCTGATTGATCGGCTGAAGGCATTCTGTCCTGCTGGCGTAGTAGGTGACGATGCCGCCTTGCTGAGAGCGCAGCCAGGGTACGAGCTAGCCGTGACGACCGATATGCTAACCGAAGGCGTGCATTTTAGCGATCGCACCACCCCCCCATACTCAGTCGGCTGGCGAGCCACGGCTGCTAACCTGTCCGACCTAGCCGCCATGGGCGCGACGCCTTTGGGCATTACCCTCAGCTTGGGCCTACCAAAGCAGACCTCATGGGCCTGGATAAAAGAGCTTTACCGAGGAATTTCAGACTGTTTGGAAAGCTATGGCGGTGTGATTTACGGCGGCGATCTGTGTCGGTGCAGCCTGCGTACGCTGTCGATTACGGCTTTGGGGGAGGTGCTACCTGATCAGGCTATCTATCGCCACACGGCTACGGCGGGCATGACTGTGGTAGTAACGGGTCCTCATGGCGGCTCACGGGCTGGGCTAGCGTTACTGTTAAAGGAATTAGAAGCTGATCGGACGGCTGAGTACGTTCAGGTATGGATAGGGGCTCATCAAAGGCCAGTGCCGAGGTTTGATGCGATCGCTCAGCTCCGCCGCCTAATCGAACAAAACGGCCATGACCCTTATCCTACTATTGCAGGCATGGACAGCAGCGATGGGTTAGCCAATGCGCTGCTGCATATAAGTCAAAGCAGCGGCGTGGGGATGGATGTGGTGCGATCGCACATCCCACTCCCTCCAGGACTCAGCGATAAGGTTGGCCCCCAAACCGCACTAGACTGGGCGCTTTACGGTGGAGAAGATTTCGAGTTAGTGCTTTGTTTGCCGTCTGCGCTAGCTCAAAAGTTCATTCAAACCGGCTTTGCCACCAGCATTGGCATCACGACATCTACAGGCGCTGTACAAATTTTTCCCTCTACCAATAGCGATTCAGATAGCGGTTCAGCGACGCCCATCACCCATAAAAGCTTCCAGCACTTCTAATGCACTATATTTGCGTTTTTTCTCACCCCCCCCCTTTCGCCGCCCTCGAAAATGAACTACACTTACAAAGCTATTTCAATCTTTTAAACACGCAGGCTCATGGCAGCTCCCAAAAAGAAAACCTCAAAATCCAAACGCGACAGCCGCAGAGCTACCTGGAATCGTAAGGCAGCTCTGCAAGCTCAGCGGGCACTCTCCCTAGGGAAATCTGTACTGACCAATCAATCTAATAGCTTTGAGTATCCCTCTAAGGATGACGAAGACGAAGACGAGTAGAGGCGCAGCAAGGCTCTTAGCTACTACCTAGTCATAGAGTATCTAGTCATAGAGCCTATTTGTAGAAGCGCAATTTGTAGAGGCTCAAGGCTTTACGCCCTCTGCGAGGGTAAGTTATTCGTTCGCCATTTCTGATAAGGAAGCGGAGCTTACTGCTCTGCTTTTTTATTGTCGTTTTATCGGCTCCTTTTATCGGCTCCTATTGTGCTTTGTTCACCTTCCCCAGAAAAACCGTAGCGTTCACATCTGGCTCTGAACATTACTTCGTCAAAAGCTTCTTCTCTTCATGAAAGCTTCTTAAAAGCAGGCTGCGGTCGTAAGTCATCAGTGAAGTAACGAAGCTTTTCGATCTGCCAACTAGCGATTTTGCTAGGTTTAGGGCAGTAGTTCTACCTATTGATGGGTGAGTTGCGACCCTTTATTGAACTATGGTGCAGCTCATAAGACTTCTATGCTATGGATATTTACGGGTTAGGCTGTAGCTTCGATCGTAGAGCTAGATGCCTGAGGCTTCACCTGTGCTAGAGAAAGCAACGACGAAAAAAGACTGCGAAAAGGCTACTCACTTGGCCTTTTCGACGCCCGTTTTGCCAGTCAATCCGCCTTTGGTGGTGCTTACTTTTTCTGAGGCATTTCTGAGGCAAAATGAGCCATTCAAACCCTCCTGTTCTCTCGATTGTGGTACCTGTATACAACGCTATCCATTAGGCAGAAGTTGCTGAAAGTGCTGTAGCACCTACCATTTCTTTGCCAGTTGAGTTCCTTCGATTAGGTGCTGAAGCTTGGTATAACCGCGCCATAAGGTCTTAATGCCGGGTTCTCCATCGCCCTTTCGGT